>NZ_JASPKB010000002.1:211373-334367 GCF_030232515.1 Corynebacterium sp. MSK004 | reverse complement strand
AGTGTCCAAGACCTCCATGGATTCCGTGTCCAAAAAGACACCGGACTCCATGTCCAAAAACCCTATGGACATAACACACAAGAACTAGCTTTTCCAGAACTAGCTTTTCCAAGTAGAAGTTGACGCAACGCCACCGAGTCGTGGCGCCTCCAACCCCCCATGTAGTACCGAGTACGCGCTAGACGCCGCAAACAGTGCAGCCGGACACCCGCCAGCATTACTGACGGAGCTTCCTGCCACTTACTCACTGACCCGCGACGCCGGAATACTCGCTAAGTTCGTCTCTGCTCAGCCAGGTCAAGCCCCTCATAAGAGAGGCTTTTCTCGCTCCGATTGCGGGTGGGGCAATTGAAACCTACGTCCGCTACCGCAATTCGGGGATTGCGCTCGTGAAACACGCAGCCAGCACACCCGACGGGTTCACAAACCTACACCGCGTCTAATTCGGCCACACCCCAAAGAAAAAGAGGTTGGTGGGCTATTCGGCGTGCGTGAAAACGGAATAGTCAGCGGGGCGGGCACCTGCTGCCATGGCGCGCTCGGCGGCCTTAAGGAAATCAGCAACTACCTTACGGTCATCGAGGTTGCGGCCGGAAATCGATAGGCGCACGGTGTTTCCGCGCTGGGCGGAGCGCTCGGCAGCGCGGATGATGTTGCGGCGCCACCACTTTGCCGAACCGAAGCCCTCACCAAAGGACAGATTGCGGGCTTGGTGGAGCTCGCCTGTGCGAAGGTCGTGGATGCCACGGGTGGAGGCGGCAAAGTCGAAATCAAACTCGGGAAGGACTTCTAGTGTTCCCTCCGACATTCGCCAGCGCGGCGGTGCAAAGATGGTCGGCTCAAAGCCGATCTTGGCCATCTGTCGCGTCGAGCCCTTGAGGCGCAAACGTGCCTCGTGCGCATCCAGGTTGGCGAACTCCGCACGGCGGCCCTGGACCGCTTGGTCAAAGCCATTGAGAATAAGCACGCGGCCCGATTCGGCCTGCTCGCGAAGCCAGGATTGCGTCGCCGCGTCTTTAGCTAGGTGCCAATTGCCGTCGATGTGCGGCGCCACCAGCAAAGAGACAGGAACGTCAGCTTTATCGAACTGCTTGAGCAGATCGGAGGCTTGGCTTCGGGTGTCATTAAAAATACTGGAAATCGAAACCAGAAGGTGGCCATGCATAAGGAAAATTATCGCACAGCCACCGCCCCGGCGCGCGCTGAGAGAGATTCGGAGCTCCCCCACATGGGCGGCCTAGGCCGCTGGGTGCCTAATGAGCCACACGCCGTAAGTGGTCCCTAGGCCTCGACACCCGCGGCCTGGTTGATCAACCACGCGTACTCGAAAGCCGCCTGCCGCCACTGGGCATAGCGTCCGGACACACCACCGTGGCCGGCGGCCATCTCCGTCTTGAGGAGGAATTCGCCGCCGGTGGCAACGTCACGCAGCTTGGCCACCCACTTCGCCGGCTCAACATACAGCACGCGGGTGTCATTGAGCGAGGTCAACGCCAGAATATTCGGGTATTTCTGCGGAGCGATGTTTTCGTATGGCGCATAGGAGGCCATGTAGTCGTAGACCTCCGGATCGTGGTACGGGTCGCCCCATTCCTCCCACTCCACCACCGTGAGTGGTAGCTCCGGCATGAGAATGGACGTCAGCGGGTCGACGAAGGGCACGTTCGCCTCGATGGCCTTAAACCTATCCGGCGCCATGTTTGCCACCGCGCCCATGAGCAGGCCACCGGCCGAGCCACCTTCAGCAACAAGTTGTGAAGGCGTGGTCACTCGGCGCGCGATGAGGTCATCCGCCACCGCGATGAAGTCCGTAAACGTGTTTTTCTTGGCCAGCATCTTGCCGTCGTCGTACCAGTTGCGGCCCATCTCGCCGCCACCGCGAACGTGCGCCATGGCGAAGATCATGCCGCGGTCCATGAGAGACAAACGGAAGACCGAGAAGTACGGGTCCATATTCGCCTCATAGGAACCGTAGCCATAAAGCAACGTCGGGTTCGGTTGCGTGCGGTCCAGGTCCGCGCGGTGCACGATGGACACCGGCACCTTCGTCCCATCGGGTGCTTCAGACCAGACGCGGTAGGCCACGTATTCGTCTTTGTCATAGCCGCCTGGTACTTCCTGTTCCTTGAGCAGCGTGTACTCGCCGGTCGCCACGCGGTAATCAAAGAGCTGGGCCGGCTGGATGAAGGAGGTATAGCTCACGCGCAGCACCGGCGCGTCCCACTCGGGGTTACCGGCCACGCCAACGGTGTAAAGCTCCTCGTTGAAGTGGAGCTCGCTGAAGCGCGCCCAGCCCTCCCGCACGTCCATCACCGCCGCACGACCAATACCGCCGCGGCGATAGCCCACGACGATCTGGTCGCGGTAACAATCCACGCCCTCAATGCGCACTGTGTCATCGTGTGGCATGAGGACGGTGAGTTCGCGCAGGGCTGGCAGATCATCAGTGACCGGACAGTAGCCCAACGCAAAGTTGGGGCCGGTGGCGTTGTGCGTGACCACCCAGTAGTCGGTTCCTGCCACCACGGCGTGGTCGACGTCGTAGTCCACTCCGGACTCGCGCGCCCACAAACAGCGGAACTCACCCTCCGGGTTGTCCTGCTCGAGTACCCATGCCTCACTCGTCATCTTCGAGCTCGACACGATCATGATGTACTTCTCGCTGCGGGTCGTGCCCACGCCGATGCCGAAACGCGAATCCTCCTCACGCATGACCACGACGTCCTCCGACTGCGGGGTGCCCACGCGATGGCGCCACACCGTATCCGGGCGCCACGCATCATCCACGGTGGTGTAGAAGATGAACTCCTCCCCCACCCACGTTGCACCGTAGAAGATACCTTCCAGGCGGTCCTCCAACAGCTCGCCCGTGCGCAGGTCCTTGATGAAGAGCTCAAAGCGCTCATCACCGGCCACGTCGACCGAATAGGCCAACAGGTCACCGGAATCGCTCACCGTGGACGCACCCAGAGCGAAGAAGTCGTGGCCTTCGGCGAGCGCGTTGACGTCGAGAAGCACCTGCTCCCCTTCCGGTGCCCCCGTCTCCGGGATGGTCGGCGGGGTCCACGGATCGGAGCCTTCCGACACCGGGATGCGGCAGCTATAGCCGTACTCCTTACCTTCCTCGGTGCGGCCGTAGTACCAGTACTTGCCGCGACGCTGGGGCACGGACATGTCCGTCTGCTTGATGCGGGACTTGACCTCGGTGAAGATGTTCTCCGTCAAGGTCTCCAGGTGCGCAGTGCGCTCTTGAGTGTAGGCGTTTTCGGCCTCGAGGTATTCGCGGGTCTCCGGGGTGTCTTTCTCACGCAGCCACTCGTAGTCATCGACGAAGCTGCGGCCGTGAAACTCTCGCGTAATGGGGCGCTTAGCAGCAATCGGTGCGTTCATTCAGCCTCCTTAAAAGGTGGTTCCGGACAGGCGCTCAAAGGCCTCAACATAGCGCGCGCGGGTGGCCTGGACAACGTCGTCCGGCAAGCGCGGCGGCGTGGACTCCTTGTCCCAGCCGGAATTAGTGAGCCAATCGCGCACGTACTGCTTATCGAAGGAAGGCTGGACCTTGCCTTCCTCATAGGTGTCGGCCGGCCAGTAGCGCGAGGAGTCCGGGGTGAGGACTTCATCGGCCAGCACCAGGGTGCCGTGCTTATCGACGCCAAACTCAAACTTCGTATCCGCCAAAATAATGCCCTTCTCCTCCGCCAACGCGGCGGCCGTGGCGTAGATGCGCAGGGTGGCATCGCGCAGCTCCTCGGCGCGTTCGCGGCCGAGCTTGTCCACGACGACGTCGAAGGAAACGTTTTCATCGTGCTCGCCCTGCTCCGCCTTGGTGGCTGGGGTGAAGATGGGCTCGGGCAGGCGGGAAGCTTCGGTCAGCCCTTCCGGCAGCTTGACTCCGCACACGCTGCCGGATGCCTTGTACTCCTTGAGTCCGGAGCCGGTGAGGTAGCCGCGGGCGACGCATTCGAAGGGAAGCATGTCGAGCTTCTGCACGACCATTGAGCGACCGAGGACTTCCTCGGGGATGCGCTCATCATCGAGCGTTCCGGCCAGGTGGTTGGGGAAGTCGATGGCGTCGAAGAAGAACTTCGACGTCGCCGTGAGCACGCGGCCCTTGTCGGGGATGGCCGGCTCGAGGGCGTGGTCATAGGCGGAAATACGGTCGGAGACCACCATGAGCAGGGTGCTGTCATCGATTTCGTAGATATCGCGCACCTTGCCGGAGGCGATGTGGGCATAGGAAGAAAGTTCTGGACGCATGACATACATTCTAGACCCGTCTAGACTGCTTCAAGATACATCCCAATCCCGAGGAGCTAAGCCCGTGCACTCTCGCCTGACCTCCCTTTTGACCTCCGCTGCGCTGGTGGGCGCCGCCCTGTCTGTGCCCGCTGCGCACGCAGCCGACATCTCCGTGCGCGAGTCCGCCCACGGACAGTGGCTGTGCACGATGTCGGCGTCCGCCACGGATCGCGCACTAGCCCGCGACGTCCGGGCGGGCTACATCAACACCATCCGCGCGACCTCGGAGAAGATTCAAGCGCAGTTCCCGAAGCTGGACTTCTCCGCGTACACCTCGCGCGATATCAGCAAGGCTCCGGGCTACGCGGCGACGGTGGCCGCGCTGGGCAAGGCCGGCTACACGGGCGCGGATATGGTCATCATCATGGTCGGCGCGTCCGCCCCGGAGGACCTGGTGGAGGATGAATCGGTGCTGTTGCCAGGGGATGCCGAATACTCGATCAATGCGGCGAAGTCCCGGACTGAGAAGGGACCGGCACCGTTGTTGTCTACGGGTAGCGATTTCAGCCCTAAGCTGCGCGCCGCTCTGGCAGAAAACCAGGCGCAGGAAAAGGAGGCCGTCGATGCCTTCAACGCAGCGCAGGTGCAGTCCTTTGCCGAGTGCGTGGAAGAGCTGCACAGCCGCGGTGCGCAGGAAGGTATCCAGCCGGTGCCGGAGCTACCCATCCCGGGCAAGACGACGCAGCAGCAAACCTCGTCCACGGGTGCTACGGTTCTCGGCATCATGGCGGTGCTCACCGCTCTGATGATCGGCGGCTACCTTGCTACCAACGGCAAATCCCTCGGCGGCTTCGAGCTGCCGGTGCTGCGCATCCCTGGAATGGCCTAAGAGCTAGTGCCGGGTTGTCCGGCCGCCGATGGGAGGTCGTTTCGATCAAATAGGGGCTAGAAAATTGAAGAGCTGGCAACCTTAATTGATCGAAACGTACCGCCAAGGGGTGAAACTAAAGGATTTCGCCCGGGGTGTAGGCGGCGGCCTGCGGGTGCTGATCAGCAATCGCCTTGATGCGGCCCAGAATCTGGCTCACCTGCGATTCGGCAGCGCCGATGAAAGCGTGCTTGTCCGACAGCGCGGCCTCGAGGGCGGCGGCATCGAGCGGCAGGCGCTCGTCGGCAGCTAGGCGCTCGATCAGATCCTGCTCCCCGCCATTCTCACGCATGTTGAGCGCCACGGCGACGGCGTTTTCCTTGATGACCTCGTGCGCGGTTTCGCGGCCCACGCCCGCGCGCACCGCCGCCATGAGGATGCGGGTGGTGGCAAGGAAGGGCAGGTAACGCTCCAGTTCGCGGTCGATCATCGCCGGGAAGGCACCGAATTCCGCGAGCACGGTGAGGAAGGTTTCAAACATACCGTCAATGGCGAAGAAGGCATCCGGCAGTGCCACGCGGCGGACCACCGAGCAGAACACGTCGCCCTCGTTCCACTGCTGGCCGGACAGATCCGCCACCATGGTGAGGTAGCCGCGCAGGATTACCTGGAAACCGCACACGCGCTCGCAGGAGCGGGCGTTCATCTTGTGCGGCATCGCGGAGGATCCAACCTGGCCTTCCTTGAAACCTTCAGTCACGGTCTCGTTGCCGGCCATCAGGCGGATGGTTGTGGCCAGCGAGGAGGGCGCAGCACCCAGCTCAACGAGCGCAGACACAGCATCGAAGTCGAGGGAGCGCGGGTAAACCTGGCCCACCGAGTTGAACACGCGGGAGAAGCCCAGGTGATCCGCAATGCGCGTCTCCAGCGCGGCGAGCTTGTCCTCGGAGCCTCCCATGAGGTCGAGCATGTCCTGCGAGGTGCCCATCGGGCCCTTGATGCCGCGCAGCGGGTAGCGGCTCAACAGGGATTCCACGCGCTCGATGCCGAGCAGGAGCTCGTCGGCAGCCGAGGCGAAGCGCTTGCCCAAGGTCGTCGCCTGCGCAGCAACGTTGTGGGAGCGGCCTGCCATCACCAGCGTCTGGTACTGCGCGGCGTGCTCACCAATGCGCGAGACCACCGCGATGGCCTTATTGCGCACCAGCTCTAAGGAACGCAGAATCTGCAGCTGCTCGACGTTTTCCGTCAGGTCGCGCGAGGTCATTCCCTTGTGGATGTGCTCGCAGCCGGCCAGAGCGTTGAATTCCTCGATGCGTGCCTTGACGTCGTGACGCGTGACGCGCTCACGCTGGGCAATCGAGGCAAGGTCCACGTTCTCTACCTGCGCCTCATAGGCGGCGATGGCCTGGGCGGGAATATCGACGCCGAGATCCTTCTGCGCCTTCATCACCGCGATCCACAGCTGGCGCTCCAGAATGATCTTGTGTTCTGGGGACCAGATTTCAGCCATCTCTGGGGAGGCGTATCGAGCGGACAGGACGTTGGAAATGTTCTTCTTTTCAGCCACGTCGCTCATTATTCCACGCCTCGCCCCAAAGGAGGCATTATCAGCGGATTAGATGCTGATCTGGCCCTTTTCCGCTGGCAACGCAATGTCCTTGCGGAAGAAGCTGCCCTCCAGCTTGATGCCGTCGAGCACCTCGTAGGCGGCGGCGCGGGCGTCGGCCAAGGTGGCACCGCGGCCGAGGACGTTGAGGACACGACCACCGTTGGATACGTATCCGCCCTCCCCCGTGGTGGTGCCAGCGTGGAGGACGCGGGTGGGATCATCAAGCTCCGGCGAGGTGATCGGATCACCCTTGCGCGGGGAAGCCGGGTAACCCTCGGCGGCCAGTACCACGGTGACCGCGTAGCCTTCCTCCCACTCCAGCGGCGCAAGTGATGCCAGCCGCCCGGTCGCAGTGGCGTTCAGGACCTCTCCCAGCGGGGACTTCAGCAGAGCGAGCACCGCCTGCGTTTCCGGGTCACCGAAGCGGCAATTGAATTCGACGACGGCCGGACCTTCCTTGCCCCAGGCCAAACCCGCATACAGCAGCCCGGTGTACGGCGTGCCGCGCTTGACCATTTCCTTGGCCACGGGGACGCAGACTTCGTCGACGATGCGCTGGGTACCGTCGGCAGGCAGCCACGGCAGCGGGGTGTAGGCGCCCATGCCGCCGGTGTTGGGGCCTTCATCGTTGTCATAGGCGCGCTTGTGGTCCTGCGCCGGCAGCAGCGGCACGACGGTCTCACCATCCACGAGGCAGAACAGGGAAACCTCGGGGCCGTCGAGGAAAGACTCGAGCAGCACCGGGTTGCCGGCTGCATGGACGGCATCGACGTGCGCGCGGGCTTCCTCGCGGGATTCGGTCACCACCACGCCCTTGCCGCCTGCTAGGCCATCGTCCTTGACCACGAAGTGCGGGCCGAAGCGGTCGAGCGCGGCCTCAATGTCCGCATCACTTGCGCCAGGGGCGAGCTGCTCTGCGCGGGCGGTGCGCACGCCGGCGGCCGCCATGACGTCCTTGGCAAAGGCCTTGGAACCCTCGATTTGCGCCGCGCTTGCCGACGGCCCGAAGACCGCAATGCCGCGCTCACGCAGGGCATCCGCCACGCCTTTCACCAGCGGTACCTCCGGCCCGATGACGACGAGGTCAGCGGCGATGTCCACGGCTAGTTCAACCATGCGCGCAGGATCATCCACCTGGGAATACTCTGGGTGGACGGTGGCCTGCTTCGCATGGGCCGGGGAGCCCGGTGCGATGTGCAGATCGGTAACAGTGGGGTCAGCTTTCAGGCCAGTAAGCAGGGCGTGTTCGCGGCCGCCCGAACCGATAACGAGAATGCGCATGCCGTCTATCTTAACTGGCGGTAGCCTAGGGGCCATGTCTTCAGTATTTACAAAGATCATCGAGGGCGAGCTGCCTGCTCGCTTTGTCTACCGCGACGAGAAATGCGTGGCGTTTTTGTCCATCGAGCCGCTGCGCTACGGCCACACCTTGGTGGTGCCGGTCGAGGAAGTAGATAAGTGGACTGACCTCGATCCTGAAACCTGGGCACACCTCAACGCCATCGCTCTGGAAATCGGTGGCGCCATCAAGACGGCTTTCGACACCCCACGTACCGGCTACATCATCGCCGGCTTCGACGTTCCCCACACCCACATCCACCTCTTCCCCACCGAGAAGATGGAAGACTACGACTTTGCCAAGGCCTTCGCTGCCGACGCCACCGACCCCGCCGCCATGGACGAGGCCGCCGCGCGTATCCGCCAGCACCTCGGCACGGATGAGGACGGCCGCCGCGACAACTAAGAGCTGACTGCTACCTTCCGGCAGCTAGGAACTAGCTGCCGCCTTGGGCAGCTGGACGGTAAACACCGAGCCGCGGCCCAGCTCCGAATCCACGGAAATCGAACCGCCGTGCTGCTCCACGAGAGACTTCACAATGGCCAAGCCCAGGCCCGAGCCACCCGTATCGCGGGTTCGTGAGGTATCAGCACGGTAAAAGCGCTCAAAGATGTGGGCTGCATCTTCGGGGGAGATGCCCTTGCCGTCATCGGCAACGTCGATAAGCACGTGCTCCTCGTCATCCCGCAACGTCAGCGTCACCGACGCCTCATCACCGCCGTGGCGGATGCCGTTGGACACCAGGTTAAGCAATACCTGGTGCAAGCGGTCCGGGTCTCCGTTGACCATTGGAATCCCGGAGGCTTCGTTGTTGACGTTGATGGTGCGGCCAGAAAAAGCCGCGCGCGCCGAAGAACCCACAGAGAGCACGAGCTCCAACATGTCCACCTCGCGCATATCCAAACGCGAACCCTCCGCACGGGTCAGCGCCAGCAGGTCCTCCACCAGCAACGACATGCGCTGTGACTCGGCATCGATCTTGCTGAAGACAAACTCCGGGTCTTGGGTTGCCCCCGAACGGTACAGCTCCGTATAGCCGCGCAGGCTGGTCAGTGGGGTGCGAAGCTCATGGGAGGCATCGCCGACGAAGCGGCGCATCTGTTGCTCCTTCTCCTGCGCATGGAGCACGGAGTTTTGCAATTGTGTCAACATGACGTTGAGCGCTGCGGCGAGCTGCCCCACCTCGGTGTGCAGCGGCCACTCCGGCACGCGTTTATCCAGGTTGCCCGCCGCGATTTGGGAAGCAGTTTTCTCCACCACGCGCAGCGGACGCAAGGCTCTGTGGATGAGCCACATACCCACCAACGCGATGATGAGCATGACCAACGCCGCGATAATGACCTGGACAATGGCCAGGCCTTTAAGGATGGAGTTCTCCGTCGTCATGTCTTTGGCCACGACGACCACGGAACCATCCGATTTGAGCTTCGCCACGGCCCGCCATTCGGTTTCGCCTTGAACCGAGCGGACACTCGTGGGCTCGCCGCCGACGACCACCGAGCGGGCATCCGGCAACGCCGCCATCGGCCGCGTGGTCACCACGGAACCATCGGGATAGTACGCCAGTGCTACATAGTCCGTCGGGGGTCGGCGGCTTCCGTCCTGCGGGGTATAAAAGGCCGCGTCGAGGTTGCTGGCCCAGGAGCCAATCGCGTCATTGAGCTCAGTGTCCACGCGGGTGTAGAGCACATTGCGCATGATCGACGACACCGCCAGGGAGGACATAGCCAGGCCCAAGCCCGAAACCAGAACCATGAGGACGAGCAGCCACGTGCGCAGGGGCAGCGCTTTAGGACGTTGCATGCGCCGGCGCAGGGCGCTATTCCGCACCAAAGAGGATCCAGAATCCGAGCCCTGAGTGTTCGCGGGGGATTCGCTCATAGTGGATGAGCCTACGTGCGCGGTGTGCGCAGCACATAACCAACGCCGCGGACGGTGTGGATCAGCGGTGTATCGCCGGTATCAATCTTGCGGCGCAGGTAGGAGATGTAGGACTCGACCACGTTGCCATCGCCGCCGAAATCGTAGTGCCAGACGTTGTCCAGAATCTTGGACTTGGACAGCACCACCTCACGGTTTTGCATGAGGTAGCGCAGCAGGTTGAACTCGGTGGGCGAAAGCTCCACGATCTCCCCGGCCTTGGTGACCTCATGGGTGTCATCGTTGAGAGTGAGGTCGGCATAGGTCATGGTGGCGCTGCCATCCTGATCATCCACCGCATTGCCGCGGCGCAGGATCACGCGCAGGCGGGTGATGACCTCCTCCAGGCTGAAGGGTTTGGTGACGTAATCATCCGCACCGATGGTCAAGCCATGGATGCGCTGATCCACGCTGTCCTTAGCGGTGAGGTAGAGGACGGGGCCGTCGAGGCCTTCTGCGCGCAGCTTGCCCAGCAGCTCAAAACCGTCCATGCCCGGCATCATGACGTCCATAATGTAGGCGTCGGGATTGATCTCACGCGCGATGCGCAGAGCCTCGTTGCCGGAGTTGGCGCTGTGTACATCGAAGCCCTGAAACTTCAGGGAGACAGTAAGTAGTTCAACGATATTGGGCTCGTCATCGACGACAAGTACCTTGACGTCCTTTGAATCATCCATGGTCCCGCTTTGGTCCTTTCTCCGCTGTTCCTATACCTAGGTGGCGTGGGGGTTTCTCATTCAAAGTGAGAAGTATTGCACTACGCCTTCCCAGGGTACTGAGCGGAGTCTGGACGTGCGCTGTGAACACATTAGTCCCACACGAGATTATCCAGATCTAGCCCTTCTGCTTGGGCTTGAGCCTCGATCAGCTGGCGCAGGTAGTCGGCGTTGCCACGGTAGGTCTCATCGAAGCGCGGATCCTCGCAATACAGGCGCGCCAGGAGCACTTGCTTGGACCTCGACACCGGGTACCACTGGGCGATGAGGGCACGGTGCTTGTCGACGATCTCCTTCGCCTCCTCGCTGCCTGCCTCAAGTCCCGCTTTCGCGGCCTCCTCTAGCTCGGCCGCAAAGTGTTCATGCTCCACGGAGAATTCCTCCCAGTCCTTCTTTCCCATCGATTCCGCGACGGCCGCACTGGCCGCCCACTCTGTGCTGTCTCCCCACTTCTCGTGGGCTTCTTCCTGCAATTGGGGCCATGCGTCACCCAGGTTGCGCATTTTTTGGCTGGGGCTTAGGTTCTTATCCATTTCAGTCTCCTCAATTAGTCTTTCCACTGCGTACAACATGGCATCGACGTCGGCTCGCCGCTTCTGCAAAGCCTCGTGTTGGGCACGGAGGCGGGCCAGGGTGGCGGAGGAAGGGGCATCGAGAAGCACTGCGATGTCCTTCAGTTCAATTCCCACGCTGCGATAAATCAGGATGTCCATCCCGCGTTGCACGTCATCTTCGGTGTACAGGCGGTGATCACCCCCAGTGCGCCACTGTGGGCTGAGCAGCCCAATGTCATCCCAGTGCCGCAACGTGCGGGTGGTGACTTTGAGGATTTCGGCAACGTCGCCGATGCTGTAGTCGTTACGCATGCCGTTGAGCCTAAAAGTTGACGTCGCGTTAAGTGCAACTCCTGCCACTCAGCACATGTTTTTGCCTACGATAATGAAGCATGACTCACGCCTCGACACGCACTGACCGCCTCACCGTGGCTGCTTGGGCCCTGTGGGATTGGGGTTCGGCAGCTTTCAACGCGGTTCTCGTGACGTTTATTTTCTCGGTCTACCTCACCGACTCGGTGGGCCAGCAGATTGATTCGCAGTTCACACCGGCACAATGGTTGTCGTGGTCCATGACGGTGGCGGGGCTGGTGATTTTTGCGGTCACCCCCGTGATGGGCCAGCGCTCTGACCGGCTGGGCACGCGGCGGCGCGCGCTGGGTTTCTGGTCCCTGCTGACGTTCTTGGTCATGGCTAGCTTATTCTTCATCCGCAATGATGCGCCCGCGTATTTCTGGCTCGGGCTTATCGGCCTGGCGGTAGGTTCGGTGACCATCCAATTCGCCGAAGTCAATTACTTTGCCCAGCTCAATCAAGTGGCCTCCGAGGACAAGGTGGGCCGGGTATCCGGCTTGGGATGGTCGGCGGGCTATTTCGGCGGCATCGCGCTGCTGCTCATCTGCTATTTCGGATTCGTCTCCGGCGAGGGCGGCGCACTAGGGCTAAACACGGAGGGCGGCTGGAATATCCGGCTCGTAGCGTTACTTTCAGCAGCGTGGTTTGGGTTGTCTGCCATTCCTGTGTTGCTGCGTGTGCCGGAGATTGCGCCGTCGGGTGAATCGACGGGTGGTGTGGCGGCGTCTTACCGCGAGCTGTGGCGAACGGTGGTGACGCTGTGGCGGGAGGACCGCAATGCCTTTGCTTTCCTCTTCGCTTCGGCCATTTTCCGCGATGGGCTCTCGGCCGTGTTCAGCTTCGGGGCGGTGCTGGGGGTGTCCGTCTATGGATTGTCTCCCGGTGACGTGCTCATCTTCGGCGTTGCCGCCAACGTTGCGGCCGCGCTCGGCGCGGTGGCGGGCGGGCTGATCGACGACCACGTGGGCCCCAAAGCCATCATCCTCACCTGCCTGGCTATCTTGACGCTCATGGCCGGCATCATGTTCGTGGCGCAGGGGCCGACGGCCTTCTGGATCTGCGGACTCATCTTGTGCCTATGTGTGGGACCAGCCCAGGCTTCCGCCCGCGGTTTCTTGGCGCGCGTTGCCCCGCCAGGGCGCGAAGGCGAGATGTTCGGCCTCTACGCCACGACCGGGCGGGCCGTGGCGTGGTTGACGCCTTTCCTGTTCGGTGTCTTCGTCTCACTGTTGGGCCAAGGCGACCGGGGAGGCGTGCTCGCCATTGGGCTGGTCCTGCTCGTAGGAGCCCTCGTGCTCATCCCGGTCAAAGACCCCGCCAAGGTGTGAGCTCCTTCGACGTAGCCCCCTTTTAATGTGTGGCGCTTAACGCCGGCACATTAAAAGTCCTGCGGGCGCGGGATGTTGCGCAGGTTGGACTTCGCCATGGTGAGCATTTGGCCCACGCCGCCGCCGAAGACGGTGCGGGTTGCCGCCTTGGAGAAGCCGAGCAGCTGCTCAAAGGTCAGTGTGGGTGGCAGGGAGAGGGCGTTGGGGTCGGTGACGACGTCGATAAGCGCAGGCCCGTCGTAGGCCAAGGCCTCCTTGATGAGGCGCGGCGCTTCCTTCGGGTCCTCGATGCGGAAGTGCTTGATGCCCGCGCCCTCCGCAATCTTGGCGTAGTTGACGTGCTCGTGGTCGGTCTCGTGCTCCGGGAGGCCCTGGACCAGCATCTCCAGCTTGACCATGCCGAGGGAAGAGTTATTGAACACGAACATCTTCACCGGCAGGTTGTGCAGCTTCACCGTGAGGAGCTCGCCCATGAGCATGGACAGACCGCCGTCACCAGAGAACGTAATGACCTGGCGGCCCGGGTTCGCCGCCTGCGCGCCGAGGGCCATCGGCAGAGCATTGGCCATGGTGCCGTGGCGGAAGGAACCAATCTGCTCGCGCTTACCATTCGGGGTGATGTAGCGCGCGCCCCAGACATTGCACATGCCGGTATCGACGGTGAAGATGGCGTCCTCATCGGCCTGCTGATCGATGAGATCGGCAATGTACTCCGGGTGGATCGGGGTGTGCTTCTCCACGCCGGAGGTATAGGCCTCGACAACGTGATTCAGCTTGTCGTAGTGCTTCTTGAGCATCTTGTCCAGGAAGGAGCGGTCCTTCTTCTCCTCCACGTGCGGCAGGATGTTCTCGATGGTGGCGGCAACATCACCGGTCACCGGGTACTTGATGCGGGTGCGGCGGCCGATGTGGGAGCCGTCGATGTCAACCTGCGCCACGTTGGCATCCGGCAGGAAGTCGTTGTAGGGGAAATCCGTGCCCAGCAGGATGAGCAGGTCTGCTTCGTGGGTGGCCTCGTGGGCTGCACCATAGCCGAGCAGGCCGGACATGCCGACGTCGAAGGGGTTGTCGTACTGGATGTACATCTTGCCACCCAGGGCGTGGCCGATGGGGGCCTTGATCTTTTCGGCGAGCGCGAGGACCTGCTCGCGGGCGTTCTTCACGCCGGCGCCGACGAAGAGGGCGACGGTCTTGGCCCCATTGATGGCCTGGGTCAATGCGGCGGCCTCGGCAGGATCCGGGAAGACGACCGGGCTGCCGGCGGAAATAACAGAGGAGGTGAAGGTATCATCCTCGGCCTCCTGCGTGGACACATCGCCCGGGATAACGAGGACGGACACTCCTTTGCCCGCCATGGTGCTCTGGATGGCGTGGTGCAAGACCACGGCACCTTGGTCAGCGGAGTTCACCATCTCGCAGTAGCTCGAGCACTCTTGGAAGATGGCCTCCGGGTGGGTCTCCTGGAAGAACTTCGAGCCGATCTGGCGGGAAGGAATGTGGCTGGCCAGGGCGAGGACCTTGGCGCCGTTGCGGTGGGCGTCATAAAGTCCCTGAATAAGGTGCGTATTTCCCGGGCCGCAGGATGCGGCGCACACGGCAAGGTTGCCGGTGGTGAGGGAATCGGCCTCCGCAGCAAACGCTGCGGCCTCCTCGTTGCGAACGTGAACCCATTCGATGGAGGACTTCCGCACTGCGTCCACGATGGGGTTGAGGGAATCGCCGACGAGGCCGTAGATGCGTTTCACACCCTGGGCTTCCAAGGTTTCTACTAATTGTGTGGCGTAATTGCGTGCCATGATTTACCTCTCTAACTTTTGCCGTTAACGGCCCCCAGTGTTCCCCCTTTAAGGCGCGTTTCGCCACCATAAAGCTGACTTCTCACGTCCTAGAAACTTTGTGACTGCGACAACAACTCGACCTTCTAAGCTTTGAAACTGTAACGACCGTTCGCTATAGTTTCGAACCATGTCAGACCTCCACGTGAAAGCCTCCGCCGAATCCCTCCGCGCCTCCGCTACGCGCCGGTGGACCTTTTTTGGCGTCATTTCCCTGGGCCTGCTCATGATCGGCTTAGACAACTCAATCCTCTACACCGCGCTACCGGTGCTCTCCGATCAGCTCCACGCCACCTCGCTGCAGCAGCTGTGGATCATCAACGCCTACGCGCTCATGCTGGCCGGCCTCCTGCTGGGAACCGGCACGTTGGGCGATAAAATCGGGCACCGCCGCATGTTCGTCATCGGCCTGTGGATCTTCGGCATCGCATCACTGGCCGCAGCGCTAGCGCCCGGCGCGTGGGAATTAGCCGCGGCTCGCGCCTTTTTGGGCCTCGGGGCCTCCATCATGATGCCCGCGACCCTCGCTCTCATCCGGTTGACCTTTGAGGATGAGATTGAGCGCAATACAGCCATCGGCATTTGGGGCTCCATCGCCGTCGTGGGTGCGGCGGCCGGCCCCACGGTGGGTGGCTTCTTGCTGGAGCATTTTTGGTGGGGCTCGGTCTTCTTGGTCAACGTGCCCATCGTCATCATCGCGCTCATCCTCACGGCCTTCCTCGCCCCGCCGAATATGGCGAACCCGGCGAAGCACTGGGATTTCCTCTCCTCGCTGTATGCGCTCATCACGCTGGCCTCGCTGATACTCGTCATCAAGTCGGTGGCCAGCGCCCACCTCAACGCCATGCTCATCGGCGGCGCGCTAGCCGCCTGCCTCATCGGTGCCATCCTCTTCACCCGCCGCCAGCACAAGCTGGAGGAACCACTCCTCACCTTCGATATTTTCCGCTCCCCCATCTTCAGCGGCGGCGTCTTGGCTGCGGCGGGCGCCATGTTTGGCATGGCGGGACTAGAGATGACCACAACGCAGAAGCTCCAGCTGGTGGACCTGTATTCCCCGCTTCATGCCGGGCTCATCATTTCCCTCATCGCGCTGGCGGCGCTGCCAATGTCCGCGTTGGGTGGTGCCAACCTCCACCGTTGGGGTTTCTTGCCGATCATCGCCGGTGGCTTCCTCTTCATGGCGGCGGGCATCGGCTGCGTGGTGTGGGGCGGCACGCACAACATCTTCCCCGCATACCTGGCGGGCCTATTCATCACCGGAATCGGCGCGGGGCTTGTCATGTCAGTCTCCTCCACCGCCATCATCGGCGCCGCCCCCGCCTCGCGCTCCGGCATGGCCGCCGGCGTAGAGGAGGTCTCCTATGAATTCGGCACGCTGCTCTCGATTGCGATCACCGGTTCCGTACTCCCCATGGTGTACAAGAGCGGTCTGCCCGAAGACGTCCAAGACCTAGGCATGGAAGCGCTCCACACCCCGGCGCTCGCGGAGGTTGCCGGCCCCGCCTATACCGACGCTTACCTGGCCACCGCCGCAGGACTCGGCGTAGTCATGCTCGTCTTCGCCGCGGTCACCGGCTGGTGCTTCCGCACCAACCCCACGTCAGGAGGTGCCGATGCCTCGCACTAGTAAAAAGGTCGAAGCGCTCGACATGGCGCTCACCATCATCGAGAAGGACGGCGTCCACGCGCTCACTTATGATTCCTTGGCCACGGCCACGGGCATGAGCAAGTCTGGGCTCATCTACCACTTCCCCACCCGGCACCAGCTGCTCATAGACTGCCATTCGTTGTGCGCGGAGCGCTGGGAGGAGGAGCTTATCGCACTCTCCGACGGCAAGACGGCCGAGGAATTAAGCCCGCGCCAGCGCTACCGTGCCGCGTTGGAATCAATGGGCAAGAATGATCCGCTCATTGAGCTGCTGATGTCCATCCACGCGCAGTCCCATCCGGATTTTCAGAAGGTGTGGAGGGATGTCGACGAGCGTTGGCTCCCCGATCCCGCTACGGAGGATGAATCCGTGGCGCTCGCGATGGTGATAGCGAACGGCCTGTGGGTCCATGATCACCTCACCGAGCGCCCCCTGTCACCGCAGCGACGCCGGGCGCTTATCGACGTCGCCCTAGGCCACCTCGCCGACTAAGAAAAATGGGCCTTTAAAAAGGCCCTTTTGAGCTGGAGACGAGACTTGAACTCGCAACCTACGCATTACAAGTGCGTTGCGCTACCAATTGCGCCACTCCAGCACCGCGGCTAATCCGCTAGAGGGAATCGTACCTGAGACCACCCCTCGGAAGGAAAGCCAGGGTGCTTGCGCTGCGAAAAAGCGAGTGCGAGGACCCCGAAAAGCACTGGCAGGTGCATAAATCGGCGGCAGTTACTAAAGTGCTGACTTACCGAACCCAGAAGTGTTGATGAGGTCTTTCTTTTCCGTGTCTGTTCTTTCTTCCTTGCGCCAGCGCCTGCTGTACCGTTCGGCCCCCGTCGCCACCATTGACGCCGCGAAGGCCGCACCACCGCCCTCCCCTCTTGCCCCGGTCGATCTTACCGACCCGGCCCAGGTCACGGGCGTCATGGAGATCGCCGCGCGCGTCGGGGAAATCCTGATTGCGGCTGGCTCCGCCAATACCGACGTCCAGGCGCAGATTCACCTCGTCGCATCCTCTTATGGTCTGCACTACTGTCACGTGTCCATCCTGATGAACACGATCACTATCCACACGGCTATCGGCACGGGCCCGGACCGGCGAAACCTCCACGTCTTCCGCGTGGCGCCGAGCATCGCTGTGGACTTCACCAAGCTGTCCGCCGTCGACCGCCTCATCCGCTCCATCCACTCCGGTGCCACGCCGCCGGCCATGGCGGAGAAGGTCCTGGATGATATCGACGCGATGAAGAACCCCTATTCCACAACCACCATCGTCAGCGCCTGGGGAGCCATGGGTGGGTTTATCGCCGTCATGCTCGGTGGTGATCTCCTCGTCGGCGTCATCACGTTCCTCATTTCGGCGCTCATCATGGGCACGAACATGTTCCTGGCCGGCTACCGCTTGCCGCCCTTCTATCAGAACCTCGTCGGTGGCCTGCTTGCCGTTGTCCCCGCGGCCATTCTCTACAACGTCTTCGCGGGTTTTGGTATCCACATTCTGCCCTCCCAGATCATCGGTTCGGGCATCATCGTGCTGGTGGCGGGACTGACCTTGGTGCAGTGCCTGGTGGACGGCATCACGCGCGCGCCCGTGACCTCCTCCGCCAAGTTCTTCGAGGCCCTCATGTCCACCGGCGCCATCATCGCCGGCGTGGGCCTGGGTATCCAGGTTGCCTCATGGGTGGGCTTTAGCCTGCCGCCGCTGGCGACGCTCGCGCCACCCGTCTATCACCAGATCCCGCTTCTGGTGCTGTGCGGCGGAATCGGCTCCGCCGCCTTCGCGTTGGCCTTGGGGGCTTCGTGGTCGGAGGTCACCATCTCCGGGCTCACGGCGGCCGCCGGTATGGTTTTCTACTACTTCCTCGTCGTCTTTTTCGGCGTTGGCGCTGTCGTCGCCTCCGGATTCTCGGCCGTGGCGGTAGGCCTCGCGGGTGGTCTCCTTTCCCGCCGCTACATGATGCCACCGCTCATCACCATGATCGTGGGCTATACCCCCATGCTGCCGGGCCTGACCTTGTATCGCGGCATGTACGCCATGCTCAACGAACAGCTCATCACCGGCCTGACCAACCTGGCCAGTGCGCTTGCCATTTCCGGCGCGCTCGCCGCCGGCGTGGTCTTCGGTGAGCGCGTCGCCCGCCGCCTGCGCCGCCCGCAGTACTTCCGGCCTTATACCGCCTTCAAGCGCCTGGGAACCTTTTCCTTTTCACGGGCCACCCGTTTGGCGCAGCGAGCACGCATCCCCCGCGTCCCCATGTCCCCCTTCGCACCGCGCCACAACCTGCCGGCCCCGCCGCCGCAGTATGGCCCCAAGCCACCGACGCCCGCGCAGCAGGCGCGCTTCCAGCAGGGTGATGCCGTCACGGACATGTGGCCCGTCACCACGGAGTTTCCAGCGCAGCGCCCCACCTACACGGTGCCCGGCAAAGATGACCCGAGCGCCCCATCGGCGTCGCAATAGCGTAGAATAGCCGGTCTGAAAGCTTTCACACTTCATCCCAGGAGGACTCCGTGCCACCAAAGGTCACAGATACTCAGCCAGCGGCTGACCAGACTCATGCAGTAGAGGAAGAGACCGCCCGCTCCGCGCGCCGCGTCGTTGCCACCTATGCGGAGGATTTCCTTGACGGCGTGACTCTTATGTCGATGCTGGGCGTCGAACCGGAAGGCTTGGTGCACCGCAAGGTCTTGGCCGAGCAAGCCGACGCTGCTCCGAAGAAGTCCAGCAAGAAGTCAACGAAGAAGGCCTCCAAGAAGTCCAGCAAGAAGGCGACCAAGAAGGCTACGAAGAAAGCCTCAAAGAAGGCGACTAAGAAGAGCACCAAGAAGTCGACGAAGAAGGCGTCTAAAAAGTCCGCGAAGAAGGCCTAGCTATGTCCGGGCGCAGCAATAGCTTCGTAGTCGTGGCCAACCGCCTGCCGGTGGACCTCGAGACCTCCGCCGACGGCACCCGTGAATGGAAGGCCTCCCCCGGCGGTCTCGTCACCGCGCTTTCCCCTGTCTTGGAAGAACACCAGGGCTGTTGGGTGGGTTGGCCGGGCGTGGCCGACGAGGCCCCTGAGCCTTTCACCACCGACAACGGCGTCCTGCTTCACCCGGTACGCCTCACGCAAGAGGATTATGAAGCCTTCTACGAGGGCTTTTCCAATGCCACCCTGTGGCCGCTCTACCACGACCTCATCGTCACCCCCGTTTACAACCGCGATTGGTGGGATGCTTACCGCGAGGTCAACCTGCGTTTTGCCAACGAGGTAGCGGCTGTCGCCGCGGAGAATGCCACGGTGTGGGTTCAGGACTATCAGCTGCAGCTCGTGCCCGGCATCCTGCGCCAGCTGCGCCCCGATCTCACCATCGGCTTCTTCCTCCACATCCCTTTCCCCTCCCCGGATCTCTTCCGCCAGCTGCCGTGGCGTGAGGAGTTGGTGCGGGGGCTTCTCGACGCCAACCTGATCGGCTTCCACCTCGAATCCAACGCCCGCAATTTCCTAGAGCTCGCCCGCACCCAGGGCCTGAAGGTCGAAGGTGAAGTGAGCACCCGCGCGGTCACCGCGCGCATCGTGACCAGTAGTGGGCATTCCGTCGGAATCGGTGCCTTTCCCATCTCCATTGCGGCGGGTGAGTTCGCTGAAGGCGGTGATGCGGGGGACATCGCCCAGCTACGTGCGGAGTTGGGTAACCCCACGCACGTCATTTTGGGAGTCGACCGCCTCGACTACACAAAGGGCATCCTGCAGCGTCTTACTGCCTTCGAGGAGCTCCTCGAAACCGGGGCGCTGGACCCAGAAGAGGTGACCTTCGTGCAGCTGGCCACGCCCTCGCGCGAGCGCATCGACCACTACCGCGCCACGCGCTCGAAGGTGGAGGAAGCCGTAGGCCGCATCAATGGGCGCTTCGGGCGCCTCGGTGCGCCGGTGGTGCACTATCAGCACAGCTCCGTTCCGAAGGAGGTCCTGCGCCGCTACTACAGGCTCGCGGACATCATGCTGGTCACGCCATTTAAGGACGGCATGAACCTAGTGGCCAAGGAATACGTGGCCTCCCACGGCGATGGCTCCGGCGCGCTCGTGCTCTCCGAGTTCGCAGGTGCGGCGGCAGAGCTTACTCAAGCTAACCTGTGCAACCCCTTCGACATCGAATCCATCAAGCGCGCCCTGCTCTCCGCGGTCAAGGCGCTGGAGGAATCGCCTGAGACCATGCGCGAGCGCATGACTGCCATGAACGAGCAGGTGCGCCAGCATGATATCGCTTTGTGGTCGCAGTCCTTCCTCGGCGCGTTGGATCAGGAGGAAGCATGATGCGACGCCGCCCCGCCGCAGCGCTCACCGCTGTGCTCACCTCGGCGCTGCTCGCAAGTGGCCTCACCGGGTGCGGCTCCGCGGACGAGGAGCCCACGCCGCGCGGCGATGATCGCATCGTGGGCAAGGATTGGCAGGTCATCAACCTTTATACCTCCCCGGACGCGCCATCCTCCCTCCCAGCCGATACCGCGCAAGTGCCGCACATGAGTTTCGGTGAGCACACTGCCGTGGGCTCGACCGGCTGCGTCCCCTTCACCGCCGAGGTCTCCTTCCACAAAGGGAACAAGGCCTCCACGATCTGGGAGGGTGACGTGATGAGGGTAGAAAAAGCCACCTACGAGAGCCCACCGAACGGTGAAGACTGCGAGGGCTCGGTCAGGTGGGCCGATTCGCTCATGCGCAACCTCATCGCCGAAGGCCATGAATTCGACTTTGCGCTTAACCCCAACAACCAACTCGTATTGACGCTGCGCACCGACAAAGTGGATTCACCGATCATCCGGATGGCTTCGCTGTAGCCCTGAAGTTTTCAGCGCTAGGGTGGGGAGCATGATTGATGCTCTCGCCTCCACTGAACACCTCGCGGTTGTGTCCGATTTTGATGGCACCTTAGCGGGCTTCGCGCGCAACGCGTATGACGTAAAGCCGGAGCAGCGCTCACTCGACGCCCTGGCCACCCTAGCGGAGCTCCCGAACACCACCGCCGCGGTACTCTCCGGTCGGCATCTCGAAGGCTTAAAGCGGGTTTGCCCGCTGCGTGAACCGGTACTTTTGGGCGGCTCGCATGGCGCAGAGTCCTCTTGGGAGGATTCCGCCCTCACTCCGGAGATGGAAGCTCACCTGGCGAAGAAAGAAGCAGAACTCAAAGAAATCATCGCGCGCCACCCCGGCGCGGAACTGGAGGTCAAACCCTTCCAGCGCGTGCTGCACCTGCGGACGCTAGAGTTGCAGGATCCTGACGCGGCGGCCGCGGCCTATGCAGAAGGCGAGGCTCTCAGCGCCGATGGCTTCCCTAAGACTGCGGGCAAGTGCGTCGTCGAATTTTCCGCTACGCAGGCCACGAAAGGCACGTGGCTTGAGAAGCTTCGCCAGCGCGTCGGCGCCACGGCAGTGGTCTTCGTGGGGGACGACACCACCGATGAAGACGGCTTCGCCATGCTCAACCAACCGCCGGACCTCGGCGTCAAGGTCGGTGAGGGCGCAACGCAAGCGGCGCTACGCGTGCCCGATATCGCGGCGGTGACGGAGTTCCTCGAAGAACTCGCCGCCGCCCGCGCGCAGCACAGCGCTTAAGCCCCAGCCGGGGCCACGGTCCGCCCAGGATGGAAGGTGGTCTCCAACAACGCGCGCGGTACGTCGCCGCGCCCATCGATGAGACTGGCCAGCATGCGCCCGGCTGCCGCCCCCTTCTCCTTATTCGGCTGTACGACGGTACTCAGTCCCAGTGCTAGGGCCGGCGCGATGCCGTCGAATCCGGTGACGGAAAGCTGCTCCGGAACAGCAATTCCATGATCGCGGGCATAAGCTATCACGCCGAGCGCCATCGAGTCCGTCGTGCACAGCACCGCGGTGAGTTCGGGGTGGGCGCTCAGCAACTCTTCGGCTGCCGCATAGGCGGTACGCGAATCGTTGATATGGCGTGTCACCACGGGGATATCTGAAGGATCGAGACCCGCCCGCGCGAAGACGTCCAGCGCACCCAACACGCGCGAGCGCTGGACGTGCATGTCCGCCGCGGCGAGCTGTTCGGTCGTCACTTCGCCGTCGAGGCGCTCACGGTGCAGACGGATGGTGAGGATGCCGATGCGGGTATGGGAGGCGTCGACAAGCGCCTGCGCCGCCGGGGCAATCGCGGCGCGGTCATCGATGCCCACGAAGGGCAGGCCCGAATCCGTGGGCTGGTCGCACACCACCACCGGCAAGCCGCGGCGGCGCACGGCCTCCAGATAAGCATCGCCCGCCGCCACGGAATAGACCACGAAGCCGTCAACCGCCGCCGACCCTACGAGTTGCGCCGCCTGGGCATCGTTGGGGGCGCCCACGGTATCCGGGCCGGCGGGGATCAAGGTAAGGGTCGTGCTCGCCCCCGCTGAAGCCTCCGCCATGCCGGCCAGGAAATCCACGGAAGCCATGTCCTCGAAGGCATAGGACAGGTGCTCAGTCAGCAACACCCCCAGCGACCCCTGGCGGCGCGTGCGCAGGCTGCGCGCGGTGGGATCCGGGCCGGTGTAGCCGCGCTCAGCCGCGGCAGCGAGGATGCGCTCGCGGGTGGCAGGCGCCAGCTGGTCCGGGCGGTTATACGCGTTGGACACCGTGGTGGGCGAAACCCCGAGTTCGGCAGCCAGGGAGGCCAGCGTCGTGCTGCGTTTGGACATGACGGTAACACTACCCGTTTTCAACTCATTATCATTTGACAACAATTTTCACTAAAGCGTAGAAATAGGGACATGACCACTTCCCACTCACGCCGTGCTTTCCGACGTCCCACCGCCCTCCTCTTCGCCGCCACCCTGGGTGCCGCAGCGCTGAGTGCCTGCTCCTCCGGTGATGACAACGCCGCCGGCGGCTCGGATGCCGGCTCCGACAAGGAGACCATCCACGTCGTGGCCTCGACCTCCATCTGGGCCGACGTTGCCCAGGCCGTCGTCGATACCGCACAGACCGACGTCAACATCGACGTCCGCCCGATCGTGAGTGGCAATGGCGTGGACCCCCATCACTTCGAGCCCACCGCGGCTGACATCGCGCGCGCTAACGACGCCGACGTCATCATCGCCGGTGGCGGCGGCTACGACGCATGGCTCTACCAGGCAGTCAAGAACCAGGATGAGATCATCCACGCCCTGCCGCTGACCGCGCATGACCATGGCGATCATGATCATGACGAGCACGATCATGGAGAAGAACACGACCATGCGCACGAGGAACACGCGCATGACCACGACGAACATGGTCATGACGAGCATGACCATGGAGAAGGTCATGATCATGACCACGCTCACGAAGGCGAAACCGTGACCATGGACGAGGCCAAGAAGATCGCCGCCGAGCACCCCGAGCAGATCACCAACATCGATGGCAACGAGCACGTGTGGTACGACGCCGCGGCCATCGAAAAGGTGGCGACCGACGTAGCCAATCTCGTCAACGAGGCCAACCCGGAGGCCAAGGCCACCGCCGATCCTCTGGTCGAGCGCGTGGAGGGCCTGAAGGCACGCATCGAGAAGCTGCCTCAGCACAACTACGCGCAGACCGAGCCCATCGCGGACTACATCTTCAAATACACCGAGAGCACCGACGCCACCCCGGAGGGCTACCGCAAGGCCACCGTTGCTGAGGGCGAGCCCACCGCCGCCGACCTGGCGCACTTCCTCGAGGACATCAAGCAGGACAAGATCGACCTGCTCATCTTTAACCCGCAGACCGAAACCGACATGACCAAGCGCATTCGCACCGCCGCCGAGGACAAGAACATCCCGGTCGTCGAAATCGGTGAAACCCCGCCGGAGAAGACCAACTTCCTTGACTACTATGAAGAAGTCGTCAGCGCACTCGAGGCCGCATAAGTGCTCATTTCCTTTAAGAATGCCGCAGTAGAACCACTGTGGTCGGATATGAACCTCGCCGTAGACCGCGGCGAGTTCATCGCCGTTTTAGGCCCCAATGGCGTGGGCAAGTCCACGCTGCTGGGAACTATCCTGGGTACCCGCCAGCTCACCGCGGGCAGCGTGGACGTCGCGTGCCGCGTGGGCTTTATCCCACAGCAAAGAATGTTCCCCCAGGACCTGCCCCTGCGCGCCCGGGATCTGGTGTCACTGTCCCTCGCCCACGGCACCCTGCGCAACCGACGGCCTGCTCGGGGCCGCGTCGACGAGCTCCTCGCCGAGGTCGGCGCCACCGGAATTGCCAACCGCCGCGTGGGCCAGCTCTCCGGCGGCCAGCAGCAGCTCATCCGCCAGGCGCAAGCCCTCGCCAACGACCCAGAACTCATCCTTGCCGATGAGCCGCTGCTGTCGCTGGACCCGGGAAGGCAGCAGGCGACCGTCGAGAAGCTCAATGCGTGGCGTCACGAACGCGGCACCTCCATCCTCTTCGTCACCCACGGCATCAATCCCGTGCTGGGTGTGGTGGACAAGGTGCTCTACCTCGCGCCCAACGGGCACATGTTCGGCACGGTGGATGAGGTCATGCGCTCGGAGGTGCTCTCGGAGCTGTACGGCTCGTCCGTGAAGGTCCTCAACGTCGATGGGAGGCTCATCGTTGTCTAAGTTCCTCGAGGACACCCAGTACCTGCTGGGCGTCGATTTCGTACAGGATGCACTGGTTGCTTGTGCGCTGCTGGGCATCCTGTCCGGAGTGATGACCTCGCTCATCGTGCTGCGCCAGATGTCTTTTTCCGTGCATGCCACCTCGGAGCTCGCGCTCATGGGTGCGGCCGCAGCGCTGTTGTTCGGACTGAACATCGGCTTCGGCGCGATTGCCGGCGCCATCGTCGCCGCCATCATCCTGGCGGTGCTGGGCTTGAAAGGCCAACAAGACAGCGCCATCGGCGTGGTCATGAGCTTCGGCCTGGGCCTCTCGGTGCTCTTTTTGCACCTCTACCCCGGCAACGCCAAGACCGCGATGACGCTCCTGACGGGACAAATCGTCGGCGTCTCCTCCGCTTCGGTGTGGTTACTCGCCGCCACGACCGCCATCATCGTCGCCGTAGTGGCGCTGTTCTGGCGCCCGCTGCTCTTCGCCTCTGCGGATCCCGTCATGGCCCAAGCCGCCGGCGTGCCGGTGAAGTCCCTAGCGGTCTGCTTCGCCATCCTCGTTGGTCTGACGGCCGCGCAGTCCGTACAGATCGTCGGTTCCCTACTCGTCATGGCGCTGCTCATCACCCCGGGCGCAGCGGCGGTACAGATTACCTCCTCCCCGCTGCGCGCGGTGGTGTGGTCCACCATCTTCGCGGAGGTCTCCGCCGTGGGCGGCCTGGTCCTCTCCCTGGCGCCGGGCCTGCCCGTCTCGGTCTTCGTCACGAGCATCTCTTTTGTTATTTACCTGGTCTGCCGCGGCATCGGCTGGGCTCGCAGCCGCAAGGCCGTCCGCGACGACGTCGCCGCCCGCCGCGCCTCCCAGGAACACTTCCGCGCCGCCACCGATCGCGCCGACGCCGAGACACACCACACCTCGACGCACGATGAGCACTGCGCGCATCAGGATTAGGCTAGATGCGTGACTTTGGAACGCCGTAGCCTCGAATTACAAGACCGCACCCGCACGTACCTCGTGTACCGCCCGAATGATGACGTCGAGCGCCAGAGAGACCTCCTCCTGTTCTTCCACGGCTCCCTGCAATCCGCGAACGTCATCCGCCGCTTCACTAACGGCACGTTCGATGACCTCGCCACCCGCCACGGCATGCTTGCGGTCTACCCCACCGGCGTGGAACAGCACTTTAACGATGCCCGCGCCACCCTGCCCGTCGCCGCGCGCGAGCTGGGCATCGATGACGTCGCCTTCACGCGCGCCATCCTCGACGAGCTGCGCGCGGAGCAGGAGATTAGCCGCGTGTTCCTCTGCGGCTTCTCCAACGGCGGGCAGATGGTTATCCGCTTGCTCTTCGACGCCCCCGGGCTTGCCGATGCCGCCTGCATCTTCGCCTCCACTCTCGGCGCCGGCGCCAACCATGCGCCCACCAATCCGGACTCGGCGTACCAACCCACCCCGGTCATGTTCGTCCACGGCACGGGCGACCGGCTCGCGCCCTATACGGGCGGAACGGCGGGCATTGACCCGAAGCGCACCCGCGGTGCCGTCACCGGCGCGCAGGAGAACGCCGCACGCTTCGCGGAGCTCAACCATGCCGCCGGCCCAGAGCGCACCCACCTTTTCCCCGACACCGTTGTCGACCGCTGGGAGCCGGCAGACGCCACCGGCGCGCCGGTCGAGCTCGTGAGCGTCGAGGGCATGGGCCACGTCATCCCGTCGGGCAACGAGCTGGACCCACGCCTGGGTAAAAACACGGATTCCTTCATCGCTGCCGAGCTCGTGGAGGAATTCTTCGGGCTCTAGACTGCACGTGCGCCCCATCGTGTCTCACTCCACTCAGCCCCAACCTCGGGTCGAGGCCGTTCGTAGGTGAGCGTCGAGAAGCAATAATTGTGGATTACCGACCAGTGCTTTGGCGATTCCTAGACGCTGTTTCATACCGAGCGAAGCATGCTCGCAGGAAACACTGTGGTGCAATGAAAGGCCTACAAGGGATAAAAGATCCTTCAGTTCATCATTCAGTGAACCTTGTTGTAGTGGTCGGCAATGTCGTTGACGATCGCGTAGAGGTCGCGTTCCATCGCGTAGGTTTTCTTTTCTCGCGTACTGACTAATCACACTTGCGACCCGTTGTTATCTAGAGAATTATTACGTCCCAGCGTGATGTTGCACACGTCTGTGCATGTATGTACTCTCGATGTCACGGTTTGCTGGCGAAGATTCTTCAAGTTACCCGCAGCTGAATCTGTACAAGGTGAAAACGGCAGGCAAAGGACCGAGTTGTCCTCGTCTCTAAGCCGTGGAACCCCAATCCTCCAGAACCTTGTATTCGGCACACGCACGCAATCTGAATGTTCAAGATGTGAAGTACTGGCCAGCAACCAAGAAGTAAAGATCGCCATCCAGCTTTCTCGGCCCTGAATCTAGCATCCGGAGGCGTAGAGAAACTCACGCAACGACTGAAACGCCAGCGTCTGTGTCACGTCGCGCAGCTCAAGGAAGAACCCATCTTCTGTAATTTCAACAATCCGCGCACCGGGGATGGCTGCCACAATCGGTGAGTGCGTCACCACGATGAACTGCGCACCCGCCTCCGCGGCGCGATGGATTTCCGCCATGAGCGTCATCTGCCGCACGAGCGAAAGCCCAGATTCCGGCTCGTCGAGGATGTAGAGCCCGCGCCCATCAAAGGAACGCTGCACGACGTCCATGACGGACTCGCCATGCGACATCGCGGTCGAACCAACGTTGTAGTGCGCCTCCGCTCGCAGGAAGTAGCCGTCCTTGGGCGCGGTACCTAGCCGCAGGCTCGCCCACCTCCGGAGGGGATTGATGGGACCGGCGGAGCGCTGCACACCCCATATCCCACCGCGCTCAGGAAAGCCGTACTCGAAGGCAATGCCCTCGGCGAGCGTCGACTTTCCTACCCCGTTGTCCCCGGTCAGCACGGTCACCGGCGCACGCAGGTCCAGTCCTTGGCGTCGCAGCGCCACGAAACCAGGAACGGAGGACACCCACTCAGGTCCGTGGCCGCCGTCCAGCGCGGCATAGGCGTCGACATAGAAGTCTCTCATTCGCCCTCCCCAATAAGAAACGCGGCGGTTCCCAATGGATCGGCAAGGAACTCGCGCGCGGCGTGGACAGCTTCCGTCGCTTCGGGAGCGACGGGCGCAATCCCCTTGTCGCCGAACGCGTAGACGGTCGCGCCTTGCATGCTGAGGAAGACTGGCGAGTGCGTCGCGAGGATGACCTGCGCGCCCTGGGCGGCGAGGCGCTCGAGCTGCGTGACAACCTCGACCTGCCGGGGATAGGACAAGCCGTCTTCCGGCTCGTCGAGAATGATCATTCCGTCAGAATGGAAGCGTCTCTCGACGAGGGCGAGCAGACCCTGGCCGTGGCTGAGAAACGGCAGGTCACTGAGCGGATCGGGATTCTCCGGGCTGTGGATCTGGTGGTGATACTCGCTCAAGTTGAGGAAGGTCTCGCCGCGCAAGAAGTACACGTCGCGCGGGTTGTGCGCCCGCGAGCAGATGAGCCACTCGGGATAGTCCTCGTCGCCGGTGGCAAACCGGGCGTGGCGCGAGCCGCCCTCGGGATTGACGCCAAGCCCCACGGCGATGGCCTCGAGCAGCGTGGATTTTCCGGCGCCGTTATCCCCCACGACGACGGTCACGGGCGTAGGCAAACGCAAGGCGCCGCCGGGCAGCGCTGCGATGAGCACGCCCAGGCGGCGCATGTGTTCCGGCACGCCGGGCAGTCCTTCCCCAATAAGCTCCGGGGCGGGACGCACACTCGTGAGGAACATGGCGACGAAAGCGTGAGCCTACTTCTGGGCCGCGCGGCGCTGGCGGGCGAACTCGGAAAGCACCGCACCTGCCGCCACGGAGGCGTTGAGGGATTCAACCCAGTCGGTCATGGGGATGGACATGATGGCATCGCAGTTCTCGCGGACGAGGCGCGAAATGCCTTTGCCCTCAGAGCCGATGACGATGACAACGGGGTCGGTGCCACCGTTGTAAGTATCGAGGGTGTGCTCGCCTCCCGCATCCAGGCCAACAACCTGGTAGCCGGCCTTCTGGAAGTCCTGGACCGTGCGGGTCACGTTGGTCACGCGAGCCACCGGCAGGCGCGCGGCAGTGCCCGCCGAGGTACGCCAGGCCACCGCGGTAACGGAGGCCGAGCGACGCTCCGGAATGATGACGCCATGGCCGCCAAAAGCGGCAACGGAGCGGATGACCGCGCCGAGGTTGCGGGGGTCGGTGATGTTATCGAGGATGACGAACATGCCCGGTTCCTGGGCATCGCGTGCGCGATCCATCAGGTCATGGACGTCGGCATACTTATATGGCGGGATCTGCAGACCAATGCCCTGATGCATGCCGTTGCCGGTCATGCGGTCCATCTCGTGGCGCTGGACCTCAAGAATCGGGATGTTGCGGGTATTGCACATGGCTACGGCCTCAGACAGGCGGGCGTCGTTGCGCGTTCCCTGCACAATGTAGAGCGACGTTGCCGGAACCTTAGCGTGGAGGCACTCGATGACCGGGTTGCGGCCGACGACCATCTCCGCGGTCTCCTTGTGGTGGCGGCCCGAGTTGCGGCGTTCGCGCTCCAGCTTCGCCTTGTGCTTGGCGTGGTAGACGCGGTCCTCCGCCTTCGGCGTGGGCCCCTTGCCGGCTAGGCCCTTGCGGCGCTGACCGCCAGAGCCCTTCGTGGCGCCCTTCTTATTCGTCTTGCGAATACCTGCGCCGCCGCGGCCATGGGTACGTGCCATAGTTCTTCTCCTTATTTTGTCCTCGGCCTATGCAGAGGACGTTAATCCGCCAGGGACCAGGTGGGGCCGTCGGCGGTGTCGGTGATGCTAATACCCGCGGCTGCAAGGCGGTCGCGCACGGCGTCCGCAGTAGCCCAATCCTTTTCTGCGCGGGCGGTGGTGCGGCGCTCAAGTTCGGCCTGAACCAGGATGTCCAGGGCCGCATCAGCGCCGCTCGTTTCGCCACTATCTTTCCACTGTTCATCCAAGGGATCAAAGCCAAGCACTGCGGCCATGGCGCGCACGGCACCGGCAAGGCGCTCGGCTTCCTCCCGGTTGCCTTCTCCCAGCGCCTTATTGCCCGCGCGCACGGTGGTGTGGATTTCCGCCAGCGCCTTCGGCACAGCGATGTCATCATTCATCACCTCTTCGAAGGCCGGGGTCCACTGGCCCTTCTCGATGCCTTCGAACTTGCCCACGAAATCCTCGATGCGACGGTAGCCCGCGGCGGCCTCGGTCAGCGCCGCTTCGGAGTATTCCAGCACCGAGCGGTAGTGCGCGGAACCCAGGTAGTAACGCAACTCCACCGGGCGGACGATCTCCAGCATGTTGGCGATGGAAAGCACGTTGCCTAAGGACTTCGACATCTTCTCACCGGCCATGGTGACCCAGTGGTTGTGCATCCAGTAGTTGGCAAACTTGTCACCCGCCGCATGCGACTGCGCAATCTCGTTCTCGTGGTGCGGGAACTGCAGGTCCAAGCCACCGCAGTGGATATCGAACTCGCCGCCTAGGTAGTAAGTCGACATGGCCGAGCACTCAAGGTGCCAGCCCGGGCGGCCCTTGCCCCACGGGGTGGGCCAAGAAGGCTCGCCCAGCTTAGCCGCCTTCCACAGCGCGAAGTCCTGCGGGCTGCGCTTGCCCACGGCATCGGACTCACCCTGCTCCATATCCTCGACGCGGTTGCCAGATAACGCGCCATAGTCCGAGCCTTCCGTGGCATTCCACGCGGCGACATCAAAGTAGACGGAACCAGCACCGTCCTCGCCAGGCACGGCATATGCGAAGCCGGCGTCGATAAGCCGTTGCATGTACTCCACCATCTGCGTCACAAAGCCCGTCGCGCGCGGCTCCACGGAGGGCTGCAAAACGCCCAGGGTGTTATAAGCCTTGGTGAACTCGCGCTCATAGGTGGATACCCACTCCCACCAAGGGCGCTTATTCTCGGCTGCCTTGGTCAGGATCTTGTCATCGATATCGGTGACGTTGCGCACCAAGGCCACGTCATAGCCCTGCGCAAGCAGCCAGCGACGCAGGATGTCAAAGGCAACGCCGGAGCGCAGGTGCCCAATGTGCGGCTGGGACTGCGGGGTGGCACCACACAGGTAGATCGACGCATGGCCGGGACGAACCGGCTCGAACTCACGTTGGCTGCGGGTGGCGGTATCAAAAATGCGCAAAGTACTCACCCGGCCCAGTCTAATTGACCCCTTGATAGGATTTCACCACGGCCGATAGTCACACGGAGCAGGACTGGGCGCAGTGCCTGTCCATTCAACCCGATTTAGGTCGCGGATGGATGAGCAACGTCATTTTTAACACTGATACCTGGCGGCTTACAGCAGCGTGATGGGATTGTTCCGCACTCAATTGACCTAAGACAGGAAGGCGTCCCGTAAAAGGCATCTGTCACAAGGCATCTTTGGGTCCAAACGCCATCTGTAACGAATAAATGGCGTTTTCAGCCGTGAAAACGCCATTTGATTGATGCCTTTTGTCAGACGCCCTTTGCCAGATGCCTCCAGCACGTCGACGGAGGCACGCAACTGTTCACGGAGCTAACGGTAAAGCATAAGCTCGACGCGTCGGAGCTCGTCATATAAAGCGCGTTCTGCTTCCGAAAAGCGACCGGAGTCTGCAAGCATCCGCATATCTTCAGAGCTAAGGTTTTCACCAACCGCAGCTTCCAAGGCGTGCAGGAGTTCGTCGTGCCGAGCACGAAGTGCCTCGGTATTGGTAATTCGCATTGTCAAAGCCACAGCGTCCTCCTTTTCTGATGACTTTACGTTAGGAATTGGGAGCGCGCCAGACCACGGCGGTGGCCACGGCTGCGCGGCCTTCCTTGCGTCCGGTGAAGCCAAGGTGATCCGTCGTCGTGGCCGAAACAGACACAGGGGCGCCGAGGATGTCGCTCAGCACGGACTCGGCCTCTTTCCGCCGCGGGCCCATCTTGGGGCTCTGCCCAACCAACTGTGCGGCGGCGTTGCCGATAATGAAGCCTTCCTTCTCTAGCAGCTCGCGGCACTCGCGCAGCAACTGGGCACCGGAGACCCCGTCGTACTCTGGCCGGCCCACGCCGACGAAGGAGCCGAGGTCGCCGAGGTTGGAGGCGGAGAGCAAGGCGTCGACAAGCGCGTGGCTCACCACGTCACCATCGGAGTGGCCCTCGCAGCCATCCACGTCCTCGAAGAGGAGACCTGCGATCCAGCAGGGTTTTCCGGACTCGATCTGGTGGGCGTCGGTGGCGATTCCCACGCGCGGGATAATCGGGTTAGTCACTAGGCACCTCGAAGATGGTCGGTTCGGCCTCATCCGTCACGGCCTTGGCCAGGACGAGGTCAATGGGGGTGGTGATCTTGAAGGCGAAGGTATCTCCCTGCACGGTCTCCACGCGCTCGCCGTGCCATTCCATGAGGCTGGCGTCATCGGTGGCGACGAAGTCAGGGTCCTGCGCCCAATAGTCTAGGTTGGCGCGGCGCAGCGCGGCCAAGTTAAAACCCTGCGGCGTTTGCACGGCGCGCAGACGGGAACGGTCTGGGGTGGACAGGACCGTCTGGCCCTCCACCTCTTTGATGGTGTCTGCCACGGGAAGGACCGGGATGACTGCGGTGGCGCCGTCGAGCACGCGCTTGGCGACGCGCGCGATCATCCCCGGCGGCGTCAATGCCCGGGCGGCGTCGTGGATGAGCACCACGGCGTCCTCCTCCGGGATTGCTTGCAGTCCCGCCCAGACGGAATCGGCGCGCTCGCCCCCGCCGTGGACGATGCGAATGGGTACGTCAGAATCGATGCGGCCGAGGATGCTGGAGGCATAATCTTCCATGGCCGGGCTGACCAGCACGATGATCTCATCAACGAATTCGGAGGTGATCATCGCCCGAACGGAGCGCTCCAAGAGGGTGCGCCCGCGTAGCTCCACGTAGGCCTTGGGAACGTCTGCGCCGAGGCGTGTGCCCTGCCCGGCAGCCGCGACGAGAGCAATGACGCGGGGGGTGGGCTGGTCCTTAGTCTTCGTCGTCGAAGGAGAGGTCATCGAGATCGACGTCATTGTCAATGTCGGTGGTAATGGACTTGTCATCCACCAGGCCAGCGGCGCGGTGACGCTCGATGGTGGCGTTGATTTCCTCCATCATGGTGTCAGCCTTCTTCTCATCAACCGGCTTGGCCAGGGAGAGCTCACCGACCAGAATCTGGCGGGCCTTGGCCAGCATGCGCTTCTCACCAGCGGACAGGCCGCGGTCCTGGTCGCGGCGCCACAGGTCACGCACAACCTCGGCCACCTTGTTGATGTCGCCGGAGGCGAGGCGCTCCTGGTTGGCCTTGTAGCGGCGGGACCAGTTGCCGGCTTCCTCAACGTCTACTTCGCGCAGAACGGAAAAGACCTTCTCGAGGCCTTCCTTGCCCACGACATCACGCACGCCGACCATCTCAACGTTCTTGGAAGGCACGCGGACCACGAGGTCGGACTGGTTGATTTGGAGAACGAGGTATTCGAGCTCCTCGCCGCCCATCTCCCGGGTTTCAATCGCCGTAATCTTGGCGGCGCCGTGGTGGGGGTAGACGACGACCTCTCCGACCTTAAATTCCATTGCCACTCCTTGTGAAGCCTTTGAGACGGTGCCCATCGTGTGCTCTCGGCGTACTCTCGGTGGGCCGCATATACAGGGAATCTATTCTAGCACGCAGCCATCGTGCCCCGCTCCCCCGCCCGGGTACCGCCTGCCCGCCGCTTTACACCACGGTGACGCCCCATAGAAAGCTCGGCTACCCCCGGTCTACCCAAGGGGTTTGCTGGAAACTGTGTGCTTTCTCCCCAGAGGTACTAGGCTAAAGCGTTGATAAGCTTTGTGATCGCAATTCAATGGAGGACACTCACAGTGCAGTCCCTGAAGTCCGCCGCTCGCTGCGGTGCCATCATGTCAGTTACCGCCCTCTCCGCGCTGGCCTTGGCGTCCTGCTCGGCCGGTCATGTTGCTCAGACCGCGGAAAAGGTGATTGCTGTCGACGGCGCATCCGCAAGCTCCGAAGATGGAAAGGTGGCCGTGCGTGACGTCACCATTCAGGTTGAGCCGGACACCGGTGAGACCTCCCTCAAGTTCGTCGCCGTCAACCAGGGCTACAAGGTCAACGACGTCGTCCTCGAGTCTGTCAGCGTCGACGGCCAGGATGTTCCTCTGGAGGGCGTCGAGCCGCTCCCCCGCGATCATTCCCTCTTTGCTGATTCCCAGACGAACCTGGACCGCCTCCCCAAGGACGGCAAGGATAAGAACATCACTTACGTGACCACCTCCCTGGAGAACGAGGACTACGCCTTCGGCGGCTCCCGCCCGGTGACCTTCACCTTCAACACCGGCACCATTGAGGTTGATGCCACCGTGTCCGCCTCCCCGCTGCAGTCCGGTGACTTCGACCGCGACCCGCAGTCCACCGAAGGCTACGCCGAGAACAAGTAGGCCTTCTCCTCAAAGCACAACCGCCCCAGCTGCCAAAGTTTTCCCGGATCTTCGAATCAGGGGATTCAACTCCGTCAGTTGGGGCGGTTGCGTTTCGTATTAGTGCTTCCGTAGATGCACAAAGGCCACCGCATGAGATACACGCGGTGGCCTTTTCTACAGCGCCAGTGAGGTGCTTAGGCCTGAGAAGAGGTCATAGCCAGCACAACGATGGAGTTCACGATGCCCAGGGAGGACAGAGCAGCCGGAACCAGAAGAAGGTTCGGCGCCTGCGGGCCACCGACCTTAACCATCTGATCCATAACCTGGTTCAGCGGCTCCGGGTAGGTAGCAGCAGAAGCGGCCGGGGTGCCTGCAACGGCCAGAGAGGTAGCAGCGGCCAGGGCAACGAGGGTGCGACGAATCTTCATTTTGTCTCCTTGAATAGTGAGGTTTGTGTGTGAGAGGTCTGGACTAGGACAGCAGGTTCGACAGGAAGCCCAAGGAGGACAGGGCAGCCGGGACGAGGATGATGTTCTGAGCCTCGTAGCCAGCGGTGTTAGCAATCTGGGTCAGAACGGAAGCCAGCGGCTCCGGCGCCTGCGCTGCGGAAGCAGCCGGGGTACCAGCAAAAGCGATGGCAACAGCAGCGCCAGCGGCAACGAGAGTGCGACGAATCTTCATGAGAATTACCTTCTTACTAGAGAATCGGACAGATATGAAGAGGGACAGGCACACACATTGGAGTAACCTGCTTAACACTGTAACGCCTTCATGAGTAGCGCGCGCGGTAAGTGAAAGAAAGACCTACTTCATTTCACGAGCACACTGGATGTCCACGCGGCTTACTAGAGTGTGAGACATGGCAAAAAAGGTTCGTCCCGTCCACACGTGTTCTGAGTGTGGCTTCGTCTCCCCCAAGTGGCTTGGCCGCTGCCCTGAGTGCGGCTCGTGGGGGACGCTGCAGGAAACCGCGGCGGCTCAAAGCAGTACCGCCGCCCAAGCCGCCGTGTCTGGGCGGCGCCCCACAGGCTTGACTCCGACGAGCCCGGCGGTGCCGATAACAAAGGTCGGCGCATCAGCGACGAAGGCCATCAATACCGGCATCGGGGAGCTCGACCGCGTTCTCGGCCGCGGCATCGTCCCTGGTTCGGTCGTGCTCATGGCGGGAGAGCCGGGAGTCGGCAAATCCACCCTGCTGCTGGAGGTAGCCTCCCGCTGGGCACAGTTGGGCCGCACCGCCCTGTACGCCACCGCGGAGGAATCCGCCGGGCAGGTCCGCGCCCGCGCGGAGCGCACCGGCGCACTGCATGAGACGCTCTACCTTGCGGCCGAGTCAAACCTGGACGTCGTCTTTGGCCATGTAGAGCAGCTTAAGCCCAGCCTGCTCATCGTGGACTCCGTCCAAACCATGCACGCCGCCGGGGTCGAAGGAGTAGCCGGTGGTGTAGCGCAGTCACGCGCTGTGACCGCAGCGCTGACCACGCTAGCCAAAACCACCGGCATCCCTATCCTCCTCGTCGGGCACGTGACCAAGGATGGCAACGTCGCCGGACCACGCGTGCTCGAGCACCTCGTGGACGTTGTCTTGAACTTTGAAGGTGACCGCCAATCCTCACTGCGGCTGCTTCGCGGCCTGAAGAACCGCTTTGGCGCTACCGATGAGATGGGCTGCTTCGAGCAGACAGCGGCCGGAATCAGGGAGGTCGCGGATCCTTCCGGCCTCTTTCTCTCCCACCGCGGCAGCACCCCGGATGGCTCCGCGGTGACCGTCGCCATGGATGGTGTGCGCCCCATCTTGGCCGAGGTACAAGCGTTGACCGTCGATCCCGTGGCCAAGAACCCGCGGCGCGTGGTGACGGGGCTCGACGCCAACCGCGTCCCCATGGTGCTCGCGGTGCTGCAGGCCCGCGCGGGCGAGCGCACCAACGATAAGGACGCCTACGTGGCCACGGTGGGAGGAATGAAGATTCAGGAACCAGCCACGGATCTTGCCGTAGCACTCGCCACGTGGTCCTCCTTGCATGAGCAACCACTTCCGCCGAAGACCGTTGTCATCGGGGAAGTCGGCCTCGCCGGCGAGGTGCGCCGTGTGCCGAACCTAGACCGCCGCTTGTCGGAAGCTGCCCGCTTGGGCTACCGCCACGCCATCGTCCCGCCCGGAAATGTGGAAACCAGCGGCGGCATGCAAGTGCGCCAAGCGGCAACGCTGAGCGAGGCTATCGCCGCTGTTAAAGCAGGTTGAACGGGAGCGCTGGGGAGTAATTCTCACCGATGACGGAGTGCAAGAAATAAGCACCCGGCTCGGCTTCCTCACGCTCGGTGCACTTGCCCGGTTCGGAGCGCTTGCGGGACCAATCCGCCTGGAAGTAGCGGGTCTCACCGGACTTGAAGGTCTGCTTGCCGGTTTCTACAGAGGCATAGCAGTCAGTATCGGCCCACACGCGCTCGTTAGAGCCCATCTTGTAAACCTCAAAGCGCAGCTGCTCTTCATCGAGGTCGATGGAGCAATCCTTTGTCGTCGGGTTAAAAACCTCCAAATAGAAGGTCGGCATCTTGCCGGCCGGGACGCTGTCCTCGTTGGTCTTGGCTAGTACCTTGAGGTCCTGGAGTGAACACTCCGTCTTGGACGGGTCCACGGTCAGCTCATCCGGCTTCGCCTCTGAGGTTGGTTCTTCCTTGCCGGACTCGCCCGCCTCGGATTTAGCCGGTTCCGTCGAACCCGTCGCTTCAGTGGATTCCTTGGCTGAGGTGGACTCCGCCGTTTCCGTAGCGGAGGTTGTATTCTCCGAGGGGGCCAAAGTATCCGAAGCCGCTGCCTGCTGCGACTCGGCCGCCGAGTCCTCCTTCGAGCCGCCAAAGAGCGCGGTGGCAGCGAAGATAAGAACAACCACGAGTACCAAGATCGCCACGAGTGCGGCGACGCGACGACGCACGTAGATCTCTCGCGGCAGCTGCTTCGGGGTACGGGATGGCTCAGTCACAGGTTTTAGTTTAAGGGGACTTAAGCCCAACCCGGGCCAGCCCAAAGCCGCGTGTCTTGAGCAGCGGCTTCTACGCGCTTGGGGCCCGCCCAGCGCTCGGGGCTAATGAACTCCGTGCAGGACGACGGTTTCCACGCTGGAATCCTCAAGGAGGTAGCGCAGGCCGACGATGCCGAGCGTTCCGGCGTCGAGAAGCCGGCGTGCAGCCGGAATATCGGAGATGATCTGGGAAACCACCTGCGCGGTGTTTTCGCGCTCGAAGTCAGCGCGATCTTCGCGGCCATCACGCTTGGCCACCATCGAGGCCGCGGCAACTTGCTCGATGATCGGGCGCTGCAGGCCCGTGGGCAATTCGCCACCATCCAGGAAGTCCTTAGCCGCGCCCACTGCGCCGCAGGACTGATGCCCCATGACAACGAGCAGGTTGGCGTGGAGGTTTTCTAAGGCATAATCCAGCGAGGCCATCACCGCGCTGTCCAAAATGTGGCCCGCGGTACGGATGACGAAGGCATCGCCGAAACCAATGTTGAACACGTGCTCGATCGGCGCGCGGGAGTCCGAGCAGGCCAATACGATGACGCGCGGATCCTGGCCCTGGGTCAGGCCAGCGCGCAGCTTCGCGTCCTGGTTAACGGCGATGAGGTTGCCCGTAACGAGGCGTTGATTACCTTGCTGGAGGGCTTCCCACACTTTCTGTGGATTTTGAGGAACTTTTGCTAAAGGCATGTTTCTTAGCTTAGACCTCAGCGCCCTACACTGAGGTGCCTATGGATACCCAAGCTGTCGTGGAATGGTTCGATGCCCATGAGCGCCCCCTGCCGTGGCGCCGACCGGGTACCTCAGCGTGGGGTGTGCTCTTAAGCGAGGTCATGAGCCAACAGACCCCCGTCGCACGCGTGGCCCCACAGTGGGAGGAGTGGATGCGCCGCTGGCCCACCCCACACGACCTCGCGGCGGCATCCAAAGCGGATGTACTGCGCGCCTGGGGAAAGCTGGGCTACCCGCGCCGCGCGCTGCGCTTGTGGGAGTGCGCGAAGGAGATTGGTGAGGGGGCGGTTCCGGGGGACGTCGACAAGCTCTTGGCGTTGCCCGGGATCGGTGAGTACACCGCGCGCGCCGTGGCGTGCTTCCATTTTGGCTACAACGTCCCGGTGGTGGATACCAACGTGCGCCGCGTCTATGCCCGCGCCGAGGAGGGCCGCTTCCTCGCGCCGCCTCCCACAAAACGCGAGCTGGCACAGGTGGAAGCACTGCTTCCGGAGGAGAATGGGCCACGTTTTTCCGCCGCGCTCATGGAGCTCGGTGCACTGGTGTGCACAGCCAAGAACCCCGACTGCGCCGCCTGCCCCATCAAAGCCTCGTGCGCGTGGCAGCTCGCGGGCTGTCCGGAACCCAGCGAAGAGGAGGCAGCGCGGGCAAAGAAGCGCGTGCAGAAGTTCACCGGCACGGACCGCCAGGTGCGCGGGCTGCTTCTCGACGTCCTCCGAGGCTCACCCCACCCAGTTCCCCAAGCCGACCTGGATGCGGTGTGGCCGGACGCGACGCAGCGCTCGCGGGCGCAGGCCTCGCTTATCGAGGATGGCCTAATGGACATCAACGAGCAGGGCCTGTTTCACCTGCCGCACTAGGCACGTGCGAGAAATCGATGAGGTGACCGAAGGTCCAATCGCGGTCAGTTAGCAGGCGGGCGAGGATAAGCCCGCAGCCAATGGCCGCCACGGCCATCGAGGCGGTAGCGAAGTTGCTCAAGGCTTGGTCCATGTTCCCCACGTTGAGGTGATAAACGGTGCGGAACATGGAGGTTCCCGGGATCATGATGACGGACGCGGGCACCGTCGTGGTGATGCGCGGTAGGTGTGCGCGTTTGGAGGCAACCGCGCCCAAGAGTCCGACGATGAGACCGCCGGCGAACGCGCCGACGTAACTTGTGGCCCCGACCCCAATAAGGATAAGGCGAACGAGGTTTGCCACCGTGCCCACCGCGGCCGCCACGAGCACCATGCGGCGCGAGGAATTAAAGAGGAACGCGAATCCGGAAATGCCCAAGAAGCTGGCCGCCGCGGCGGCGAGGTACCACACCGGCGCATAGTCGGGGGTGCCTGGTTCCGGGGTGAGCTCCGTGGTCCAGCTGACCAACGCCACGGTAAAGGTCGCGGCGGTGATCACCGTCAGCGCGTAGGTCAGGCGGGAAAGCCCGGCCTCGAAGTCGAAGCGCGCGAGGTCAATGAGCGCGGAGAACAACGGGAAGCCGGGAATGAGGAAGAGCACCGCGGCCACGTAGCCCGAGGAAAACTCTGACGGGTCCGCCACCCCGGCGGCGGCCACGGCCTCGGTGGTGAAGAAGTACACGAGACTGGCCACCGTTCCGGCTGCCACGATGCACCCCAGTTGGTGGACGTGCTTGCTGTGCAGAACCGCGCGGGTGAGCTGACCACAAAAGGCAGCGAGGGCCACCAGCAGAATCGCCAGCGGCGTAAAGAAGTTCAGGACCGCGAAAGAGGCGCACGCAATGGACGCCGCCGCAGCTAGGAGCCAGCGGTTCCACCGCTTCACCACGTTGGCCTCGATGACGTCGAGCATCTCCGTGAGATCTTCGGCCGTAATGCCCGCGTACAGCCGGTGGTGGGTCAGGTCCTCAAGGGCTTCGATCCGGGAAGCATCGACAGCCGGTGAATGCTGCTGGGCCACCACGGTGCGAAACTCGCGGCCACGATGAAACGTGCATGTTATCTGGGTGACGCCAACGTTGGCGTCGAGCCGATCAAAGCCGAGCGCGCGGGCGGCACGTTTCATGCCGCGCAGCACGCGGTAGCCGGACGTTCCCGCCCCCATGAGCATCATGCCTAGGCGCAAGACGACGTCGGCCTCGTACCCCATACGGACATAGTCACTGTTGGGGTGGGAAGTCATTAGCGCCAGCGCCCCCGGAAATTCAGTCCACCTGGAAGATTGACCCACATGCCGCCGCGGGAGTTAAAGGTCACGGGACCGACTTTTGTCGACATCGAGGCACCGGAGCCGGAAACGTTGATCCAGCTATTCTTTCCGGTCTTCTTGCGCTTACGAAAATAGATTCCCATGCGCGCTAGCTTAGCGCAGCGAGGTTTAAGCACAGCGAAGTCGCTGCGCACCGGCGAAAGAACGATTACTCTTACGGCATGAATCTAATCTCTCCTCGCGCACTCGTGGCGGCCCTCGCGCTCGCGGCCACGGCACTGCTGCCCGTCACGGCATTGGCCACACCCGGCACGCCGACCTCCGCCCATCCGATTGACCACCTCGCAGGCGTCTCCGGCGTCACTGCGGAGAAGATCTCCTATGAGTCCACGCTCATGGACGGCTCCCCCACCACCGTCACCGGCGTCATCTACGAGCCTTCCGCGGCGTGGAACGGCCCGGGTGAGCGCCCCACCATCGTCTTCGCACCCGGCACCCGCGGTGCGGGCGATCAGTGCGCGCCGTCTAATGCCGCACAGTCGGTGGGCAACGTCGCGCTTGGTCCGGCCAACCAGGTCACTCTCAATATGAACTACGAGTACGCGCTGTACCAATACGCCGCGCAGCAGGGCGTGCGCGTGGTCACGACCGACCTGGTTGGACTCGGCACACCAGGTCACCACACCTATGTCAACCACATCGAGGAAGCACACGCGGTTCTCGACGCCGCCCGCGCCACCCTCCGCCACGCGAACGCGCCGATAGATGCCCCCGTGGGTTTTGCCGGCTATTCCCAAGGAGGCGGTGCTGCCGCGGCCGCAGCCGAGTACGCGGCTACCTATGCGCCCGAGCTCAACGTCAAGGGCACGTACGCCGGTGCCCCACCGGCCGATCTTTTCGAGGTTATGAACGCGGTCGATGGCTCCTCCATCGTTCACGTGTTGGGCTATGCCATCAACGGCTATGCGGAGCGCAGCCCCGCGTTTTACAACGAGATCGTCACCGAAATGAACCCGCGCGGCATGCATTTCCTTGCCAGCGCCGCCCACGCCTGCATTGGTGATTCTATCGCTAACTGGGGCTTTACCCGCACCAGCCAGCTGACCAAGACGGGTGAATCCTTCGGCGAGCTCGTCCGACGCAAGCCAGCCGCCGCCCAGATGCTCGCGGAGCAAAGGCTAGGCCAGCATGCCCTCAACGCCCCGATGCTGGTCATGAACTCCCCCACCGATGACCTCATCCCCTACGAGCAGTCCCGCACGATGGCGAGCAACTACTGCTCACTCGGCGGCACCGTCCAGTTTGACGCCGCGAACCCCGTCGATATTCTTCCCCGCTCCGGGGCTAACCACGCCGTTGGAATTGTGAACTCGGCTCCACGCGGCGTGGACTATCTGATCGACCGCTTCAAGGATGTCCCTGCACCCTCTAACTGCCAAGCTTCCTAAGGGCTTAGTGCAGGGGCTCTAGTGCAAACCACCCAAGGACGAGAATGGCTCCTCGGCCTGGATGTCGTGCAAGGGCACGCGCACCCAAGGCGAATCATTGTGTGCGAGCAGCTCGGTGATCCGTTGCGATTGATCCTTCATCGCAGCGGTGACGTCGGGCTCACCATCACTCGCCCAGATCATTCGACCCCACCAGAAACTTGCGGCTACGTCAGCCCACGACACGAAGTAGCGCTGCAGCGCCGCCACGGCCTTGTCTGAAATCTGAAGGAACTCTTCTGGAGAGATCCACCCCAGCTCCGTTGCCGGGCCACCAACGGCGTGAACACGGATTATGTCCCATGCGCGAGTAGTGGCGGGCAGTGCCGGGGCCGCTGCTTTGGCAAAGCCCTCCGAGCGCAACATCCTTACGAGATAGCGGAACTTATGTTCTCCACGACGCGGATCCGCGCCTTGGGCAATAAAGAAGTCTTTGAGGAACTCGACCTTTTCCTCCACTTCCGCGTCTAGCTCGCGCTCGGGGACGTCCTTCATGGCGTATGCGAGGGGTAAAACCAGGTCATTTTCCACGTGCTGGCCACCTTCGAGCAGAGCATCAATAACCTGATACGCTTCCTGTGCACCAGTGACCCCCCAGTTTTGCTCGAGAGATGTTTTGTAGTATTTGGCCGCCCTTGCGTTGATGGCCTCAACCCCTAGCGGGGTCGCAAACGCCTTATTGCTCTTGTACGTCATTCCCCAAGAGTGTCGGCGCACCTCATCTTTGCTCGGCGCCGGTTCCGGCCACGGGAACTTTGTAAGGCGGTAGATCCAAGTATCATCAAACTTTGCTGGCGTGAACGTTGAGCTCATACCCACACAACGTACCGAGGTTTCTGGCACGGTTCCGTGGTGCCCCATCCATCACCCCTATGCTGGGGGTGATCTACACCATAATTCAGCGCACCCAGTCACAGTTTTTGATGTGTTGTTAGTCTCGTGTGCATGACAGGACCCCAAATTGCATTGACAGACCGGCCAGATCTCGGTGCTGCGCTTAAACGTGCTGGTGATTCCGAGATTGTGCACGCTGCCGCCGCAGCCGTTGTAGAAGGCCTTGGTGTCGACGAGATTGTGCTGGAAGCCGCCGCTACGAAAGCTAGCGGGGTGGATGGTGCCGCGTTTGTCACCAACCGAAGGATCCTCGTGACCGCCGATAAGAAGGATCCATCTCATTTTGAGTTCCTTGAACTTGACAACCTGGGCAACGTCACAGTTCTGCCCTACCAGGATGGCTGGGCCGTCGTGGCTCAACTCTACACCACATACAAAGTGTGGAGCGGGTTCACGGAAAAGGCCGCGCGTCGCGTGCAGTTTGCCGCCCAGTGGGCCCTGACCGCAGGCCGGGAGGCACGAACGGAGGCCTCGCGCGCGGTGTCTTCGGAGGAGCTTTTTAAGCGGTGGAAAGAAAACAAGCACCGTCTCAATCGCAATAGCTTTGAAGAGCACGTTGAGTCGATGCGCTCCCTGTATTCCGATATTGATTCACGGTGGTGGACTGAATAATGAGCCGACTTGCATACCCGGGTTCGCCCGATCACCTTAACGGGGCGGAAGACACATCACACATCAAAGAAGGCCAGACAGTTGCGGATAATGGCTACCGCCATTTCATCAAGCATGGCGAACTACTAGACCCAGGCGCAGCTTCGAAGAATGCATCAGGCACCGCCTCCACGTCGAACCCCACCGCAGGCACGACAGGTTCCCATACCGATGCCCCGAAGCAAGGCCTCAGTGTAAAGAAGCAGCTGTTGCTCCTTCCGCTAGTAATCGCGGTCATCGTGGTGGTAGCGATTGGTTACGTCGCAGCTAAAGATGCCCTCTTTGGTGACAAGTCTGAGGATTCCGCCGCGCCTGCGCAGCCCGCCGCTGAAGCACCTGCCGATTCCGGGGCTTCCAACGGTGACACCGCCGGCGAGACCGGTGGCGATACTGCTGGCGACGCTCAAAGCGGCCTCACTCCTACCGACCATGCGCCCGAGCCGATTGCTGACTTCGTGGAAGTGTGCACAGATTATGAAGTGATGTTCAGCTACTACGGCGCGGATAACTCCCCTGCCCCAGAAGCGAAGGGCACCAACTGTTCCGTGGATACTACGAAGGCGCCTGAGGTTGGTTATGTAGTCTTCACCGATGATCCTGCTGCCACCGCCGCCGTTCGTGACGGCAAGCCCGTCTTGGACGCCGCTGAGATTCCGGCAGAATCAACGCGCGGTTCCACATTCAAGGCACAGCGATTGGAGGCCATCTTCACTGTTCAGGAGATCCTCGCGGATGATAAGGGAATCGTTGAGTACATGATCAAGAGTGATGACCCTGAAGTAGCAAAGAAAGCTCTGGTAGACCTCGGCGTGGCCAAGTAGAGCTAGAACGCACACTTTTGCCCGCCGCCATACGTTTTCATTTTATTGTCAATAAGCGTTGGTGGTGATAGGCTGAGTGCATGGCACACGAGCACCACGACCATGATCACTCCAGCACGCCGCTGCGCGCGCTCCTGATTGCGCTCAGTATTACCGGCATTGTCTTCTTCGCGGAGCTAATCGGCGGATGGTTGGCGGGCTCGATGGCACTGATGGCGGATGCGATGCACATGCTTTCCGACGCCGCGGGACTCATCATTGCGGTGATCGCAGTGTTGGTTGGGCGGCGCCAAGCATCAGCCCAGGCCACCTACGGCTACCGGCGAGTAGAGGTACTTGCGGCGCTAGCCAACGCAGTAATGGTGCTGGCAATCTCAGTGTGGATTGTCGTCGAGGCGGTGCGCCGCCTGCAGAGCCCGGCCGAGGTACAGGGCAAGGCGATGCTGATCATCGCGGTGATCGGCCTGGTAGCCAATGCGCTCTCGGCGTGGGTGCTGCACCGGCACCGCGAGTCCTCGATCAACGTGGAAGGCGCGTTCTTACACGTACTGGTGGACTTGCTCGGCTCGGTCGCGGTGATCGTAGCGGGCATCGTGGTGCTGACCACGGGATTTGTGGCGGCGGACGTGATCGCCTCTTTAGTCATCGCGGCGATGGTGCTCCCACGCGCGTGGCAGCTCATGCGGTTGTCGGCAAGCGTTCTGCTCGAGCAGGTTCCGGCGGGCTTCGACGCCAGCGTGATCGAACCCGTGCTGCGTCGGGTCGAAGGCGTTGCCGACATCCATGACCTGCACCTGTGGAGCCTGGACGGAGTCAACGTTCTCACGACCGTGCACATCGTGCGCGACGGCACCGTCGACACCGGTCCGCTGTTAGATGCCGCCCAGCACGTTCTGCGCGAACATGGCATCGAGCACTCCACCATCCAAATCGAGCCCCCAGAACACGAATCCCACGAGACAGTGTGCTGATTCTGTTCTAGTTGTGGGCACGCCGCCCACCGGGCCGTCCCGCCCACCGGTCACGCAAAGAAAGCCCCGAACCGCACGGAGTGTCACTCGCATGCGGTTCGGGGCTAATCCTTATAGGCCCAGCGCGGGGCCCAAGTCAGCGCTTAGAGCGGCTGGCCAGCACCGGCACCAGCCGGCGGCGGATTGCCGTCATCACCATCGTTGTTGTGGGATTCCTCGGCGGAGTCGCTACCAGACTCATCGAGGACATCCGGGGTGACGGTGTCAGGACCATCGGAATTCGGACCGTGGGATCCCTCATCGATCTCGGTGGCTAGTTCCTCATCGGCCTCGCGCACGGCGGTTTCCTCGAGCTCCTTGTCGAAGGTGTCCTCCGGCAGCGGGCGCGGACGCGGGGTGAAGGTAAAGGTTGCGGAAGAGTTGTCCTTGGACTCACCATCCCAGCCTTCAACATCCACGGTGATGATCTCACCGGCGCCAATTTCACCGAAGAGGATCTTCTCGGAGAGCTGGTCCTCAATCTCGCGCTGGATGGTGCGGCGCAACGGGCGAGCGCCCAAGACCGGATCGAAGCCACGCTTGGCAAGAAGATCCTTGGCCTTCTGGGTGAGCTCGATGCCCATGTCACGCTCGGAAAGCTGCTTCTCGACGCGTCCGATGAGCAGCTCCACCATCTCGACGATCTGCTCCTGGGTGAGCTGGTGGAAGACCACAATCTCATCGATACGGTTGAGGAACTCAGGGCGGAAGTGCTTCTTCAGCTCGTCGTTGACCTTGTTCTTCATGCGCTCATACTGCGCATCCGAATCATTCTCCGAGGAGCCGGTGAAGCCCAAGCCCACGGCCTTCGAGATGTCCTGGGTGCCCAGGTTGGAGGTGAAGATGAGCACCGTATTCTTGAAGTCCACGATGCGGCCCTGGCCATCGGTCAGGCGGCCGTCCTCCAGCACCTGCAGCAAGGTGTTGTAGATCTCCTTGTGGGCCTTCTCGATCTCGTCGAAGAGGACCACGGAGAACGGCTTACGGCGGACCTTCTCCGTCAGCTGGCCGCCTTCCTCGTAGCCGACGTATCCCGGAGGAGCACCGAAGAGACGGGAGGCGGTGAAGCGGTCGTGGAACTCACCCATATCGATCTGGATAAGGTCATCATCCGAACCGAAGAGGAAGTTAGCCAAGGACTTCGACAACTCCGTCTTACCCACACCGGACGGGCCGGCGAAGATGAAGGAACCGGAAGGACGGCGCGGATCCTTCAGACCAGCACGGGTGCGGCGAATGGCGCGGGACACAGCCTTGACGGCTTCGTCCTGGCCAATGATGCGCTTGTGCAGCTCCTCCTCCATGTTGAGGAGGCGGTTGGATTCCTTCTCCGTGAGCTTGAGAACCGGAATGCCAGTCCAGTGAGCCAGGACCTCTGCGATCTGTTCCTCACCGACCTCAGCGATCTCCTCTAGGTCACCGGAACGCCACTGCCTTTCCTTCTCCGCGCGCTCTTCACCCAGCTTGCGCTCCTTATCGCGCAAGCCAGCGGCCTTCTCAAAGTCCTGGGCGTCGATCGCAGCTTCCTTCTCCTTGCGGACCTCAGCGATGCGGTCATCGACCTCGCGCAGGCCCTCCGGAGCGGTCATGCGCTTGATACGCATGCGGGCACCGGCCTCATCGAGGAGGTCCACGGCCTTATCCGGCAGGAAGCGGTCGTTGATGTAGCGGTCAGACAGGGAGGCCGCCGCCTTCAGTGCCTCGTCGGTATAGGAGACACGGTGGTGTGCCTCGTACTTATCGCGCAGGCCTTTGAGGATGAGGATGGTGTCATCGAGAGAAGGCTCTTCCACCTTGACCGGCTGGAAGCGGCGCTCGAGAGCGGCGTCCTTCTCAATGTGCTTGCGGTACTCATCCAGCGTGGTGGCACCGATGGTCTGCAGCTCGCCACGGGCCAGCTTCGGCTTCAGCAGCGACGCGGCGTCGATAGCGCCCTCGGCGGCACCGGCGCCGACCAAGGTGTGGATCTCATCGATGAAGAGGATGATGTCACCGCGCTGGTTAATCTCCTTGAGCACCTTCTTCAGGCGTTCCTCAAAGTCACCGCGGTAGCGCGAACCGGCCACCAGGGAGCCCAGGTCCAGCGAGTAGAGCTGCTTATCCTTGAGGGTCTCCGGGACCTTGCCGTTGACGATATCGAGAGCCAAGCCTTCGACCACGGCGGTTTTACCCACGCCGGGCTCACCGATGAGCACCGGGTTATTCTTCGTGCGGCGGGACAGCACCTGCATAATGCGCTCGATCTCGGAATCGCGGCCCACCACTGGGTCCAGCTTGCCATCGCGCGCAGCCTGGGTGAGGTTGCGGCCGAACTGGTCCAGCACCAGAGAGTTGGAACGCTCACCGGAGCCGCCCGAGCCGCCACGGCCGCCCTGGCCAGCGCCAGCACCAGCGCCAACCGGGCCGGCACCGCCCTGGGACTGGTTGCCTTCGCCCTCGTTGCCCTCATATCCGGAGAGCAGCTGGATAACCTGCTGGCGAACGCGCGGCAAGTCAGCACCCAGCTTGGTCAGCACCTGCGCAGCTACACCATCACCCTCACGGATGAGGCCGAGGAGCAGGAACTCGGTGCCAATGTACTTGTGCCCCATCTGGAGGCCCTCACGCAGCGAGAGCTCGAGGACTTTCTTGGCGCGCGGGGTAAATGGGATGTGGCCTGTGTGCGGCTGAGAACCTTGACCAATGATCTCTTCCACCTCACGGCGGACATCCTCCAGCGAGATGCCCATGGACTCCAAGGCCTTGGCTGCTACACCTTCACCTTCATGGATAAGCCCCAGGAGGATGTGCTCGGTGCCGATGTAATTGTGGTTGAGCATGCGTGCTTCCTCCTGCGCCAAAACAATGACGCGGCGAGCACGGTCAGTAAACCTCTCGAACATTACCTCTTACCTTTCGCTTTAAATGTGTCATCCACTCTAACGCGCGGGGCGGACACTCCATTCACGATTTTTCTCCCCACTTCCCCTAAATCCCCGTTTCCGCAGGCAACGGCACTGTACGCCGGTAGCGAACAGGCGGTAGAAAGCCCGCATCACGCACCAGCCTGCCATGGAGGCCTCATCCCCTTAGAATGAAGAGGATTCTATAAATCTCATCGTCGACTCTCCGCGAAGGATTTCCTCTCACCGTGTCTATGCTCCCAGAATTTTTCACCACCCAGCACCAGCTGCGCCAAAAGGCAGTCTTGGACCAAGGAGCTGACTCCGCGCTCTTTCTCGTGGAAGATCCCTCACACGATGAGATGCTCGTGGAAATCTACGCCCCAGAGCACCGCGGCGTGCTCCGCCAGTCCGGCATTGTAGGACAGCTACAGCACAGCGCCATTGCACCCATCGTGGGCACAGGCACGATGAATAGCGGTCAGGAATTCTTTGTGCGCCGCAGTCTGCCAGGCGAGCAGCTTTCTAACTTCACTTCCTCCGGCGTTGGCGCGCACCACCTGTCCCGGGAGGAAGCCCTCGCCGTCTTTGTTCCCTTGGCAGACGCTACTGACTTTCTGCTCAACAAGGGCCGCGCCAACTACGCCATCCGCGCGCTCAATCCGCGTCGCATCATCCTGACCGATAACCGCTCAAATGCCTTCTTCGCTGCGGTCGGACCAGCCTCAAATAACGAAGCCCCCAACGCAACAGCGAAAGAAGCAATCGACCACCTCGCGCGCATCGTCGCCGCCGCCTACCCTTCCTTCCGCGCAGCTGCCGCTTATCCCTCGGCTGCTGCCGTCGTTGACTCGCTGCGTAGCGCGGGCACGACCAGCGCCAACACGGCTAGCGCAAATACCGCTGGCGCGAACACCGCCGCAACGGGCACACCGCCGTGGCAACCAGAACAGCCTTACGCCCCCGCCCCGCAGGAGGGGTGGGGAACGCAGCCTCAACCGCAGGTCGCAGCTTCCGCTCCCGCGAAGGGCTCCACCAAGCGCAAGTCGACCTCGAAGAAGAAGGTCTTCACCGGGCTCGGCGTGGGGCTTCTCCTCTTAGCCCTGATCGGCGGCCTACTGTGGTTCTTCTTGGGACGGCCGGCGTGGTCCGAGGCGGAGCAGGCGCTTGTCGACGATCACCCGGGACTCATCAGCTCCCGTCCCGGCGGGGAAGGCTTCAGCGGTGCCACCTGTGATGCCCGCGAACCGGAAGATGGTCAGGATGCGAAGATCACCTGCGTTGGTGACGGTGTGGGCTACTCCGTGGCGCGGTACGGGGACGTCGCCAAGCGCGATGCAGCCGCCCCGACGCAGGATGCACAGGAACTGTCCAACGGCCAGTGCACCGTGCGCAGCTACGACGTTTCCGACACCGAGCCGGTGTTCTACATGGGCGCCGAGGACTCCGCCGACGCCGTCCTCGTGTGGGGTGAGGACGCAGAGGAGCTACGCCTGAACATGCCGCTGTGCTAATTCACGCGCTTGAGCAGCGGCGCAATCACCGCAATGGCGGTGCCGGCCACGCCGGCGAAGAGGAAAGCCCAGTGCGTTCCCTGTGACGTCGCTGCGGCCGGGCCCATCCCCGCCGCGACGCCGGCCTGGGTGCCGCGCGTGAGGAAGACAACGAGGAAGGCCGTTCCCATCGCACCCGCCAGTTGCTGGAAGGTGTTCATGATGGCCGACCCGTGCGAATACAGCTTCTCCGGAAGCGAGGACAGCGCTGTTGTCATCAACGGCGTCATCATCAAGCACATGCCGAAGGATAAGAGAACGTGCATGCCCACAACCATCCACACGGCTGAGTTCTCGCCCAAGGTGGCCAAGAGCCACAGGCTGGCCACCATAAACAGCGAGCCAGGAATCATGAGCGGACGCGGGCCATAGGAATCGAAGAGTCGGCCCACAATCGGGGAAAGAAATGCTTGGAGAATTCCACCCGGCATCACCGCCAAACCCGTGGCAAAGGCGGTGACGCCCAGGGTGGTCTGCAGGTAGATGGGCAAGACCGTAACCATTCCCAGCATCAGGCCGAAGGACAATACCAGGATGAGCACCGCGAGCGTGAAGTTGCGAACGCGGAAGGGGCGCATATCCATTAGTGCACGATCCTCGAGCGCCAGACGCCGCTGCCGGCGGATGAAGACAATGAGCGCGATGACACCCACCACGGTGACGGCGATGTCTACCCAGGCACCACCCTGCAGCATTTTTTCAATCGAGGACAAACCATAGACCAGACCGCCAAATGCACAAGCAGAAAGGAGTACGGAGGGACCGTCGAGTGGGGTATCGCGGTTCTCACCCACATCACTCAGGCGCCAGAGACCAGCCACCAGGATGAGAGCGATGAGCGGCACCATGGCCCAAAAAATGACGTGCCAGGTGAAGCGGTTGAGGATTGCCCCGCCGACCGTGGGGCCCAGCGCCGGGGCGACGGAAATAACCACAGAAATAATGCCCATCACCGTGCCGCGGCGCTGCGGTGGGACCAGAGTCATGGCCACGGTCATGAGAGTGGGGATCATCAACGCAGTCCCGCCTGCTTGCAGGACGCGCCCGAGGAGCAGAGCGACGAAGCTCGGCGCAAGGGCCGCCACCACGGTGCCTGCCAGGAAGAACCCGGCAGAGGCGAAGAAAATCTGGCGCGTGGTGAGCCTCTCCAGCAGGTAACCGGTGGTCGGAATGACGACGGCCATGGTGAGCATGAATCCCGTCAACAACCACTGTGCGCTCGTGGCGGGGATGCCATAGTCCGCCATGATGGCTGGTAGTGCGACGGACAGCGAGGTCTCGTTGAGAATCATGACCATCGCTCCCAGCACCAGGATGCTGAGGTTGATGACTACCTTGGAGGGAATCTCAGCGGACATGCGGCCAGCCACACCTTTCTTTTCTCTGCTCTGGGGATACTCGCGCCAACGCTTCCGATGTCAGCGCGCAAGGAGTTTAGAGTACTCGCAAGCTAGCCGGGGATGCCACATGAGCCAGGGCAGCGAGGTTTCCTCGCTCCCCGGCAGGTGGTGGGGTTTTAAGGAATCGTTTCCATGTTGCGGGACGTGATGACCACGACGCTGCCACCGCTATCCAGGCTGCAGCCCAGCAGCCGGTTTTCTGGGGTATCCTCCCACAGTTTCGGCGCACCGTATGCACAGTGTCCTAGGTCAGTCTCGAGGTGGCCACGGCTTCCGCCCTCGCCAGCCTGCCAATCATGGTTGGCGTATTCATCCAACAATTCCATGGCGTCATTGCAATTCGTGCCGTCCTCTTGCACGTAGACCAAACCGGTGTCTTCACCACGCGTGCCGCTCTCACCACACACCGCACCGGTGTTGGCAATGCCATCCGCGTCCGGTTTCGCCGGGAAGGTATCGGAGTAGTACTGTCCATCATCCTTGACGGTGAAGTGGTGCCCGTTCGACTTGACCACGAACTCATTGCCGCTGTGCGCCTCAAAGGTTCCACCGTCAAAGCTCACGGTCTCGCCCTCGTTGAGCGTTTCAACCTCGGTGGGCCTATAGAACTCGATGGCCCACACAGGGAAGAAGCCACGGTCACTGCGGTAGCTCACCGCGTTTGACCTCCAGCTTTGCATGACTGGCCCCGGATAGATTGGCGGATCAGCAAACTCCACCTTGCAGTTTGGGCCGTCAGTCTCTTCGTGAATGAGGCAGAGGACGCGCCCATCAGGGCTCTTGACGGCCGGGATGGGGTTCGGAATACTCGCCCGATCACCGCCGGCCATAAAGTCCTTCGGATCGCGTTCCTTCAATCCGCCGGGTTTGTCTTTATCGGGCTTGGCGCTGCTCGACGCCGCGGCCTCAGTAGAGCTACTGGAGGCAGACTCAGAGCTAGTGGAGCTGGCTGAGTTCTGTTGAAACTGTGGCTCATCGCCCGCCGGTTCGCTCGTGGAAGAACACGAAGCCACGGCGCAGGCCATGAGGGAGGCAGAAAGGATAGAGAGAAGCTTCTTCATAACAATCATCGTCCCACGAATTAGTGCTGCGCTAGTAGTTATATGTGTATTTCGGAACATCTGGGTGTACAGCGTCGAGAAGAATGACCCGACCATTACCGGACAAATCACCGCAGTGCAGACGGCGTGCATCCGGATCCGGCATGTCAATGTACTCCGGTTCTCGGTAGGAGCACTTCCAGCCGTCAAGCTCCAGAATTCCGCGAGAGTTCATTTCTTTGATGTCCCACTCGTAGTTGAAGTACTTGTTCACGATGTCCATTGCAGTCGTGCAATTCGTCCCGTCTGTCTGCACAAAGACTTTCTTGCGGCCAAAATTGGTGTCGACCTCGCCGCAGACTGTGCCCACGGGCGCATAGCCATTGGAGTCTGGCTCCAGCGGATAGGTATCCGCCGAAAACTGGCCGCCGTCCTTCACGGTGAAATGGTGTCCTTTGACCTGAACGGTGAATTCATCTGCGCTGGGGGCTTCAAAAATCACGCCGTTGATATCGACTTTCTCGCCTTCCCCCAGCTGCTGCGATGGAACCTGGTCCCCGGCATCCACCACGCCCTTGGGGAAGAAACCAGCACCTTCTTTATAACTAACCATGTTCGCTTCCCACTGCGGGTTCTCGGGGTCAGGCAAAACTGGCGGGTTTTCAAACCCAACGAAGCACCACGGCCCTTGAGATCCCTCAGTCAGAGAACACGACACCCTGCCGTCTGGGCTCCTCACTCCCCAAGCAACCGTGGTCTCATACCTGAACCCAGTGGCGCGGAAGTCCTCGGCATCGCGTTCTTTAAGCCCGGAAGATTGAGAGCCAAACTCCGGCTCGCGATCTGTGGAATCGCTTTCTTCGGCGCTTTCAGAGCTTTGCGCACTGCTTTGAGAACCGGAGGACTCCACAACTTCGAATCGATGGGTTTCCTCGGTTCCTTCATCAGAAGAACACGCAACCAAGCCAGCCGTTACAAGCGGCAGTGTGAGAAGAGAGAGTAGCTTTTTCATGCTTTGTATTTTTCCACGCAGGCAGGCTTCTCGCTGAGTGATGTGCGCTGCGGCGACAAACTGGAGGCTGCAAAACAACAACGCACAAGCCTTCAGCTGTGGGGCTGGTGGCTTGTGCGTTGCGCGCGGAATGTGCCGCGGGGTGAGCTCGGTGCGAGTTGGCCTCGGACCTACTTCTCCGGCTTCACAATCGGGAAGAGCACGGTCTCACGGATGCCCAGGCCGGTCAGGGCCATGAGCAGGCGGTCGATGCCCATGCCCGTGCCGGCTGTCGGCGGCATTCCCTGCTCCATGGCGGCGAGGAAGTCCTCATCCAAGACCATGGCTTCCTCATCACCGCCGGCGGCCAAGCGCGCCTGATCCTCAAAGCGCTCGCGCTGGATAACGGGATCCACCAGCTCCGAGTATCCGGTAGCCAGCTCGAAGCCGCGCACGTAGAGATCCCACTTCTCGGTCACACCCGGCAGGGAGCGGTGCTGGCGGGTCAGCGGAGAGGTCTCGACCGGGAAGTTCTTCACAAAGATCGGGCCCTCGAGCTGGTCCTCGCAGAGCACCTCCCAGATCTCTTCCACCAGTTTGCCGTGGCCCCAGCCGCCGTCCTTCGGGACGTCGAGCCCGATGACGTCGGCAAGCGCCTTCAGCTCCTCGACGGTGGAGTCGATGGTGACCTCCGGCTGGCCCGGGAACTTGCGTTGCAGAGCCTCGTTGAGTGAGGGGTACATTTCAATCTCCGGCCACTCTTCACCACCGAAGTCATACTCAGTGCCATCCGCCAAGGTGACGGTGGTGGAACCGAGGACCGCACGTGCCACCGACTGGATGGACTCACGGGTGGTACGGGCGCAATCGTTGTAGTCGCCCCACGCGGCGTAGGTCTCCAGCATGGCGAATTCCGGGGAGTGGGAGCGGTCGACGCCCTCGTTGCGGAAGTTGCGGTTGATCTCAAAGACGCGATCGATGCCGCCGACGACGGCGCGCTTAAGGAAGAGCTCCGGCGCGATGCGCAGGTACAGGTCAATGTCCAAAGCATTGGAGTGCGTTACGAACGGGCGGGCTGCTGCACCGCCGTGGAGGGTCTGCAGCATCGGGGTTTCGATCTCTACGAAGCCCTCATCCTCCAGGTAGTTGCGCAGTGCACGCATGACCTTGACGCGGGTCATGGCATTCTTGCGGGCTTCCTCGCGCACGATGAGGTCGTTGTAGCGCTGGCGCACGCGGGTTTCCTCATTCATGTCAGCGAAGGACACCGGAAGCGGGCGCAAGGACTTCGCCGCCATGGTCCATTCGCTAGCCATGACGGAGAGCTCGCCGCGGCGCGAGGCAATTACTCGGCCGTGCACGGAGATGAAATCACCCAAGTCAACGTCGGACTTCCACGCGGCTAGGCGCTCCTCCCCTACCTCTGCAAGGGACAGCATGGCCTGCACCTGGGTACCGTCGCCATCCTGCAGGGTGGCGAAGCACAGCTTGCCGGTATTGCGCATGAAGATGAGGCGGCCGGCGATGGCCGCCTCAACGTCAGTCTCCTCACCAGCGCTGAGGTAGGTAACGCCCTCTTCCGCGGCCGGTTCCTCGCCTTCGGCCACTACCTGGAACTGCTGGCGAAGATCCCGCAGAGAGATCGTGCGGTCTACGGTCACCGGATAGGGCTCGGTGCCGGACTCCAACAGTCGGGCACGCTTCTCGCGGCGAATGCGCAGCTGCTCGGGGACGTCAGTAACTTCAGTATTCTTCTTCTCGCTCACGGTTGTCTAGGGTAGTCGATCCCTATACGCTGGCGCGATCCCGGTTCACAGAGTGTTCATCTAGCGGTTAGACAGGATCAACCGCGCGGTCATCTCAACCGTATTAACTCATGACGTCCGTTGCGACACTTCGTTGCGACATCCCCTTGCGCAACCAACGATTTTCGATTTTTGGAGCATAACTTTCATGGCACTCAACGGCCGTAATCTCTTGGCTAACATGTTCACCTCGTCTCGTTCTTCTCTTACCTGCACCTACAAGTGCGGTAATGCCTGTTTCGGCGAATGCGAGAACACCTCCGACAACCCTTACTTCGGCGACCAGTTCTCCCGCCGTACCGCCCTGCGCGCCGGTGGCTTGGCTGTCGTCGCCGTTGGTGGTTCCTCTGCGCTGGCTGCATGCGCTGCTCCGGATGACAACGGGTCTGCGGCTGGCGGATCCTCCAACAAGACCAGCGAGGTAAAGGGTTCTGACATCGAGCTCACCTCCGCCGAGGGCATGCACTTTGAAGCCGTTGAGGCCAATACCAAGGATGAGGTCGTCATCCCCAAGGGCTACGAGCAGTCCGTCCTGATTGCCTGGGGTGACCCGGTCATCGAGGGCGCTCCGGAATTCGACGTCAACAACCAGACCGCCGAAGCGGCGGAGAAGCAGTTCGGCTTCAACAATGACTTCGCCGGCCTCATCGAGCACCCGGATGACAAGAACCGCATGATCTACATGTGCTCGCACGAGTACACCACCGAGCCGATGATGTTCCCGGACTACGATCCGGAGAACCCCACCGAGGAACAGGTGAAGATCGGCTGGGCCGGTCACGGCCACACTATCCTCGAGGTGTCCAAGGTCAAGGGCTCCGGCGAGCTCAAGCGTGAGTTCGGCCCGCTCAACCGCCGCATCACCGCCACCACCCCGTTCACCCTGGTGGGCCCAGCTAAGGGCACTGACCTGGTGAAGACCTCCGCCGACCCGAAGGGTGAGAAGGTCCTGGGTACCCTCAACAACTGCTCCGGCGGCGTGACCCCGTGGAACACCATGCTCTCCGGCGAAGAGAACTTCGACCAATACTTCGCCGGCGGCGACATCAAGGATAAGAAGGCTGCTGAATCCCTCAAGCGGTTCGGCATCAAGGAGGGCCCGTCCGACCGTAAGTGGGAAAAGTACGATGACCGCTTCGATGTAACCAAGGAGCCGAACGAGCCGAACCGCTTTGGCTGGCTCGTGGAGATCAACCCGCTGGACCCGAACTCCACCCCGGTCAAGCACACCGCTGTGGGCCGCTACAAGCACGAGGCCGGCAACATCCACATCACCAAGGATGGCACCGTGGTCTGCTACTCCGGCGATGACTCCCGCTTCGAGTACGTCTACAAGTTCGTCTCCACCAAGAAGTACAAGGAAGGCGATCTCGAGCACAACATGACCATCCTGGACCACGGCACCTTGTACGTGGCCAAGATGGAGGGCAACTCCCCGGAGAAGGAAATCGACGGCTCTGGTGTCCTGCCGGAGGACGGCGCTTTCGACGGCAGCGGCGAGTGGGTCAAGCTGCTGACCTCCGATACTGAGAACAACAAGTTCGAGTCTCACGTGGACGGCATGTCCGCCGAAGAGGTCGCCGTCTTTACTCGTGAGGCCGCCGACAAGGTGGGCGCCACCAAGATGGACCGCCCGGAAGACGTCCAGGTTCACCCGGAGACCGAGAAGGTCTACATCGCGCTGACCAACAATAAGTACCGCGGCGCCACCGGCGAGAACGCTAAGAAGAACAAGGAAGACGCCAAGGAATGGGCACCGGTCAAGGAGAACAAGAACGGCCTGGTCATGGAACTCGAGGATGACCACGCCGGTGAGAAGTTCACCTGGAACCTCTTCCTGGTCTGCGGTGACCCGCGTGAGGCCAGCACCTACTTCGGCGGCTTCGATAAGGAGAAGGTCTCCCCGATTTCCTGCCCGGATAACCTGGCCTTCGATAACCACGGCAACCTGTGGATCTCCACTGACGGCAACGCACTGGACTCTAACGACGGCCTCTACGCCGTGACCACCGAGGGCGAGACCCGCGGCGAGCTCAAGTGCTTCCTCACCGTCCCGGCAGGCGCGGAGACCTGTGGCCCGATCGTCGACGATGACCGCGTCATGGTCAACGTTCAGCACCCGGGCGAGTCTGATGACGCCACCTTCGACAAGGCCACCTCCCACTGGCCTGATGGCGGTAAGTCCACCCCGCGCCCGGCCGTGGTTGTGGTGTGGAAGAAGGGCGGCAAGATCGGTACCGAATAAGGCACCGACGCTGCGTAGCGCGCACTCTTAGGCGGTGCGCAGCTGCGCCTCCAGCACCTCCTGTGCGAAGTCCCACAACGGGGTTGCAACCCCAGCTTTGACGCCCATGCGTCGGATCGCTCCGACCTGGGCGTCTAATTCGTTGGGCAATCCTTCCTTGATGTCGCGCTGCATTGAGGACGTGCTGTCCGGGTGCTGCTGGCGGGCAAACTCCATGGTCTGTTCCACCACGTTCTCTGGTAGCTCCACGCCGAGTGCGCGCCCGACGGCCTCGACTTCCCGCATGAAGGCCTCGAGCTGGCCGGGGATTTCCTGGCAGAGGTAACCGATCGGTTTATCCACCAAGGCGCCCAGAGTGCCTGTCGGGGTGACGAACATGGCTTTCGACCAGACGTCGACAAGCGCGGCGTCGTGGAACTTGCTGGAAGCCCCCGCCTCCTTCAGCGCGGCCGCCAGCTCCTCGCCCGTACGGCGCAGGGACTCCGGGGCGTTGGCACTCAGCGGACCAAAAGCCAAAGCCAAGGGCCCTGGGTTGCGCTTGATCTGCGCCGGCTCCAGGCGAGTGGCATAGACGCGAGCGACACCGGCGAGGATGTTTTCTTCCCCGAATTCCTCGGCCGCCAGGTACGGAATCTCGACCGAGTTGTGCGTGGTCACCACCGGGATTCCCTGCAGGGCCTCGCGGTCCTCCGCGCTGCCAAAGGTCTCGTTGCCCGGCAGCGCCTTCGAGGCAATAATTGCCACATCCAGCCCACCCAAGAGTTCTTTGACCTCAGCAAAGGTGTGCGCAGCCGGGACCTTTATAACTTCGGTGGTTGTGGGTTCTGTGTGGGCGTCGATCAGCGTCACGCCCGTCTCCCCCAGAACCCGCAAGGTCTCACCGCGAGCGACGAAGGCGACGTCGTGGCCCGCTGCTTTCAGTTTTCCGCCAAAGTATCCGCCGATAGCGCCGGCTCCCAGAATTCCAATCTTCATGTCTCCAACCTAACTGGTGGAGACCTGCGCCACAGACTTTTATCCGCACTGCTCTAGATTACGGAAGCCAATTCCCAACGGCACACCTGCATTATCGATGAGCCGCACCCCACCCACGGTAGCGGCGATAAAGAGGCGGGCATCGCCCTCTGCGGGGGCCTCGCCCAGGTCGCGTCCGCGCAGCTCGACGTACTCCGGCTCCACGTTTGCTGCGGCCAACACTTCACGTGCCACGCGCACAACCTCTTCGGCTCCGGACTCCGCCGCGTACGCACCGGCGGTGAGTGCCGCCGACAGCGCGCTGGCTTGCTCGCGGGCCTCCGGTGCGACGTCCGCGTTGCGCAGGCTCATCACCACTCCATCCGGCATGCGTACCGAGGGCACGCCCTGCACACGCGCCGCGATGTGGAGGTCCGTAAAGGCCTGCTGGGTGGCCACGAGCAGCTCGTAATCCTTCTCCCCCATGAGCACATCGCTAGGACCCAAAGCACAGGTCAGCGCCACAATGCGGGTTAGCTCCGTACTCACGTCCTCCATGCCGTGATCGGGCGCGAGGATCCGCGTGCGCTGACTCTGCTCGCCGTAGCGCCACACCACGTCAACCCCGTCGAGGGCAGAGACGTCCGTCTCTGGGTCCACAGCCACGACCACGATGCCACCGCGCACGCGCTGCGCCGCCTGCACCAGAACCAAGTGACCCGCATGGATATCGCGGCCTAGCGGCACGAGCACCACGCGCTTGCCCGTCTTGCGGTAGGCGCTGCCGACCATGCGGATGCGCTCGATATCCTCCACTAGGAGTTGTTCTGCCACGGCGCTTCCTTTCTGACTGCCCACAGTTCCAATTCTTCAATCCGCTCCTGCTCGCCCACCATCCGGGCGACGTCGCGGTAGTTGCGCGCCATGCCCAGCTCCACGGCGGCAGAATAAGCATCGATGATGTCCCCGGCGTCGAGGTCGAAGGCGCCGCCCATAAAGTTTTCGATAATCCCCGCCTTTATCGCCGCCCACACGCTGAGTGCACCGAGCATCTCCGCGTAGTACAACCGTGCGGCACGTTCGGCGCGCTGCTCCTCCGGCACCGTTTCTGCGGACTGGGAAATCTCCGATAGCAGCAGACCAATGACGGTTTCCGCTACCTCATCGGGCGTGCTCACCGCATAGGAGTCAGCCAATGGTGCTGCGGCAATCGTCACACAGCCTCGTATTTCCAGCTCATCGAGTGCTTCTACCCCAACCAGCAACGAGGTATGAATAATAATCTGCCTAGGGCGCACGTGCTTGGCCACATCCCCAACAGCCGCCTCCAGCTCTCTCGCCGTTGCAGCGATAATCAGTGCATCGAAGCGGTCCAACTCGGAGGGGTCCTCAAGGCTCTCGATGGTGTGGCCGGCCCACTCGAGGCGCCGTGCGAAGTTAAGGCCGGCCCGGGAGTTACCCCAGACCGCCACCCGCATGCGTGGTGCCTTCATCTACTTCTTGTCGCCCTTGTTCTGCTGTTCCTGCTGACGCTTGCGGCGTGCCATGAGCTCCGCCACGGAGACCGCGCCCTCGCGGTGCTCATCGCTGCGGCGGCGGCCACGGGTGCTGGTCTGTGCGGTGTCTGCCTCCGGCTTGCGGTGGCGGTGGTGCGGCTGGGCCGGGGCAGAGTTCTCCTTGATGTGCTGCCCGCCCGCAGCACCCTGGTTCCACTGCACGGCCTGGAAACTATCGGTCTTAAACTCCGGCGCCTTCTGCTGCGGCTTCGGCTGTGGCTGGGGTTTCTCGGCCTTCGGCTTCGGTTGCGGCTTCTGCTGCGCCGCCTGCGGCTTAGGCTGCGTTTCGGTCATTGGGCGAAATGCCGGGGGACGGTTCTGAGAAGGCTGCGGCGCGCCGAAGGGCGATGGGGCTGGGCGGGCGCCCTGCTGTTCTGCGGATTTCCCGGCGGGCTTCGCGGCGGGCTGCTCGGCTGGCTTCGGAGTGGGTTGCTGAGCAGGCTTCGCGCCTGGCTCCGCAGCCGGCTGCTGGGCGTTAGCACGGGCATTATCCGCCAACAGGTTGTCCAGCGGGTTGCTCACCGGGTGGGTCGGCTGCGAGCCGAGGCGGCCTGCCACGGCGTCGGCAGACGGCGCGCCGCCGGACTTCTGGGTGAAGTTCACGGTGGGCGCATCGCCGCGCTCATCCACGCTCGCGCCACCGGCCTTGCGCTCCAGCTCCTGGATACGGCGGGCCTCCGCGTACAGGGCGGCAGGTTCGTAGACCCACTCGCGCCCCGAGATCTCCTCGATTTGGGCGCGGATGGCCTCCAGCTCAGAACGGATCTCCGCCAGGACCTGGCTGTTGTCTGCTGTGGAAGATCCGGAGGCGGTCAGCGAGGAAGCGGCATGGGCGCGCTCCACCGCCAGAAGCTCGTTGGCTTCATGGGCCTGACGGCGGTAGCGCACCACCAGGAAGAAGCCCAGAACCGCGGCCCACAGGGAGGCGAGCAAGGCGATCTTCAGCGCATTCGCCGAGCCCGAAATCAGCATGACCAGGCTGGCAATGACCGCGAGAATGACCAAGACGATGAGTCCGATGGAACCGGCGTCCGTCTTCGAACCGGACTGGGAAGACTCCACCGACGTTGGCGGCTGGGAGTCCGGCTGTACAGAAAACTGGGTCGTCGGGCGATCATCCGGGGCCGACTCGTGCTGGGGCTCAGGGGCGTGGTTCGGACTCGTCATGCCCACTAACTTACCGCTTGTGCACCATCAGATGGAGGTGGCACCTCGCAGTGTCGCTCCAACACCACTCCGGCAACGCACATCGCGGCACCACCCAGCGCTGAGGTCACCACCCCGGCCAGGTCACCGGCCGCAGCAACGAGCTCGCCGGCGCGCGGCACGACATAGACCGCCATTCCCGCATAGGCCCCGCCCACGATGGCGCCGGTCCACGCGGAGGCTTTACCGACGAGCAGGAATTGTGCGATGGTCATGGGATTCAGCTGCGAGCTATCCAGGCCGATGCCATGCTCATCGTCCTTGGCGCCGCGCACCTTGAGGGTCAACAGCACGCAGACCAGCGCCATGGCCCACAGGGAAATTGACACCGTCGCCGGAATGGCCAGCATTGAGCCATAAAAGCGGGTGGTGAGGATGGCGGCCGCTGCGGCCACGAAGAGGGCCACGCCGACGAGCGCGCTGATCGACGTCCTCTTCATCGCCTACCCCACTTCCTTCACCGCTGCGACCTCGTCCTCATCGAGACCCGCGATGAGCTCGCGCACCGGGGTGCCGTTGAGCTGTGCATGCTCATCCGCAGCCAACCACGGCACGAGCACGAAGGCGCGCTCGTGCGCATAGGGGTGCGGGAGGGTGAGCTCCGGATCATCGGAGGTCACGCCGTCTACCTGCACGATGTCCACGTCCAAGGTGCGCGGACCCCAGTGCCGCACGCGTACGCGCTCGGCGGTCTCCTCCAACTTCTGGCCGCGGCGCAGCAGCTTCAGCGGAGTGCAGTCCACGTCCACGATAAGCACTGCGTTGAGGAATTCATCTTGGTCGGTCACGCCCCACGGCGGGGTGGCATAGACCGGGGAGGCCGCAACGGTCTCGGCGGCGAATTCATCGAAAACGGTCTGTAGGAGCGCGCGGCGGTCCTCCATGTTGGAGCCGATGGACAAGACAGCGCGCATTAGCCTGCCATCCGCTTCCGGGAGCGGCGCGCTACGACGGCGACGTCTGCAAAGGTGCGCGGGATGGGTGCCTTCGGCTTGTGGATCGTCACCTCGATGGCGTGGAGGATCTCGAAGCGCTTCATCGCGGTCTCGGCGACTTCAGCGGCCACCGTTTCGATGAGATCGCGGGAGGGGCCTTCGACGATGTTTGCGGCGACGTCGGCAAGCTCGGCGTAATTCACCGTACGGGACAGGTCATCCTCGATGCCCGCGGTGTCCAACCAACATGTGACGTCCACGATGAAGGGCTGCCCCGTCTTCTTCTCTTCCTCGAAGACTCCGTGGTAGCCAAAGCATTCCAGACCGGTGAGCTCGATGCGATCCGCCATGGGCTTAAGCCCTCCCCAGCGAAGTCGAGACCACGGTTCCTCCATCGGCGCCGTTGGCATAGCTGCCGGAGGCATGCTCGCCGCCGGTATACGCCGCGCCCGCATTCCAGGCGGCGGCCACATCCACAGCATCGCGGGAGACGTCGACCTCGTGCACGCGCACGCCCCACGCTCCCATCTGCGCGGAGATGGCGGTCACGGCCGCGGTGGCCGGATCCGCGAGCAGCGGGCTGGACTCGGCACCGCGATCCTCCCGGATGGCGGCGAGGAAGCGCTTGCGGGAAGCGCCCACGAGCAGCGGGAACTCGCCCTGCAGGAACTCCGGCAGCGCCTTGAGCAAAGCCCAGTTATCCTGCGGGGACTTGGCAAAGCCCAGGCCCGGATCCACGACGATATTGTCGTGGCTGACACCTGCCTGCAGGGCGTTATCGGCGAGCTTCGCCAGGGACTCGTGGACATCGCGCACGACGTCCCCGCCGTGGTCGGCCACTCCGGCCGCGCTGCCGAACTGGACGGTGCGCCAGTGCATGAGGCACACCGGCAGGCCGGTGGCGGCCATGGTGCGGTACATGTCCGGGTCGGCCGCACCGCCGGAGACGTCGTTGATCATGTCGACACCGGCCTCCGCGGCCGCTGTGGCAACCGAGGCTCGCATCGTGTCCACCGAGGTCTTGATCCCCTCCTCGTGCAGCGCCTTGATGACGGGCACGACGCGGCGCTCTTCCTCTTCGGCCGCGACACGCACCGCACCTGGGCGGGTGGACTCGCCGCCCACATCGATCATGTCCGCGCCGGAGGCCACCAAGTGCCGGGCGTGCGCGATGGCGTCGTCGACATTAATCCAGCGTCCGCCGTCGGAGAAGGAATCTTCCGTGACGTTGACGATGCCCATGACCAGCGTGCGGCCGGGAACGGTAAGGTTGCTGACTGCCATGGAAACTAGCTCCTAATGAGGCTCATGACCTCCGCACGGGAGGCCGCATTCTTCTTGAAACCGCCGCGGACTGCGGACGTCGTCGTCGTGGCCCCTGGCTTGCGGATGCCGCGCATGGCCATGCACAGGTGCTCGCACTCGATGACCACGATGACGGACTGTGCGTGGAGGACGTCCACGAGGGCGTCTGCAATCTGAGAGGTCAGGCGTTCCTGGACCTGCGGGCGCTTGGCGTACATATCCGCCAGGCGGGCCAGCTTAGACAGTCCGGTGACGTGGCCGTCGGGGCCCGGGATGTAGCCGATGTGTGCCTTGCCGTAGAAGGGCACAAGGTGGTGCTCGCACGTGGAGTAGATGGGGATATCGCGCACGAGGACGAGTTCCTGGTGCTCCTCCGCGAAGGTCTTGTGGAGGACCTCGGTCGGGTCCTGGTGGAGACCGGCAAAGACCTCCGCGTAGGCGCGGGCCACGCGGGCCGGGGTTTCGCGCAGGCCCTCGCGGTCGGGGTCCTCGCCCACGGCGATGAGAAGCTCGCGGACAGCGGCTTCGGCGCGCTCGTGATCGAACTCGCGCTGCGCCGGGATGTTATCGCTCATTATTCTCGCCGTCCTTGTACGGGTTGTTGCGGTATTCGTTGTCTCCCCAGCCGGGCGCGCCCCAGGCGTGATCCTCCGGCTTGGCGTGGCGGCCGCGGCGCTCTTGCTCGCGTTCGCGTGGCTGTGCTTGAGGCTGTGCCTGTGCTTGCGGTTGCGATTCCGGCTGTGCTTGTTGCTGCGGTGCAGCGGACTCCGGCACGCGCGGAATCTCCTGGGTGACCTCGTTGCTGGGGCCCTTCTGCTCTTCAGCCGGTTGCTCCGCAGCCGGCTGGGCCTGCTCTGGGGCCACGGTCTCATCGTGTGCTCCATCGCTTTCGGCACGGTCCTCGCTGAGCTCGCGGCCGGTAGGTTCGGTGATCTCGGATTCACCGAAGAAGGTGTTGCCCTTCTCCGGATCCACGTAGTCACCTGCGTGCTGGCCAAAGCTGAAGCCGATCTCCTTGACCGGCGCCGCCGTCCCGGCGGCGTCAGCGGGCTCTCCGCCGTTTTCCTTTGCTCGCTCCAGCTCCGCGTGGCGGCGCTCGCGGGCGGCACGGGAGGCGTCGAGAAGCGTCATGCGTTTCGGCAGCTCCTCACCGCGCTCCTGGGCCAGCTCCACCGGGGTCTTCACCGGCTCGCGGCCAGCCTGGCGCGGGAAGCGGGCGTCCTCGTTCGGGAAGACGTCGAAGGCCTCGCGCGGCTCGATGCCCTCGAAGATGCCCTCGAGGTCCGGGCGGCGCAGGGTTTCCTTCTCCAGCAGCATCTCGGCGAGCTTATCCAGGTAGTCGCGGTGCTCGGACAGGATGTCATAGGCCTGCTGGTGCGCGCGGTCCAAGAGGTACGCCATCTGCTCATCGATCTTGGTGGCCACGGAATCCGAGTAGTCGATGGTTCCACCGCCGCCGGCATAGCTGAAGGGATCGCCCTGTTCCTGGCCGTACTTGACGGTGCCCAGGTCCGGGCTGAAGCCGTATTCGGTCAGCATGGAACGCGCGATCTTGGTGGCGTGCTCGATATCGGAGGAGGCACCGGTGGTCGGTGCGCCGAACACGAGCTCTTCCGCGGCACGCCCGCCCATGGCGAAGACGAGGCGAGCGAAAAGCTCGTCGCGGGTGTACATGCCCTTGTCGTCTTCCTGCGCGGTCATGGCGTGGCCGCCGGTGCGGCCGCGGGCCAGGATGGTCACCTTGTAGACGCGCTCAATGTCCTTGAGCGCCCACGCCGACAAGGTATGGCCGCCCTCGTGGTAGGCGGTGACCTTCTTCTCATGCTCAGAGATGATCTTGCTCTGGCGGCGCGGGCCGCCGACGACGCGGTCGGTGGCCTCCTCCAGCGCGTCGTAGGTAATGACGTTGCCGCCAATGCGCGCGGTGAGCAGGGCAGCCTCGTTGAGAACGTTGGCCAGGTCCGCACCGGACATGCCGGCGGTGCGCTTGGCCAGCTGCGCCACGTCCACTTCCTTGGCCAGCGGCTTGTCCTTAGCGTGCACGCGCAGAATCTGCTCGCGGCCGGCCAGGTCCGGATTGGTCACCGGGATCTGGCGGTCGAAGCGGCCCGGGCGCAGAAGCGCCGGGTCCAAGATGTCGGGACGGTTGGTGGCGGCGATGAGGATGACGCCCTCACGGTCACCGAAGCCATCCATCTCCACGAGCAACTGGTTCAGCGTCTGCTCGCGCTCATCGTGGCCGCCGCCGGTACCGGAACCGCGCTGGCGGCCCACGGCGTCAATCTCATCGACGAAGATGATGCACGGGCTATTCTGCTTGGCCTGCTTGAACAGGTCGCGCACGCGGGAGGCACCGACGCCGACGAACATCTCCACGAAGTCGGAACCGGAAATGGAATAGAAAGGCACGCCGGCCTCACCCGCAACGGCGCGGGCCAGCAGGGTCTTACCCGTGCCGGGAGGGCCGTACAACAGCACGCCGCGCGGGATTTTCGCGCCCAGCGCGTGGTAGCGCTCCGGATCATCCAGGAAGTCCTTGATCTCCTGGAGTTCATCCACCGCTTCATCCGCACCGGCAACATCCGCAAAGGTGTTGGTGGGCATGTCCTTGGTCAGCTCCTTGGCCTTGGAGCCACCAATGCCGAACATGCCGCCCGCGCCCTGCTGCATGCGGGTCATGAGCCAGAACAGCAGCGCGAAGAGGATCAGCATCGGCAGCAGGAAGCTGATCATGGAACCGATGAAGGAATCCTGCGTCACCTTGGTCTGGTACTTCTCCGCACCAGAGCCCTTCACCGCATTGAAGACCTGCTCGGAGGCGCGGGCCGGGTACTTGGCAATGACCTCTTCGACGCCCTCCTGCTCCTCCACCGTCACCGGCTTCTTGAGCTTGAGGCGCAGCTGCTGCTCGCGGTCATCGATCTGTGCTTCCTCGACGTTCTTATCCGTCAGCTGCTGCATGGCCACGGAGGTGTCCACCTGCTTGAAGCTGCGGGCATCATTGCTAAAGAACGTGAAAGCGTACAGCAGGATGAGAACTAGGCCCGCGATCGAGCCATAGCGGATGATGTTCTTATTTTTCATTAATTACCTTGCGAATTCGAGGCCTCATGCAACAGAGGGCAAGAAAAACTAGTCGTTGCTGTATACCGCAGGCTCCAGCGTGCCCACATACGGCAGGTCACGGTAGCGCTCCGCAAAATCCAGGCCATAGCCCACGACGAACTCGTTGGGGATATCAAAGCCCACGTCGAAGAGATCCAGCTCCGCCTTGACTACCTCAGGCTTGCGCAGCAGCGTGACCACTTCCAGGGAACGCGGCTGGCGACCCTGCAGATTGCGGATGAGCCAGGACAAGGTCAGGCCGGAGTCGATGATATCTTCCACGATGACCACATCGCGGCCCTCGATATCGCGGTCCAGGTCCTTCAAAATACGCACCACGCCCGAGGAGGAGGCCGAGTTGCCATAGGAGGACACCGCCATGAACTCCAGTTGGGACGGAATGGTGAGCTTGCGGGCAAAGTCCGTCAAGAAGAAGACCGCACCCTTGAGCACGCACACCAGGATGAGGTCATCATCGGCGTTGCTGTATTTCTCGGAAACGCGGTCCGCCATCTCTTGGATGCGCGCCTGAAGATCGTCTTCGGCGACGAGTACGTTTCTAATGTCCTCTCCATAAGGATTGGCGGGGACGGCTGAATCATGGTTGTCGTGCACGTGAGCGCTCCTTTGCTGACCGAGGCAATAGTGACAGTTTGCCACCAACGCGTGCGACTTCCAACCTTGTACCTCTCTTTTCACCACGGACGGCGACTGGCCCCTGCCCGTGCCACTGCACGCACAGGGCATCGATGCCGCGCACCGCCTCGCGCGTAACCTCTACCCCTTCCTCGCGCAGCCACGCGGCAATCGCCCGGCGGCGCTTCGGCTCGGGAAGGGCGGCCAGCTCGGCGCAGTCGGGGGTGGGGTGGGTGGTGAGGAAGGCGTCGTCAAGCGCGGCGTCATAGGCTGCCTGGGCCAAAGCCGGCACGGGGTCACCACCCAGGATCTCCTGCAGCTGTGGGAGGATCTCGCGGCGCAGCGCCACGCGGCGAAAGGCCGGATCCTGGTTCTGGGGATCGTGCCAGACGTCCAGCCCTAGCTCCGCGCAGGCGGCCTCGGTCTGGGCGCGGCGCACGCGCAAAAGGGGGCGCAGCACGCGCACGCCCTCCACCTCGGAGCGCTCGCACATGCCCGCCACCTTCCCCCGCAGGGCGCTCAGCAGCAGGGTTTCGGCCTGGTCATCGGCGGTATGAGCCACCGCCACCTCGCCCCAGGGCGCGAAGGCACGGTACCGGGCGGCGCGGGCTTCGGCCTCAACGGAGCCGTGCTTGGCGACGTCCACCGGCAACACCTCCGCCCCCGCTCCCAATCCACGAGCCTGGTCGGCAGCCCGGCGCGCCTGTGCGGCCGAGCCTTCCTGTAGGCCATGGTCGACGCAGAGCGCTGTGACCTCATGCCCTTCTGCGGCGAGGGCCGCGGTCAGCGCCAGCGAGTCGGCCCCGCCGGACAAACCCACCGCTATGGCCCGCGGTTGCTGCCCCACCACGGCGCGGGCGGCCACCCGGCAGGCCAAGAAGTTGGGGCTTTTGCGCGGCCAAAAAGGTTTCTTAGAAGTCATGGAGTGCGGCGGCGAGGGCGTCTTGGGCCTGGCGAGCGGAGGTGACTTCGCCGTCGTTGACCAGGAAGGCGAAGGCATAAACCCGGCCCGACTGGCCTTGGGCGGTGCCGGTCAGCGCAGAGGTTCCGGTGAGTGTGCCGGTCTTGGCGCGCACGAAGCCGCGGGCGGGCGAATCGGAATAGCGCTCATAGAGGGTTCCTTCGCCGCCGGCGAGGGGGAGGTAGCCCAACAGTGGGCGAAGCTCTTCGGTGGCCACGGCTTGGTCCGCGATGTGCGCGAGGAGGCCTGCCGGGATGCGATTATCGCGGGAGAGACCGGAACCGTCCTTTAAGGTGACGCCGTTGACGTCGATGCCGGCGCCGCTGAGCGTGTCGAGGGTGGCCTGCGCGGCACCGTCAAAACTTGCCTCCGCATCTTGGCTGATGGCCAGCTCGCGGACGATGGCCTCTGCCATGACGTTGTCGGAGTCCTTCGCCGCTTGCTGCGCGCGCAGGGCCAGCGGCTCGGACTCGCTGGAGGCGATGGCCTCCGCGTTGTCGGGTGCGGGGGCCATGTCGGCTTTATCGGTACCCAGGCGGTTGGCGAGCGCGCGGGCGACGTCGAGTGCCGGCTCATGGGAGCGCGGGACGTCCCCGGTCTTCTCCCCGATGCGCCCGCCGTAGAGCATGGCTGGCTGGATGGGTGCGACATAGCCACCGTCGATATTGTCATCGTCCCAGCCGGGAGCCTGGTCGGGGCCAGCCCAGACGGAAGTGTCGATGGATACTCGGTTGACGGTGCTCATGTGCTTCTTGATCTGCTCCGCGAGCTCATCGAGGCGCTCGTCCGTCAGCCACACATCGCCGGAGGCTTTGATGACCACGTCGCCATCGTTATCGCCCTTGACCACTTCCGTAGTGAGGCGCTCTTCTTCATCGAGCGCGAGCGTTGCTGCGGCGAGGGTGAGGACCTTGGTTGAGGAGGCGGGCGTGAGCGGCTTTGCGGGTTCGCGCTCCCACAGCACCTCGTGGGTGGTGGTGTCGATGACCTGACCGCCGAAAGTGGCGAGGGCTTTGTCTTTGCCCAGTTCATCCAACTTCGCTTTAAGCGCGGCGGTGTCTATCTCACCAGGCTCGACGGGTTGGAGCAGCGTTTCGGGTTCTGCCTGCTTATAAGGTTGGCCGTGGTCCAGTTGATCGTAGGTGCGCTGGACTTCTACGCCCACTGCGGCCGTCGCCGCCACGACGCCGGCCGTGACGAGGGCCGCAGTACTCCACCAGACATGCTTAGCTTTCATCGCCCTTTAGACTAGCGCGGTAGACTATGCGGAGCACATGCCAACCTATTAGTTATGGAGGATTCAGCCGTGAGCGTTGAAGTAACCATCGAGATCCCTAAGGGCTCCCGCAACAAGTACGAGATCGACCACGAGACCGGCAAGGTCCACCTCGACCGCTACCTGTTCACCCCGATGGCCTACCCGGCTGACTACGGCTTCATCGACCACACCCTGGGTGAGGACGGCGACCCGCTCGACGCACTAGTGATCCTCCCGGAGCCGGTCTTCCCGGGCGTTGTCGTGGAGGCCCGCATTCTCGGCGTATTCAAGATGACCGATGAGGCCGGCGGCGATGACAAGCTGCTTGCCGTCATCGATGACCCGCGCTGGGAGCGCTACCAGGACATCAACGATGTGGAGCAGCACATCAAGGACGAGATCGAGCACTTCTTCGTCCACTACAAGGACCTGGAGCCGAACAAGGAAGTTACCGGCTCCGGCTGGGGCGACAAGGCTGAGGCAGAGAAGATCCTCGAGGAAGCAAAGGCTCGCTTCAAGTAAGCCGCTGCTTCCGCGTGCCAGCGAGAGCACTGTCAGGTACGTTTTGGTAAATAAGGGCTGAAAACCTACCAGTTTTTCGCCACTATTTGCGAAAACGTACCTTTTTCGTTCCGGGGGGAACATTGATTGAGATTTATCGGGGACGCGATGTCTCCCGCGGGGCTCGGCGCAAGGGAGCCATCAAGATTGCGAATGGCTTTTACCTCTCAAAGGAGCCAACACCGCTTCAGCTAGCACAAATCATGTCGCGTGAATGGCCTGACTTAGCGCTTGACGGCTATTCCGCCGCTCGCCGGTACTTAGAACAGCCCCTTCAATTCCCGCTCGAGTTTATTCGCGACTCCACTCTCCCATCGAGCACGTACTTTCGCAGTCGGCGGGCGCGCCCCAAGGCGCTGGGCAGCATGAACGGAGTCAATGTATGTAGTCCCCTGCAATGCATTGAGACGATGGCGCAGGAGGATGCCGTAGCCTTCATCGAGGCCTTCTTCGCCGGGCCGCACGGACGCTCGCGCATCGAGACCGAACAGCTAGACTTTCGCCGCCTGCCCAAGCACACGCGTGAAATCCTAGAGAAAGCCATCGTTGGGGCGGATAGCAAGCCGGAGCGCGACCTCACCCGAGGCCTCGAGCCGCACGTCAAGGTCCGCAACAACGTGCGGGTTGGGTCCTACCGCTGGGACTTGGTGCTAGAGGAGTACAAGGTGGCCATCGAGGTGGACGGCTATGCCTATCACAAAGGCGAGAACCGGCAGCGTTTCGAAATCGACCGCCAGAAGCTTAACGACGCCATCCAGCGCGGCTACCGGCCCCTCCACTTCACCGCCGCCACGATTGAGCACCACCTCGACGTCGCTGTGTACCAGGTTCTCGCGGTCATACAAGGGCGGGGTGAGTTCGTGCCTCCGCCGTGGAAGTGGCACCACTACTGGCGGTGGGAAGGCGAGCGTTGGGCGGGCTAGCGTTGCAGCTGTTCAGCCGCAACGTGCCGACAACGAACTGGGCTGACTAACGCTGCGGCTTACTAACACTGCAGCTAACTAACTACAGTGGGACGCGAGCCAGCCGTCGAGCTCGGATTCCGGGGCATCGGGAGCGATGGGGTCCTCGGCGAATTCCTCGCCCGTGCGCGCCTTGTCCTTGGCCGTGGTGAGCATGAGCGAGCGGCCGTCCGGATAATCCAGGACCACGTTGGCAGAGGCGTAGCCGGCAGTCGGCTCACCGAAGGTCCGCACGTTGTCCAGCCCGCGGAAGGCCAAGAGGGTGGCTTCGGCGGAGGAGGCGGTCTCACCGTCGGTCAGCACGGCGACGGGAACGTCGAGCTTGCCGCCCGCTGTGGTGGTTGCAGTACCTCCGCCGGTCACGGAGTTTCCGTCGATGACCACGTCAGTTGTGCCCATACGGCTGACGAAGGAGAGCGCGGTGCCATCCGGTAGCAGGGGGCTTAAGCCCGCATACATCGGCCCCATGTCGCCGCCGTCATTGCTCCGCAGATCCACCACGGCAGCGCAGGCCTCCGGGTGCGCGGCCAGACCTTGAGCGAGCGTATCGGCGTAGGCCTGGCCGTCATCGTGGCGGCCGATGGAGGGCACGGTCGCGCGCAGGACGCCGTCCTCGAAGTCGACCGAAGGCTCGGTGCTTTCGGCGGCCTTTTCCTTTTCGGTGCTAAAGACCTTGGAGTGCTTGCCGCCGGCGGCGTTGATGGCAGCATCGAGGAGCTCGGTGTTCGTGGGGTCCTCCTTGAAGGCCTCGCGTGCGCGCTGGAATTCCTCACTTTCGCCATAGATTCCGGAGAGCGCTGCGGTATCCACCATCGCGGTATTGATGCGCTTCTCGCTGGCATTAAAAAGAAACACGGGTTTTCCGAAGAATGCCCCACCGTAAGAGGGGCCGAAGAAATACACGGCCGCAGCCACGGCGATGAGGGCAACGAGAAAAAGTCCGCCGAAGATTTTCAGTACAGTTTTCATTCTTTTCTCCCTCCGGTTCGCAGCACGTAGCCGCGCAGGGGCTCAACAAGGATAATGGCAAGCAGCGTGACCAGCCAGCCCACGGCTAGGAATCCGAAGGCCATGAGCAGACGGCCAAGAACGTCGACATTGCTTTGTTCGACGCTGGAGAAGAACATCAGCGAGGCGATCCCGCCGCCGAAAAGGAAGCCGAAGAAGCTCAATCCCACCACAGGCCCCATGATGGTCAGGACACCGGAGCGGAACTGGAAGCCGCGCGGCACGCCCATGAGATCCAGGGAGCGGATGAGCTCCTTGTCCTCAAAGATGCCGGAGACCTGCCCCAGAATGATGGACATGGTGGTCAGCGTAAAGCCGAAGATGAGGGTTAATAAGACGCCGGTGGAGATGTCCTTAAATACCACGTTCATCCCCGGGTCCTCTTTGAGAACCATGGCCAAGGCATCAGAGCCCAAGGGGGCGGCAACGAGGAAGCCCGCCAAGTAGCCGAAGAACGCGATGGCCGCACTTCGCTTCCATGCCGGGCGCGCATTGCCCGCCACTCGCTGGCAGGCCACGAAGTGCGCGGTGCCAGGAAAGAGAGACATGATGTGTGCGCCGAGCTGCAAGATAAAAGGGGAAATGAGGTTGATGCTCATCACCATGCCAAACATGACGACGATGACCATGGCGGTCGGCGGGCCCGCCTTCCCGGAGAGCAACACACCACCGATACCCGCGATGATGAGGAAGACGATGACGCGCCACCAACGATAGGCCGCGGGCATCTGGCGCTTGGCCACACCCAGGGGGCTCACGCGCACGCGCTGCATGCCGACGAGTGCCGCACCGATGGCCAACACAAAGAGCACACCGGCCACGGCTAGATAACCCCACCACGGGAGAAGAATCTCGGATACAGCAATAGAACGCATCTGGAAGTCCACCTGCGTAAAGACCGGCGCGATGAGCAGGCTGATCAGCCCACCGAGCACGATGCCGATGATGGCTTGCAGGCCCGTCTCCACGATGGCCATGCGCTCCACCTGGCGGGAGCTCAACCCCAGAAGACGCAGGGTGGCCAGGCGCTGCTCCCGGCCGGAGGCGCCGAGGACGGCGGCTTGGGCTGTGAGGTTAAACAGCGCCGGAAGAATGAAGGCGCAGGCCAGCAGGGCCAGGGCAAACCAAGGATAAAGAAAGGCCTCCATCTCGTTACCGAAGGCCTCCTTGAGCGCGGGCGCGGCTTCCTCGACGTGCTGGGCGCGTTGCCAAAACATCCACGTACCGCCCGCGACGAGGAAGGCAATGGCGGAACCAATGGTCAGGCTCACAATGGCCAGCAAGGAAACAATTCCTGTTCCGGAGCGCGCACGAATGGATTCGCGCTGCAGGTCAAAGACTAAAGTCGCGGTGTTCATCGGATCACCTCGAGGCGGCGGTCATCGTGGATGATGCCATCGCGAATCTCCACGCGGCGCTGCATCCAGTCGGCCACCTTCGGGTCGTGCGTGACCATGACCAGGCTCGCCCCGGACTGGCGCACGATGGTGGTCAGCATCTGCATGACCTCGTGACCCGTGGATTGGTCCAGCGCACCGGTGGGCTCGTCGGCGAAGACGACGCCCGGATTGGCCACCAGCGCACGCGCGATAGTCACGCGCTGCGCCTGGCCACCGGACACCTGCGCCGGGCGGCGATCCGCCAGGCCGCCCAGGCCCAGCTGGTCCAGCAGCTCCATCGCGCGCTTGCGTGCAGCACTCCGACCCATACCGTTAAGCATGGCTGGCAGCGCCACGTTATCCACGTTGCTCAGCTCCGGCAGCAATTGACCATCCTGGAAGACGAAGCCGAAGTTGCGCAGGCGGAGGCGGGAGCGGGGGCCGTCGCCAAGCGCGGAGAGCTCCTCATCTCCGTAGTGCACGCTGCCGTGCGTGGGGGTGAGCACGCCGGACATGCAGTGCAGCAGCGTGGACTTGCCGGAGCCGGACGGCCCCATGACGGCCACGAGCTCGCCCGGCGCGATGTCGAGGGAGATTCCGGCGAGCACCGGGCCGCCGCCAAAATCCTTGGTGATGTCTGTCAGGGAAAGTGTCTGTGCCATGTCTCTCATTCCACCGTGAAGGGCCCGCAGAAAGAACAGCCCTAGCGTTGCTCTTTACGGTAGTGCCAGCACTACCCCTGTAGTCGGTGGCGCCCGTTATGCTGAAAGCCGTGTTCCGAAGAAAGCCCCAGCCCGCCAACCATGAGCAACAGCAAGCACAGAAGATTGCGCAGCTCACGGCCTCGCGCCGCGCCATCGCGGATGCCTATGAGGTGGAGCGCGCACGCATCGAGCGCGACCTGCACGACGGCGCGCAGCAATACCTCGTGGCCGCGAGCATGAAGTTGGGTGAGGCACTTCTCGACGCCCCCGCAGACCTCGCTGAGCTGCTTACCGCCGCCAAACAGGACGTGGAGCGCGGCCTGCACTCCCTGCGTGCCACGGTGCACGGCATCCACCCGCAGGTCCTGCAGGATCATGGTTTGGTGGCCGCGCTTGCCGACGTCTCCTCTTCCCACGGCCCCCACGTCAGCGTCTTCGCCCCGCATCCTTTGCCAAAGCTCTCCGCTTCCGTGCTGGCCTGCGGCTACTTCTTCGGCACGGAAGCTCTGACGAATGCGGCCAAGCACGCGCCCGGCGCGCCGGTCTCCGTTTTAGTGACCGCAGATGCCTCTTTAAAAATCACCGTGGTGGATGAGGGGCCGGGCGGCGCGCAGGTTGTACAAGGCCACGGCTTGGCGGGGATGGCCGAGCGCCTCGCCGCTTTCGGTGGCGAGATGACGCTGTCCTCTCCCCCGGGCGGGCCGACGAGGCTGGCGTGCTCAATTCCCCTTCTTCTCGATCGCGGACAGTCAGGAGTTCAAGCATGAGTTTGAGAATCGTCGTGGCGGATGACTCCGCCATTCTGCGCGAAGGCCTCGCCGGCCTATTGGAACGCCGCGGGCATTTAATTGTGGGCCAGGCTGATTCTGCCCCTTCGCTGGAGGCCGTGGTAGACCAACTTCGGGATGAACTTCCGGACATCGTCATCACCGACGTACGCATGCCGCCGGGCATGGGCGATGATGGCTTGAAAGCCGCCGTGAACTTGAGAAATGCATACCCGGGCTTACCCGTCATGGTGCTCTCCCAGTATGTAGCGCCCGCATATGCGGTGGAGCTCTTCGACTCCCCCGATGCCGGCACAGGCTACCTGTTGAAGGACCGCGTCTCCGAGGTGCGGGACTTCCTCTCCAGCCTGGACGTGGTGGCTCAGGGCGGCACCGTCATCGATCCCACCGTGGCGCAGGCGTTAATGAGCTCCGGGCGCAGCGGTCTGGGCGAGCTCACTCCACGCGAGCGCGAGGTTCTCGAATTAATGTCCCGCGGCAAGTCCAACAAGGACATCGCCGCCGAGCTCGTCCTGTCTTCCGCCGCGGTGGCCAAGCACGTTTCCAATATCTTCACCAAGCTGCGGCTGGACCCCAGCGAAGACAACCGCCGCGTCAAGGCAATCTTGGAGTACCTCTCCGCGCACCGCTAAACCGGCCGCTGCCGTTTTGACCCCGTACTCCACACGGGTAGCAGCTGTATGCTTTCGCCCCTCGAGCACGTTATCTTGACTACGTTCACGGTAAATAAGGCCCAAATTTTCGCGATTTTTCGGCCTTATTTACCGTGAACGACATCAAACCCCCTCGCACACTCACACAAAGAACCGGTGCCACATCCACGGCGGGTCCAGATACCGTTTCGTCCCTTGTGCCACCCCGCGCACCTGCTCCACCACCTTGTCCAAATGATGCTCAATCGTGGTCGCGGTGAAGTGGAGGGGCGTATAGCCGCGATGCACCACATCATTCAACTTTTGGCGGTCAAGCTCGAACTGCCGGCGGTTTTCCCCGCGGTGATAAGCGTAGCCGTCGACCTCGATGGCAATCTTGTGCTCTTCCAAAAGGAGATCCCACCGGTAGGGGCCAATTTTCGCGTTGTTGAGCACCTTAAAGAAGGGCTCCAGAGCACGAGTAAGGGCCCGCTCGGGCACACTATCCGCACCGATGACTGCTTTCTCTAACACTCGCCGAGTGTGTTGCGGGAACCGCCGAAAGTCCATGGAGAGCAACTTCAGCCGCTTTTCCGCGTCCCTACCAGACAAGAACGTTTCCAGGAACTTCACCGCATGCGTTTCTTCTATGGCCTCCACCGCCTGCAGTGGATTGCAGACGTTTATCCCGTCATAGGGGAATACCCCCTTTGGGCGGGCACGGCGACCGACATAAAAGCGCGTATCCTCTAAGCCTTTTTCGCGAATGAGCTGCAGTGGAAAGCCAGGTTTCCGCTCAAGAAGCACCATCGCTGCGGAATATCCGTCCAACGCACTGTCTGGCCAATGCCGGCTGAGCACCTGCGCTAGCTCGTATGCCGTTGGTTCACGCGGTAGGTACAGCCCCCGCGTAATTTTGATCGCCTCACCTTTGGCCGCTGCCGCTGCGCCTGCGCGGCCGACAATCTCCTCCATTTAGCCCCCTCCGATTGATTACCCCACCCCGTACTCCTCACAGTAAAGTGCCCCAACCAGTCCCGCAAGAAAACCCCGTAAGCTGGTGCGCATGCAGAACGTACAACCCACTGAAGTACCTGAAAGCGCCCAGCTCATCGACGTCCGCGAGGGCCACGAGTGGAACACTGAGCATGCCCAAGGCGCCACGCACATCCCGATGGGAGACCTCGTAGAGCGCCTCGACGAGATTGACCCAGACCGCGATATCTACGTCATCTGCCATGCAGGCGGGCGCAGCATGCAGGTCTGCCAGTACCTCGAGCACGCGAAAGGCTGGGACGTCATCAACGTCGACGGCGGCACGGACGCATGGAAGGCCCAAGGCCGCCCCATGGTTTACCCAAACTAATGGGCCATAACCCATGATTTAAGTTTGCTACGGTAGGCGCGTAGTATCGTCGGCATGCCTACCTTTAACTCCGTATCGATTCCCACCTCGCTCCTCGAGTCCCCCTCCTTCCAGCTGGAGCGCCTCCGCCGCCGCACCCGCGAAGGCGTCGAGGCCGCGCTGCAAACGCAGCGGACCACCCTGCGCGAATACTGGGTTCTCACCTGCCTCGTTGCGGAGACCGCGTCCTCCCAGTCCGCCCTGTCGGAGACCCTGGCCATTGATGCCTCCGACATGGTGCGCCTCCTCGATTCACTGGAGTCCCGCCACTGGGTCAAGCGTGAGCGTGACTCCAAGGACCGCCGCCGCCAGATCATTGCTTCCACCAAGAAAGGCACCAAGGCCCACAAGGAGCTTGCGGTCTTGGTGGCGAAAGCGGAGGACGAGGCCCTCGACGAGTCCACCAACAAGCAGCTCAAGCACCTGCGCAAGCTGGCCACCGCCATCATCGCGGCCGACGCGCCCGGTGATGCAGAAAGCAGTGATGCCTAAATGACGGAGCCCGATAATCTTCCTAGTACCGGAGGCCGCCACGCCCTCCAGGCGGACGAGCCCGAGACCCCAGCAATGCCCGAGGTTCCCGCGCACTACCTCCTAGGTTCCGAGGCCGCACCGGCGCGCACCCTGTGGGACGTCGTGCGCACCACAGCAGAGAACTACCCCGAGGCTGCCGCCCTGGATGACGGTGAGATCCTGACCTACGCCGAGCTGCTTGCCGACGTCTCCGCCTGGGCCACCGAGCTCCACGCCAGCGGTGTGCGGCGCGGAGACCGCATCGGCATCCGCATGACCTCCGGCAAGCGCGAGCTCTACCTGGCCATCCTGTCCACGCTCGCCGCCGGCGCGGCCTACGTACCCGTCGACGCCGACGACCCCGATGAGCGCGCCGAGATGGTCTTCGGCGAGGCTGACATCGACGGCGTCTTCACCGACGAGGGCTTCCGTATGCTGCGAGAGGGTGGGGCGCGCCCCACGTTCGACGAAAAGGACAGTGGCGGCACCGCCCCCTTCGACGAACCGCGCCCCGAAGACACCGCCTGGATCATCTTCACCTCCGGTTCCACGGGCAAGCCCAAGGGCGTGGCCGTCAGCCACCGCTCCGCGGCCGCCTTCGTCGACGCCGAGGCAGCCCTCTTCCTGGCGGATAATCCACATGGCCCGCTCGGCCCGGACGACCGCGTTCTCGCGGGACTCTCCGTGGCCTTCGATGCCTCCTGCGAGGAGATGTGGCTGGCCTGGGGCCACGGTGCTTGCCTGGTCCCGGCCCCGCGCTCCCTAGTGCGCTCCGGCATGGACTTAGGTCCCTGGCTCATTCGCCGCGACATCACGGTGGTCTCCACCGTGCCAACCCTGGCTGGCCTGTGGCCCGCCGAGGCCCTGGATAATATCCGCCTCCTCATCGTCGGCGGCGAGGCTTGCTCCCAGGAGCTGGTGGACCGCTTGGCCACCGAAGACCGCGAGATGTGGAATACCTACGGCCCCACCGAGGCCACCGTCGTGGCCTGCGCGCAGCGCATGCTGCCGGGCCAGCCCGTGTCGATCGGGCTGCCGCTGAAGGGCTGGGACCTGGTGGTCGTCGATAAGCACGGCGTCCCCGTAAACACCGGTGAGGTGGGCGAACTCGTCATCGGCGGTGTGGGCCTGGCTGCCTACCTGGACCCGGTGAAGGATGCAGAGAAGTACGCGCCGCTGGAGTCCATGGGTTGGGAGCGCGCCTACCGCACCGGTGACCACGTGCGCTTGGAAGAGGACGGCCTGTACTTTGTGGGCCGGGTCGATGACCAGGTCAAGATCGGTGGCCGTCGCATCGAGCTCGGTGAGGTGGAAGCCAACGTCGCCTCCTTGCCGAACGTGTACAACTCCGCCGTGGCCGTACAGAAGACACCGGGCGGCGAGTCCGTGCTCGTCGGCTACGTTTCACTGGATGACCCGGATGCCGGTTTCGACCATGAGGCCGCGCATGCCCGCCTGGCGGAATCCATGCCGGCCGCGCTCGTCCCGCGCATCTGCGTCATGGATGAGCTGCCGATTCGCACCTCCGGCAAGGTGGATAAGAAGGCGCTGCCGTGGCCGCTGCCGGGAGTGGGCGTGGAGGCAGACGGCCTCAACCCCACCGAGCAGTGGCTGGCGGAGCTGTGGGTGGACACCCTGGGTGTTTCCGTGGAGGACGTCAACGCTGATTTCTTCTCCCTCGGCGGCACCTCGCTGGCCGCGGCGACCTTGGTCGGCCGCATCCGCGAGCGCTTCCCCACCGTGGCCGTGCGCGATCTCTACGACCACCCGCGCCTGGGTTCCCTGGCGGAGCAGCTTGCCGGTGCCGAGTCCGTCGAGGACGCCGGACCCGCACGCGAGGTGAAGCCCGTCGGCGCCGGCACGCGCCTCGCGCAAACACTCATCCAGATCCCCGTGATGACGCTGGCCGCCACGACGTGGCTGGCCTGGCTGCTGCTGGGCTCCAACCTGGCGAACCTGCTGGGCGTGGAGTGGGCCATGACCACGCCATGGTGGCTGGTCATCCTCCTTATCGTCATCTTTGTCACCCCCATCGGCCGCATCCCCATCGGCGGTTTCGGCGCGCGGCTTATCACCGCCGGGATTAAACCCGGCGACTATCCGCGCGGTGGCTCAACACACCTGCGTATTTGGGCAGCGGAACGCTGGGCCGATGCTTCTGGCTCGCGCTCGATTGCGGGTGCTACGTGGGTCAACAACTATGCCCGCGCGCTGGGAGTGAAGATGGGCCGCGGAGTGGACCTGCACTCGCTGCCGCCTGTAACGGGTCTGCTAACCCTGGGCAAGCACGCCGCAATTGAGCCCGAGGTCGATCTCTCCGGCTACTGGCTCGACGGCGATGTTCTGCACGTTGGTGCCATTGAGGTCAAGGAAGGTGCTCGCGTGGGCGCGCGCTCGACGCTGCTTCCGGGCGCCGTCGTGGGCAAGGATGCCCACGTCGAGGCCGGCTCCACCGTCACTGGGCGCAAGAAAATCAAGGACGGCCAGCGCTGGTCCGGCTCGCCCGCCAAGAAGGTGGGCCGCTCCAAGCATCGCTTCCCGTCGCGTGCCCCGAAGCGCCGCCCGTGGTGGGTAGCCATCTACGGCGCTACTTCTATCCTGCTGGCCCTCCAGCCCATCGTGGCGCTGGCCGTGGGTGCTGCCGTGGTCGTTGCCCTCATCGCGGTGACCGACGGTTCCCCTTACGTCGGCTCTATCTTCTTCGCTCCGCTCGGTGCCCTGGCGGCATTCGCCACCTTCATGCTGCAGACCTGGCTGGGCGTGCGCCTCCTGTCGCTGGGCATCAAGCCCGGTGTGGCGCCGGTGCGCTCCGCCAAGGGCTGGCGTCTGTGGGCCATCGAGCGCCTCATGGACGAGGCACGCACGCAGCTCTTCCCCATCTACGCCTCGCAGCTCACCCCGGCGTGGTTGCGTTCGCTGGGCGCGACGATTGGCAAGGACGTGGAGATTTCCACGGCCGTCATGGTTCCCAAGCTCACCGAGGTCAAAGACGGCGCCTTCCTGGCAGATGACACCATGATCGGCGGCTATGAGCTCGGTGGCGGCTGGATGCTCACGGGTGAGACCAAGGTGGGCAAGCGTTCCTTCGTGGGCAACTCCGGCATCACCGGACCCGGACGCAAACTATCGAAGAACTCGCTGGTTGCCGTGCTCTCCTCGACGCCGAAGAAGACCAAGTCCGGTGCCAACTGGTGGGGTTCCCCGCCGGAGCGCATGCGCCGCGTGGAGGCCCACGTGGACGGTGTGGAGGGCGAATCCCTCACCTATAACCCGGGCTTTGGGGTCAAGGCCGCGCGTGGTGCGATTGAAACCATGCGCCTGCTGGCGCCGATGACCTCGGCCATGTTGCTGGCGGGCACGTTGGCATCGCTCTACGCGCTTGCCGACGCCCTCGGCATCGCCGCCGCCTGGGCCCTCGGCGGCCTCATCCTCATGGTGGCGGGCGCCATCGCGATGGCGATCACCGTGGCGGTCAAGTGGATCTGCGTGGGCACGCAGACCGCCGGCGACCACCCGCTGTGGTCCGCTTTCGTGTGGCTCAACGAGCTGCAGGACACCTTTGTGGAGGCTGTTGCTGCACCGTGGTTCTTCACCCACACCTATGGCATGGGTGAAATCAACCAGGGCCTGCGCGCGCTGGGCGTGACGATTGGCCGCGGCGCGTGGATCGACTCCTACTGGTTCCCGGAAACGGACCTGTGCTTCGTGGGCGAAGGCGCTTCCGTCGGCCCCGGCACCGTGGTGCAAACGCACCTCTTCCAGGACCGCGTGATGAGCCTGAACACCGTGACCATCAAGGCCGGCGCGACACTTGCCTCGCATTCGGTGGCTCTACCAGCCTCGGTCATTGGCAGCGTGGCAACGGTGGGCCCAGGCTCCCTGGTGATGCGCGGCGACCAAGTCCCAGGCAACTCCGAGTGGCAGGGCAACCCGATTGAGCCCTGGAAGAAATAGATAAACAGAAAGGAGGCGGCAGGTTTTCCTGCCGCCTCCTTTTTATGCCTGACTCGCTAATAAGCGGTCGGGGTGCGTGACTAGTCACCGATCTGGTCGCGTCCGCGCTTCACAATCTTGTCATCCACCTGACCAACGACCTCATGGTCCTTGTTGGTGTACTCAAACTTGGAAAGCACGTAGCGCATAGCGTTGATGCGGGCGCGCTTCTTATCGTTGGACTTAATGGTGATCCACGGGGATTCTTCGGTATCCGTGTAGCGGAACTGCTCTTCCTTCGCGCGGGTGTAGTCGTCCCACTTGTCCAGGGAGGCCAGGTCCATGGGTGACAGCTTCCACTGGCGGACCGGGTCGATCTGGCGGATGGCGAAGCGAGTGCGCTGTTCCTTGCGGGTCACGGAGAACCACAGCTTGGTCAGGGAGATACCGGAACCCAGAATCATGTTCTCCAGCATCGGAACCTCACGCAGGAACTCTGCGTGCTGGGACTCCGTGCAGAAGCCCATGACGCGCTCCACGCCGGAGCGGTTGTACCAGGAGCGGTCGAAGAAGACGATCTCACCGCCGCACGGGAAATGCTCGATGTAGCGCTGGAAATACCATGAGGTGGACTCGCGCGGGGAGGGCTTCTCAAGCGCCACGGTGCGTGCACCACGCGGGTTGAGGTGCTCGTTAAAGCGCTTGATGGTACCGCCCTTACCAGCGGCATCGCGGCCTTCGAAGAGAATGATGTGGCGCTGGCCGGTTTCCTTGGTCCAGTTCTGCCACTTCAGCAGCTCAATCTGCAGGGAGCGCTTAATAGACTCGTACTCGTCACGCGTCATGCGCTCCTCATACGGGTAGTTCTCGCGCCAGGTTTCAACCGGTGAGCCATCCGGCATGATGAGCGAGGGATCGTCTTCATCAGAGTCATCGACGACGTAGCCGTCGGTCTGCGCAAGGTCGATCTCGGGGAGTTCGTCGTCTTTAATGTCAGCCATGCCTTTAATTCTATCTAGGAAGCAGACATCTGGCGCGATAAAAGAAGTTGTAGCCGCGTGTTTTACCCCCGTATGCCCGACGGGCGGCAGCAGCCACCCAGAATGTACGTTTCTAACAATTAGTGCCCCGAAAATCGAAGATCCGAGGCCCTAATTGATCGTTTCGTACCTGCCGCGCGTACGCGTTGGTACGTTTTCGCACGCAAGCCCATGAAACCGCCTGATTTCGGGAGCTTATTTGCGAAAACGTACCACGCCACCGAGCTGGCCGAACTCAGTCCGGCGGCCCAGTCCTGGGCGTCCGTCCGACGGCGAATTTTGGAAATGTGAAACCCCGCTGCCCAAATGGGTCAGCGGGGTTAACGCTTAGTTCTGCGTGAGCAGCGTGCTTTTTAGAGCAGGCCGATCAGCTTGGAAGCGCCGCCAGCCATGTCGCCCAGGTTGTACAGAACAGAGAGGATATCGCCGATGATACCGGTGGAGGAAAGGATTCCCATTGTAATTCTCCTTGGAAATTAAAGGTTTTATGTATGACGTGCCCTAAGGCACGTAAGGTTTACTTGGTGGAGGACATCCAGTCGAACTGCTCGGTCTTAGGAGCAAACTCGTAGGAGTCACCCTTCTGGACAGCGCCAGCGATGGTATCGAAGACGCCAGCGAAGCCCTGGAACAGGTTCTTGATACCGGATGCGAAGTCAGCGAAGTTACCGAGCTGGTCGCCGATGAAAGAAAGATCCATTATGGTCTCCTTTTTGTGAAGTCCGGGTAAAGAAATTGCCCGGAGGGGTTTGCGGTTTTGCAGACACCCTCAGCGGGCGTCACACGGAACTATTTTGGCACACCACCGAAACATTGCAAGTGGATTAGTGGGTGATTTTTCACGCAAAGCGCTTCGACAATCAGAATCACTTTTCAGGTTATTAATTCATCTTCTATTAACCTAGCCCGCAACAACGCGCCTATCTGCAGAAATAGGTAGCGCTTGAAATGAAGGCTTAAGAAATCTTCCTCAGAACGTAACGTTAGCTCCCTGAACCACGATTCATAGGCTTGCTTTACAGCATAAACTCGCGAAACATTTTTCGCAGGAGCGCTCCAAATTACCCCTATTTGGGGTGATACAAGGACACAAAAGGGTCTCAAGAGGAAGAAAGCTCCCCACGGTCAACCGTGGGGAGCTCGTAATTTGCTAGGGGGCTGAGGCCTAGAAGCCCATACCGCCCATTGCGTCGGCGTCCGGCATGCCAGCACCTGCACCAGCCGGTTCCGGCTTATCAGCCACAACCGCCTCGGTGGTCAGGAACAGAGCTGCGATGGACGCAGCGTTCTGCAGCGCGGAGCGGGTGACCTTCACCGGGTCGTTGATGCCCGCAGCCATCAGGTCCACATACTCGCCAGAAGCGGCGTTGAGGCCCTGGCCAGCCGGCAGGGAGGCGACCTTGTCAGCGACAACGCCCGGCTCCAGACCAGCGTTCTGAGCAATCTGCTTCAGCGGAGCAGACAGCGCCTCGCGGACGATCTTGACACCGGTTGCCTCATCACCAGTGAGGTCGGAAAGGGAATCCAGAACCTCGGCTGCCTGCAGCAGAGCCACGCCGCCACCGGCGACGATGCCCTCCTCAACAGCAGCCTTAGCGTTACGCACGGCATCCTCGATGCGGTGCTTGCGCTCCTTGAGCTCCACCTCGGTAGCAGCGCCAACCTTGAGGACTGCCACGCCGCCGGCCAGCTTGGCTAGGCGCTCCTGCAGCTTCTCACGGTCGTAATCGGAGTCGGAGTTCTCAATCTCGGCGCGGATCTGCTTGATGCGGCCGTCGATCTGCTCCTGGGAACCAGCACCCTGAACGATGGTGGTCTCATCCTTGGTCACGACAACCTTGCGGGCCTGGCCGAGGTACTCGAGCTCGGTGGTCTCCAGGGAGAGGCCGACCTCCTCGGAAATGACCTGGCCTCCGGTGAGGATAGCCATGTCCTGCAGGGTGGCCTTGCGGCGGTCACCGAAGCCCGGAGCCTTCACAGCGACAGACTTGAAGGTACCGCGGATCTTGTTGACCACGAGGGTGGACAGGGCCTCGCCCTCAACGTCCTCAGCGATAATCAGCAGCGGCTTGCCGGTCTGCATAACCTTCTCCAGCAGCGGCACAAGGTCCTTGATGTTGGAGATCTTGGAGGAGACGAGCAGGATGTACGGATCCTCAAGGACTGCCTCCTGGCGCTCCATATCGGTAGCGAAGTAACCGGAGATGTAACCCTTGTCGAAGCGCATACCTTCGGTGACCTCGAGGTCAACGCCAAAGGTGTTGGACTCCTCAACGGTGATAACGGAATCCTTGTTCACGGAGCCGTTGCCCACGGTGTACATAGCTTCAGCGATCTTCTCGCCGATTGCCGGGTCAGCAGCGGAGATACCTGCGGTGGTAGCGATCTCTTCCTGGGTCTCTACTTCCTTCGCGGAGGAGAGCAGGGAGTCTACAACCTTCTTGGTGGCGGCCTCGATGCCGCGCTTGATGCCCATCGGGTTGGAACCAGCGGCTACGTTGCGCAGGCCCTCGCGGACAAGCGCCTGTGCCAGAACGGTAGCGGTGGTGGTGCCGTCACCGGCGACGTCATCGGTCTTCTTGGCAACTTCCTTGACCAGCTCAGCGCCGATCTTCTCGTACGGGTCCTCGAGTTCGATCTCGCGCGCGATGGAGACACCGTCGTTAGTAATGGTCGGGGCGCCCCAGGACTTCTCCAGGACGACGTTGCGGCCCTTGGGGCCGAGGGTGACCTTGACGGCGTCGGCAAGCGTGTTGAGACCACGCTCGAGGCCGCGACGTGCCTCTTCATCGAAGGCAATGATCTTTGCCATGTGTTTGTGCTCCTTAAGCTTTGTTGAGGACGACACTCACGTCTGATCTATGACGGACGCCCGCGACGGCACGGCTGGCGAGTGTTCTCCAGCCCCAACCACATAGATGACTCTGTTTATTTCTGGCACTTGCCATGTGGAAGTGCTAGCGACCATTCTGGCACTCAGACCTAGCGACTGCAAGGTTCAACACGAACGCTATAAGCGAACGGGCGGTGCAACAGCACCGCCCGTTAATACGAACCGCCCACTAAATCGAACCGTCCATTAAACCGAAGTCCTAGCTCCGCTTAAGCCTCTGCCTTCTTCGCCGTCCACTTATAAGCCGCAGCAATACCGCCAACGAAGAGGATGACGCCAACAACCTTGGCTGCCGTCCCGCCCTCGAAGATCTCCAGCGGGGACTCGCCCGCCGAGGCCGCGATAATGCCCGCGTTGACCACACCAAAGAGGGACTCACCCACGATGAGTCCAGTAGCCAGCAGCGTACCCATTCGCTTGACAAAGTCCGGCTTGGACTGGCGTGCCGCCCAACGGTTGTAGAAGTAGCCCAGGAAAGCACCGATCGGCACCACAATGGTGATCGCCGCCGGCAGGTACATGCCCATACCCACGGCCAGCGGGGACAGGGAGTACTTGTCGGTGAAGTGGCGCAGGCACTCGTCCACGATGATGATGACGGCACCAATCGCCGCGCCCAGGCCAATAAGATCCCACGGCAGGGAGTTATCAAAAATACCGGAGGCCACCGAGGACATCAGTGCGGCCTGCGGTGCAGCCAGCGCATCCTCGCCAGCGCCCTCCATGCCCTGGAAGCCAAAGCCGGTGAGCATAACCTGCAGAATCGGCGGAATCACCAAGGAACCGAAGAGAACGCCAATGATGAGCGCTACCTGCTGCTTCCATGGCGTTGCCCCAACCAGCTGACCAGTCTTGAGATCCTGCAGGTTGTCATTGGAAATAGTCGCAATGCCGAAGACAATGGCCGCGGTAAACAGCGTGTAAGCCACCAGCGAGAGCGGCTCCGCATCCGTACCGCGGGTCACGGCGGCAATCAGCAGCGCGGCCGCGATGACCGCGATGATGCCGATAGATGAGATCGGCGAGTTGGACGCACCAATGAGACCAGCCATGTAGCCACACACCGACGCGATAACGAGGCCCACAAGCAAGGTAAAGAGTACAGAGACCGTGATGAGGACGGCCATGTGGTCATGAATATCGGTGCCGCGCACGAAGTTCCACAGCAGCAGTCCAATCGGGACCATGAGAAGAAGGATCGTGCCAACGACATACGGTGCCGGAATATCGCGCTCCTCCACCGCCACCTGGTGGCCGTCCTTGCGGTTGCGGGAGGACGCGAAGGACTCAGCCATGCCCTTGACAATCGGACCGGAAATCTTAATCAGCGTCCAAATGGCGGCGATGGCCATGGTGCCCACGCCGATGAAGCGGATCCTGTCGGAGAAGACCGTGTCGACGGTGTCCATGATCGTGGCCGGGTCACTCAGTGCCTCCCCACCGGTGAGGATGGGCAGCAGGATGAGGTAGGAAATGACCACGCCGACGAGCATGGCGATACCCACCGCCAAGCCCACGAGGTGGCCAACACCGACCAACGCCAGGGACAGGGAGGTGCCGAGCGTCGTCGCACCCGAGCCCAGCTTGAAATAGGTGGCCACCTCAGAGGCTGCAGCCTTCATCGCGGCAAGCAAAGCCATGACGGCGGAAAGGATGCCACCGAAGACGATGACGCGCAGGCCCTTCGCGTTTTCCTCGTGCGCGGCCTCACCGTCCTCACCAGAGCTATCGCCCACCTTGAGAACCTCGGCCGCGGCCACGCCCTCCGGGTAGGGCAGATCGGAGCCCGTCACCAGCGCACGGCGCAGCGGGATGGAGTACATCACGCCGAGCACACCACCGATGGCGCAGACAGCGGCGGTATCGACGAAGGAGAAGCCCTGCCAGTAGCCCACCATGACCAGGCCGGGGAGCACGAAGATGATGGCGGACAAAGTGCCGGCTGCCGACGCGATGGTTTGCACAATGTTGTTCTCTTTGACGTTGTGCCCGGCGAAGCGGCGCAGCACCGCCATAGAAATCACGGCAGCGGGAATGGACGTGGCAAACGTCAGACCCACTTTGAGGCCCAGATACACGTTGGCGGCGGTAAAAACGAGAGTGATGAGCCCACCAATGATGATGCCCCGGAGCGTAAGCTCGCGGACCGTGGACTGGGAACCTTCGGCGGTGGTAGTCGCCATGTCAGGTCCTTTCTAAAAGAATTTGGACTAGAACCATGAATATATTACTACCTAACGCTCGGCAGGCCGATTCGAGGATGCGAGTAGGTTGGAGGGCATGAGCAACATTTCTGAGTTTGTCAGCAACGACCGCGATACCATTTTCCAGCAACTCAAGGAGCTCGTCTCCTTCAATTCTGTCCACAACGAGCCGGGCCTCGAGGACCAGCCCGCGAAGGCTGCCGAGTGGGTTCAGGCCGCGCTTGTCGACGCCAACTTCACCCCCGAAGCCATCACCACCGCTGATGGTTCCACGGCGATCGTCGCCAAGCGCCCCGGCAAGGAGGGCGCGAAGACGGTGCTGCTGTACTCGCACTACGACGTGGTTCCTGCCGGAAACCCCGACGCGTGGGACTCCGATCCTTTCACCCTGACTGAGCGCGAGGGCCGCTGGTACGGCCGCGGCGCCGCGGACTGCAAGGGCAACGTGGCCATGCACCTCGCCGCGCTGCGCGCGCTCGACGCTCAGGGTGGAACCGATCTCAACCTCACCGCGCTCATCGAGGGCTCTGAGGAACGCGGCGGCGAGGGCCTGTCCGCGCTCATCGAGGAGCGCCCGGAGCTCTTCGCCGCCGACGCCATCCTCATCGCCGACGCCGGCAACGCCAAGGCAGGCGTGCCGACTTTGACCACCTCCCTGCGCGGCGGCTCCCAGATCAACGTCAAGGTCTCCACCCTCAACTCGGCAGTGCACTCCGGACAGTTCGGCGGCGCGGCTCCCGACGCCGTCAAGGCCCTCATGCGTGCACTGGATTCCCTGACGGATGAGTACGGCCGCACGACTATCGACGGCGTCGATTGTGAGGGCACCTGGCCGCTGGCCGAGGGGCAGGACACCGCCTACCGCGAGGAGGACTTCCGCGCCGACGCCCAAATGCTCGAGGGCACCGAGATCATGGGCGCGAAGGATCCGGAAGGCGCCACCGCCATCGCTGACATGATCTGGGCCCGCCCCGCCGTGACCGTGACCGGCTTTACCTCCACCCCGGTCTCCGAGGCGGTCAACGCCGTGCCCGCTACCGCCGAAGCCAACATCAACCTGCGCACCCCCGCCACCATGGACCCCCGCTCCACCGCGGAAGCAGTGGCCGAGCACCTGAAGAAGCACATTCCGTGGGGCGCGCACATCGAGGTCACCATCCTCGAGGCCAACCTGGGCTTCGAAACCGATCCGTCCAAGCCCGCCGTCGCCCTGCTCGGTGAGTGCCTGGGCGAGGCCTACGGTTCCGAGACCATCACCCAGGGCATGGGCGGCTCCATCCCGCTGACCGTGGAGCTGCAGGAGAAGCACCCGAACGCAGAGATTGCGCTCTTTGGTGTCGAGGAGCCGCAGTGCACCATCCACTCCGCTAACGAGTCGGTCGACCCGACTGAGATTGAGAAGATTGCGATCGCTGAGGCGCTCTTCCTCCAGCGTTTCGCTTAGGCGAAACGATCCCTGCCCGACCGCGCAATCCACTGGGCAGGGATCGTCTTCTTTTCAGTTGGCCGCTTGGCGACGTGGCGGAACGCCAACAGGAGACACAGGCATAACTGTATGAAACGAAAATCTGAAAATTGGGATTTCAGACTGTATCGTGAGCACTAGTGAACGCCCGCCGCTGCGGTGGGGTTTGCCCAGTCCCCGACAAGGAAAGGACGCCACCGCAACCTCGTGCTCACTCTCTTCAGCGCCTTGGTAGTAGCCACCATCGCCGCCCCATTCCTCATTTTCTACCTTGGCCGCCGCGCCTTCGGGCTCTTGGCAATCGCCCCTGCGGTCGGCTTCTTTTGGGTGCTCCAACAGCTCACCACTGGAACGCTGCGTGACGGCAATCAGCTGGCGTATGACCTCAACTGGATGCCCGCCGCGCACCTGACCATCAGCCTGCGCATGGACGCGCTTTCCGCGCTGTTCAGCCTCATTATTTTGGGCGTAGGCGCGCTGGTTTTGTTGTATTGCTGGGGCTATTTCAACCACTCCCGGCGGCGCCTCGCCCTCTTCGGTGGCCAGATGGTGGGCTTTGCCACAGCCATGTATGGCTTGGTCATTTCCGATAATTTCCTGCTGCTCTACGTCTTCTGGGAAATCACCTCCCTGCTGTCTTTCCTCTTGGTGAGCTATTACGGCGAGCGAGCCTCGTCACGTCGCTCAGCGCAGCAAGCTCTCATGGTGACTGTTCTGGGCGGCCTCGCCATGCTGGTGGGCATTACGCTCCTCGGCCGCCAGACCGGCGAGTGGTCTTTCAGCGGAATCGCCGCCACCGAGGACCTGGCCAACACGCCTTTCCTCACCGTGGCCATCGTGTTGATTCTCTGCGGTGCGCTCTCCAAATCCGCCATCGCCCCCGCCCACTTTTGGCTGCCCGGCGCCATGGCCGCGCCGACCCCGGTCTCTGCCTACCTACACTCCGCAGCAATGGTGAAGGCCGGCATCTACCTCGTCGCACGCCTAGCACCCTCGGTGCATGACATCCCCACCTGGCACCTCGTGGTCATCCCCTTGGGTGCCTTCACCATGCTGCTCGGCGGCTGGATGGCGCTCAAGCAGCGTGACCTAAAGCTGGTTCTGGCCTACGGCACCGTCTCGCAGCTGGGTTTTATCACCGCCATCATCGCCATCGGCTCCCGCGAGGCCATGCAGGCAGGCCTGGCGCTGACCTTCGCGCACTCCCTCTTCAAAGCAGCACTCTTCATGATCGTCGGCGCCATCGACCACTCGGCGGGCACGAGGGACATCGACAAGCTGGCAGGCCTGGGCAAGAAGAAACCCGCGCTGTACATCCTGGCCATCCTCCCCGCGATGTCGATGGCCGGTATCCCGCCGCTGCTGGGTTTTGTGTCCAAGGAGGCCACGCTCGAGGCGATTATGCACGAGGAGCTCTTGGTCGGCATGCCGCGCAACATGCTGCTCGTGACGGTCGTCGTCGGCTCCGCGCTGACCATGGCCTATGCACTGCGCTTCCTCTGGGGCGCGTTCTCCTCGAAGGGGCAGGAGGAGCCCTCTGAGGCAGTAGCGAATATGCACCACATCGGCCCCTTCCTGTGGATCCCGCCGACGGTGCTGACTCTGCTGACCATCTTCTTTGGTCTGCTGCCGCTGCCTTTGTCCCACGGCATCGCGCAGCACCTGGACAACACCTTTGGCGCGGAGCAGGCCTCCGAACTAGCGCTGTGGCATGGCTTCACCATCCCGTTGCTGCTCTCCGTGCTCATCATCGTGGCCGGTTCTCTCCTGCACTGGCAGCGCCAGGCCCTCGCGAAGGCCCAGTTCACCTACCCGGCCTTGGGCTCGGCCGATGACTCCTACGACGCCGTCATCAACGCCCTGCGCCAACTCTCCCTGCGCATCACCGCCTCCACGCAGCGCGGTTCGCTGCAGTTCAACCTCACGGTCATCTTTGCCACGCTCATGGTGCTGCCCATCGTCATGCTCATCCGCGGCGACCTCACCAACGTGCACATGATCGTGGCCGAGAACCCCTGGCAGGCCATCGCCGCGGTGGTCATCATCATCGCCGCCATCGCCGCCACGGTGCTGGATAACCGCCTCTCCGGCGTCATCCTGGTCGGCGCGACGGGCTACGCCTTGTCCTTCATCTTTGCGCTTCACGGCGCGCCGGACTTGGCGCTGACGCAGCTCCTCGTGGAGACCATCATCATGGTGCTCTTCATGCTCGTGCTGCGCCGCATGCCGGCGAATACCGAGTGGAAGCAGGACCCCAAATCCGGCCGCCTGCGCGCGTGGCTGGCGGTGGGCGTGGGCCTGGCCGTCACCGTGGTGGGCATGTTCGCCATCAACGCCCGGCGCGAGGAACCCATCTCGCAGTACATGCCGGAATTGGCCAAGGAGATCGGCCACGGCGCCAACACGGTCAACGTCTTGCTCGTGGACCTGCGCGCGTGGGATACCTTCGGCGAAATCACGGTGCTCATCATCGCGGCGACGGGAATCGCCTCACTGATCTACCGCACGCAGAGCTTCACCCGCTCCTCCCGCCGCCCGACTTTGCAGGTCACCGGCCGCCGCTGGCTGGCCGCGGGTGTGGAATCGGAGAAGGCGCTCAACCGCTCGCTCATGGTGGACGTGAGCACCCGCATCCTCTTCCCCTCGATGATGGTGCTCTCCCTCTACTTCTTCTTCGGCGGCCACAACGCCCCCGGCGGCGGTTTTGCCGGCGGCCTCGTGGCGGCCTTGGCGCTGATTCTGCGCTACCTGGCCGGCGGGCGCGCGGAGCTCGATGAGGCGCTGCCTCTCGACGGCGGCCGCACCATGGCGGTCGGCCTGCTGCTCTCCCTCAGCGCAGTCATCACCCCGATGCTCTTGGGCTACCCGCCGCTGACCACCGGGTACACGAAGGTCGGGGTGCCACTCATCGGTGATGTATCCCTGCCTTCGGCGCTGATTTTCGACGCCGGCGTCTACCTCATCGTCGTCGGCCTCACGCTCTACGTCCTGTCCTCCTTGGGCGCCAAGCTCGATGAGGAAGAAGAGATACGTAAGCAACGCGCCCGCGACCGCGCCCGCTCCCTGGCACGCCGGGCGAACGAGAAAGAAACCACTGCCACTGCAGAGAAAGGACGCGCCTAATGGATGCCAACCTCATGCTCCTACTCGCTGCGGGCGTGCTCTGCGGCGCCGGGGTGTACTTATTGCTGGACCGCGCCATGACCAAGATGCTGCTCGGCATCTTGATGCTGGGCAATGGTGCGAACCTCTTCATGCTCATGGCCGGCGGTAAGGCTGGCTCGCCGCCAATCGACGGCCGGACTTCCCTGCCCTATGGCGAGGAAATCGCCGATCCGCTGGCTCAGGCGATGATCCTCACGGCCATCGTCATTTCGATGGCGCTGACCGGCTTCATTCTCACCTTGGCCTACCGCCAATACCGCTACCGCACCGCGGACGTGATTGAGGATGACACCGAGGACACCGCCATCGCGGCGATTGCCTCGCGCCCGGGCAATGCCTCGGCCGCACCCGACCACGATGCCTCCAATGATCCGACCACCGGCCGCACCACGAAGGAAGGCGATAAGTTTGGCCCCGAGTTCTTCGAGGCTCCCGTGAAGGAGGCCACCGATGAGTGAGACCATCTCGCCCCTGGTGGATCTGTTGCTGCCGTATATCAGCTACCTGATCCCCCTGCCGATCATCATCCCGGCTTTGGCCGCCGCGCTGGCGATGCTCTTTGCGCGCAATGCCCATGCGCAACGTCGCATCGCCTTCTTCTCCCTGCTCACGCTCGCCACGGTGAACGCCGCGTTGATTTTCATCGCGGATACCACCGGCATTCAGACCGTGCAGGTGGGCGGCTGGGACGCACCGGTGGGCATCACGCTGGTGGCGGACCGTTTGTCCACGGTCATGCTCTTTACCTCCTCCGTCGTCCTGTTCTCCGTGATGTGGTACGCCATTTCCCAGGGCGTGCGCGACGGCACCAAGGACGAGCCGGTGGCGGTCTTCCTGCCCACCTACATGTTGCTGACCATGGGCGTAAACGTGTCCTTCCTGGCCGGTGATTTGTTCAACCTCTACGTGGGCTTCGAAATCTTCCTCGTGGCCTCGTATGTGCTGCTGACCCTCGGCGCCTCGCCTGCGCGCGTGCGTGCGGGCGTGGGATATGTCATGGTCTCCATGGCCTCCTCGCTCATCTTCGTGCTGGCCTTGGCTTATATCTACGCCGCGGTGGGCACGATGAACATGGCCCAAATTGGTATCCGCATGGAAGATATCCCGGCGGGCACCCGCTCCGCAGTGTTCGCCGTGCTACTCATTGCCTTTGGCATTAAGGCAGCCGTCTTCCCACTGGACGCCTGGCTGCCGGACTCCTACCCCACCGCACCTTCGCTGGTCACCGCAGTCTTCGCGGGCCTGCTCACCAAGGTCGGTGTCTACGCCATCATCCGCGCGCGCACCTCCATCTTCACCGCTGGTGGGTTAGATAACCTGCTTATGTGGGTCGCACTGGCCACGATGCTCGTGGGTATTTTGGGTGCCATCGCCCAATCGGATATCAAACGATTACTGTCCTTCACGCTGGTCAGCCACATCGGTTATATGATCTTTGGCGTTGCCCTCGGAACCGCGCAGGGCTTGTCAGGCGCCATCTTCTACGCTGTGCACCACATTCTGGTGCAGACCGCGCTCTTCCTGGTGGTGGGCCTCATCGAGCGCCAAGCCGGCACCTCTTCGCTGCGGCGCTTGGGCTCGCTGATTTATTCCGCACCGCTCATCGCCATTTTGTACTTCATCCCGGCCATGAACCTGGGCGGCATCCCGCCCTTCTCCGGCTTCCTGGGCAAGATCATGTTGATTCAGGCCGGCGCGAACGAGGGTTCCTGGATGTCGTGGGTCCTCATCGGCGGCGCTGTCCTCACTTCGCTGCTGACCCTCTACGTCATGATCCTCGTGTGGGCCAAGGGCTTCCTGCGTGACCGCAGGGATGCCCCCGAAGGCAACCTCGCCATGGCGCGGCCCTCCCCGCTCGGGGAGGTCACCGAGTACGTCGAATTGGAGGAGCGCGCCGATGTCGGCCGCGTACCCTTCGGCATGCTGGCTTCCACGTCCCTGCTCGTCATCGCTTCAGTATCGATGACCTTCCTCGCCGGCCCCATCTCCGGGGTTACCACCCGCGCGGCGACGTCCGCGCAGGATGACTCCATCTACCGCTACGCGGTACTGGGAGATTCCGCCGAGGACCCAACGCGGCACTTGGACCCCGCCGAACGCTACGAGGAGGGCGCCGACTCACGGAAGAACCGCAGCGAGCCCCTCCCGGATCCGGAGCCGGTGGCGCCGACAACGAGGACGTCGCCAAGCGCCACGCCTGCATTGCCCACCTCCGTGGATAAGGAAGAAAAGGAGGTTTCGCGATGAGATTCTCCGGAATTAAGCACCGCTTCCGCCCGTGGTTCATGGTGTGGATCATCGTCATGTGGTGCATGCTCATGGGCGAAGTCACCGTGGCGAACCTGGTGGGCGGGCTGATTGCCAGCCTGTTCATTGTCTTCGCGCTGCCGCTGCCGGCGATGCCCGTGGCGGGGATTTCGGTGAGCTGGGGCAAGCTGATTGTCTTCATGGCGCAGTGGTTTATAGAGCTCATGGAAGCTTCCATCAAGGTGGGCTGGCTGGCCGTGCGCCCGCAGGAGGTGCCGAAGACCGCGATTGTCAGGCTCCCGATGCGCGTGGAGAATGAGTTCGTTCTGGCGCTGGCGGTCAGCTTGTACAACCTGCAGCCGGGCGGCACGGTGTCCGATATCGACATTGCGAACCGCATGCTCACCATCCATCTCCTCGACGCCGATTCTGAAGCCCACCTGGGGCGTGAGATCGCCGCGGTGCGCAAGCTGGAGGCCGATATGATTGCCATCTTCGAAAGGAGCCACCCCTGATGGATACTGACGTGTATAACATCCTGCTCACCGTGGCCGCGGGCTTCCTCGTGGTGGCCTTCCTCATCACCACGTGGCGCATCGTCATCGGGCCCAACTCGCTCGACCGGCTCATCGCGATGGACGGGCTCGTGGCCATGTTCCAATGCGCCCTGGCCACCTATATCTGTTGGACGCTGGACACGACGGTCTCCAACGCGATGTTGGTGGTGGCGCTCCTCGGATTCATTTCGACGGTCTCCGTTACTCGCTTTAGGAAGAGGGACTCATGAGTTATGCAGTAGTTGCCGATATCCTCTCCATCATCCTCATTCTCCTTGGCTCGATACTCACCTTGGCGGCCGCGATTGGAGTGGCGCGTTTTAAGGACACGATGGCGCGCGTCCACGCCATTGCCAAACCTCAAACTACCGGGCTCATCTTCACGATTTTGGGTGCCATCATCAAGGTGACGGGTTCGGAGAGCTTCAGCGTGGCTGAGCGCGGCGACCTGGGCATCCTGGTGCTGCTCGTCCTTTTCGCCATGATCACCAGCCCGGTGACTGCACAAAGAACCACGCGTATCGCCCGCCGTGAGGGCCTGTACGGCCCGCCGGAGTCAATGCTGCGCAATGAGGCCCCTGCCGCGCGTTCCATGCGCCGAAAGTAGGGACACGGGCGCCTTCTCCCAGGAAATGAGGGGGAATTAATATAGGCTGCAAAAGGCAATAATTGGTGGTCATCCGAGGAGAGTCGACGTGAAGAAGCTGCAAGGCGTACCAACGATATGCGCTGTCCTCGCGCTGTGCATCGCCGTGATGGTGTACAAGTTCAGCCAGTTCGATGGCCCCCATGCCTTCATCAATATCCTCCCCTTCGACCTCTCCATCTACCGCATGGCGGGCGAAGACCTCAACGCGGGCGGCCTGCTTTACGACGCCCCCTACATCTTCGAGTTCCCCTTCACGTACCCGCCCTTTGCGGGTTTGCTGTTTAAGGTTTTGCCCTTCTTCAGCAAGGGTGCGCTGACCTTTATGTGGCCCTCGCTCATGTTCCTGGCGGTGTTGGCGATCATCATCATGATCTTCCGTGAGCGGGGCATGAAGGTGACCCCGGCGGCCGTCCTGGTAGCGGTGCTGCTCACCGCCCTGACCCCGGCGAATGAGGCGATGCACGGCTCGCTGTACTACGGGCAGGTCAACGTATTCTTGATGCTGCTCGTGGCCCTAGATTTCCTGCCGCTCAAGCGCCGCCTGCCGGGCGTTGGCATCGGCTTGGCCGCGGGAATCAAGCTGACCCCGGCTTATATGGGGTTGGCTTTGCTCTTTGAGAAGCGCTGGTGGGCAGCCCTGGGAGCGGTCATCACCTTCTTGGTGACCGTGGTGCTCGGTTTCCTCTTCGTGCCTGATGCGATGGTTTTTTGGACAGATGCCATGTTCAATTCTTCCCGCGTGGGCGAGCATGCCAACCCGGGGGCGAAGTCGCTGCGCTCGCTTATGTTCCGCGAGCTCGGCATCGACGGCGGCATCTGGTGGCTGCTGGCGGTCATCGTGGTCTTTGCGCTTACCTGCCTGGCGCTGCGTACCGCATACCTGCGTGGCAACCGCTCGGCGGCTTTCGCGTTGACGGGCCTGAGCACCTGCTTGGTCTCCCCCTTCTCGTGGTACCACCACTTCGTGTGGACTATCCCCTTCGTGGTCATGGTCTTCGTATCCGTCAACCAGGCACTCAGCGCGCGCCTGTCCGGAAAGTTCGGCGAGCAACTCGCCGGACTCGCCTCCGTGGCGGCGCTGTTCGTGGTGTCGCTGCCGTTTATGTCGGTGCCAGTGTGGTTCACCATGTCCACGGCCAACCTCGATGCGATCGAGTCCTTCCAGCCGTGGGCGACTTCTCTGTGGACGCTGTCCTGCGTTGCCTTCATCGCCGTCTACGCGGTGTGGGGATTCGTCGCGCCACGCAAGCGCGCGGTGGCGGAGAGCTAGGGGACGTTTCGATCAAATAAGGGGGCAAAACCCGCCCGTTTTAGCGCACTATTTGATCGAAACGTCCTCGTCGAGGCGAGGCAGCTTCCCAAAAGGACGTTTCGATCAAGTAAGGCCCGGAAAACCATCAGTTTCCGGGCCTTGATTGATCGTTCGGTACTCAGGCTAGAGCGGCAAGAGCTGCTCCATCTCATCCGCGGTGGCCTTGACCACCTTCTGCCAGCTGCCGGTCTCCTCGTACAGGCGGCGCTGGCGCTCATAGCCCGCCCCGGAATCGATGATTTCCTGCACCAGCTGCAGCTCCCGGGCACAGCCCAGCTCCTCGGACAACGGGGCCAGCTCCACCAAGAGATCCGCCAGCTCATCCTTGATCCAACGCTCATCGGTCTCGCGCGAGGTGATGACCAGCGCGTCCATGCCATAGCGCGCACCGCGCCACTTATTCTCCGCCACGTGCCACGGCTGGAGAGTCGGCAGCTTCTCGCCCGCGTCGATCATGCGGTCATAGTGCACCACCAGGCAGTGCGTCAGCGCCACGATGGCGGAAAGCTCGCGGAGGTTGGAGGCAGCGTCGGAAATGCGCACCTCCACCGTGCCCCACTTGGAGGCCGGGCGAACATCGAAGTGCATCGAGCCGGTGTGGTTGATGACCCCCGAAATAGCCTGGTCCCGCATGTAGGCCTGCCACTGCTCCCAATTCTCAAACTGGTAGGGCATGCCCGCGGTGGGCAGCTGTTGGTAGAGCATCGTGCGGTTGGAGGCATAGCCAGTATCGAGCCCCTCCCACCCCGGCGAGCAGGCAGAAATGGCCAGCAGGTGTGGGTACTTCGTCATCAGCGCGTTGATGATGGGCCACACGCGTTCCTCGTGGCTGATGCCGACGTGCACGTGCGTGCCCCACAGCAGCATCTGCTGGCCCCAGTACTGGGTGCGGTTGATGATTTCGGAGTAGCTCTCCTTCGCGGAGACGGGGTTCTTCCGAAAGTCCGTAAACGGGTGCCCACCCGAGGCCCACAGGCGCACGTCCATGGAATCGGCCGCCTCACGCACTGCGCTGAGCGACGCCCGAAGGTCCCCCATCGCCTCCGGCACCGTCCGGCACACCCCGGTCACCAGCTCCACCGTGTTTTGGAGGAATTCCTTTTCCAGGTGCACGGAGGGGTGGGAGGCGCGGACAACGTCGATAAGCTCGGCGCCGCGCGGCACGAGATCCCAGTTCACTGGGTCAACGAGGGCAACTTCCCACTCAACACCCAGCGTGGGCTCGGGCGAACGGGCGAAGTTCTCTTCCGGAATATTCACCCATTCATCCTATCCACCAACAGGGTGAATTTAATAAGTTTTTATTCCCTAGGCTTGGGGAACGGCGAGGACCACGACGACGGCATCGCCCTTGGTGTAATCCCCGGTCAGCTCGGCCGGGTACGGCGCGATGGCTTCCGCCGGAACGTTGCCGCCGTAGTACTGGGCGGCGACTTCCTTGGCCAGGTTCTCGGCCGCGGCATCACCCTGTGGGAAGAAGATGGTGGTCTTCGGCGCGACGAGGACATCATCGCTGATGTTTCCTACCTCGGCGACCCTAAACTTTTTGCTCTTGAGGCGCTCGGCCTCATCGGCGGCGTAGTTGACGCGGCCGGAGTTGTTGTAAACGTTGACGGGTATTTCCGCCTGCGGGCGATCGGCATTGCCTGCGGGTGCACCGGCCTCGGCGTTCTCACCATGCTCAGCGCCGACCTCAGCAGCGTTCTCCGAGTCGGCGTCGGTATCAGCCGGGCGCTCGTTCTCGTCGGCGTCGTTATTCTTGTCGGCTTCGCCCGCAGCGCCGCCGGTATGGGCGTCGCCCTCGGCGCCACCGGTGGCGGGTCCGGACACGGCGGCGTCGTTGGCGGGCGCGTCCTGGGCGGTGTCCTCGGAGCTATCCGAGGTCATGGCGTACAGAGCCCACATGCCGAGCATGACGGCCACGGCGATGAGCACCATGGCGACACCACGCAGCGGGAGCTTGCTAGCGGAGGCCGGGGCGGCGGCCGAGTCGGACTCGGCGGCGTGGCGCGCGCGGTCAGCGGACGAGGCAGAGTTTTCCGGATTCACATTAGTCACATTGGTCACTCTAGTATCTGCGAGCCCTAGTCCGGCGCATTGTCGCGTGCGGCGCGCCGGACGTCCTCGCGGGCGTCGCGAAGCCGGCGCAAACGCGTCACCAACAGCGGGTAGGAAGCGTGCGCGGCGGGGTTGTCGAGCAGCACGTTGAGGCGTTGGTGATAGCGCACCGGAGTAATGTCCAGCTGCGTGCGGATGGCCTCCTCCTTGGCGCCGATATCGCGCGGGGCGTGGGACTCGAACTCCAAAATCGCGGCGTCTAGGTCTGACAGGGAATGCATGCTTAAACTGTATTCCATGACTATTCGTCCCATCGTTATCCACGGCGACCCGGTCCTCCACAACCCCACCGAGCCGGTCACCGACCCCATCGACTCCCCCGAGCTGCAGGAGCTTATCGCGGACATGCACGAAACCATGGACGCCGCGCACGGGGTCGGCCTAGCCGCAAACCAGATCGGCGTGAACAAGCGCCTCTTTGTCTACCACTGCCCCGACACCGACGGGCCTGATGGCACCGAGCTTCCGGAAGGCGGCATGCGCCGCGGGTGCGTCATCAACCCGGTGCTGGAAACCTCCGAGATTCCGGAGACCATGCCGGCTGACGACGGCTCCGAAGACGAAGGCTGCCTCTCTGTTCCGGGTGAGGGCTTCCCCACCGGCCGCGCCGACTGGGCGCGTGTGACCGGCAAGAATGAAAAGGGTGAAGACATCTCCATCGAGGGCTACGGTTTCTTCGCGCGCATGCTGCAGCATGAGACCGGCCACCTCGACGGCTTCGTCTACACCGACGTACTCACCGGTCGTTACAAGCGCCAGGCCAAGAAGGCCATTAAGCGCAACGGCTGGACCGAGGCCGGCCTCACCTGGGTTCCGGGCGAGGACGAAGATCCCTTCGGGCACGAGGACTAATGTCCCGCATCTTCCGCTCCGATGCCGTCCAGGTGGGCGAGCGCGTGGTGGCCCGGCGCGATTTCGGCGGCGTGCACAGCGATGTGATTGGCCACGTGCTCAGCGTAGATCCGCTGGTCATCCGCCCGCAGGAAGTCGGCGGCTACCCCTCTTCGCTCGACGCGGTGGAGATTCCGCCGGAGCAGCTCAAGATTATTAAGCGCCTCTCCCCGCGCACGGTGCGCAATTCCGATATCCGCGCCGTCGAGGTGGCCACCGCGGCTGCCTTCCCGGGCAAGGAGCATACGTGGACCTCCGATGGCCAGTGGGTCATGCGCGCGGGTGATGGTGTGACGGGGCGCTCCAATTCGGCGATTCCGCTGGGACCTTCTGCGGGTTTCCTGCCGGTGCCCATGGAAGAAATTGAAGCGTTCTATGCGCGCCACGAACTGCCTGTGTGCTTGGCCATCCCGGAGCGCATCGGCAAGTCGGCTGAGAAGCTCGTGGCGACGCAGCCCGAAGCGTGGGAGCTCGAACCGGAAATCCTGGTGATGGTCCGAGACCTGGATGAGCTGCCGGCGCTTTCCGACGTCCACTTCGCCATCGATGAGCAACCCGATTCCGAGTGGCTCAACCTCTACCACTTCCGCGGCAAAGCCCTGCCGCCGCTGGCGCTGGAGTACCTGCGCAGCCACATTGAGGGCACGATGGGCTTCGGTCGCCTCCTCTCCCCTGCTGGTGAGACCATCGCGATTACGCGCGGCACGCTCACCGAATCCGGGGACGGCACCGTGTGGCTGGGCTACTCCGCCGTGGAGGTGGCCGAAGGCTGGCGCCGCAAGGGCCTGGGCACCGCGCTGGGCGCGCACATGCTGGCCTGGGGCAAGGCACAGGGCGCGGAGAAGGCCTACCTGCAGGTCGTAGCGCACAATACGGCAGGCATTCGGCTCTATGAGAAGCTCGGCTTCTTAGAGCAGCACCGCCACCGTTACGCCCGCCGCCTGCCTCAAGTACCCTAAACTACATGCGCATAGCTACCTGGAACATCAACTCCGTTCGCACCCGCCCGCAGCGCGCGGTGGATCTTCTGGCAAAGCACGACATCGACGTGCTTTGCCTGCAAGAAACCAAGGTGGCGGATGCAAAGTTCCCCCGTGAGCCTTTTGAGGAGGCCGGCTACCACGTCACCTGCCACGGGCTGAACCAGTGGAATGGCGTGGCCATTGTGTCTAAGGAGGAGCCGGAGAAGGTCCAGACCTTCTTCCCCGGTCAGCCGGGGTTCCACAAGGACACCGCCAAGGAGCAAGCGCGCGAGGCCCGGGCGGTATCGGCCCGCATCCGCGGGATTGAGATCTGGTCCCTCTACGTTCCCAACGGACGCGAGATCACGGACCGCCACTTCGACTACAAGCTGGACTTCCTCTACGCGCTGGCACGCTATGTGGAGACCCGCGCGCAGTCGAAACTCTTGCTCACGGGTGACTTCAACATTGCTCCGCGCGATGAGGACGTCTGGGATATGTCCCTCTTCCGCGGCAAAACACACGTCACCGAACCGGAGCGCGCGGCCTTCCAGATGTTGGAGGAGGCCGGGCTTGAGGAGGTCACACGCCGCTTCACCGAGGAAGACCGCTGGACCTACTTTGATTACAAGTCCTTGCGCTTCCAAAAGAACGAGGGCATGCGCATCGATTTCCAGCTGGCCAGCGAGCCGCTTGCACACCTGGTCCAAGGTGCCCAGGTGGATATGGTTGAGCGCGCCGGCGACAAGACCTCCGACCACGTGCCACTGATCGCAGATTTCGATGTCCCCGATTTCGCATCGGTGCGCTAGCCTGCCATGAACCTCAACATCGATCTCTCCGTCTGGCAGCTTGTGCTGCTGATCATTGACTACGGCATCAAAATCATCGCCATCGGCGTGGTCCCCGAAGGCCGCCGCCCGTCTAGCTCCACCGCTTGGCTGCTGGCCATTCTGGTGCTGCCTATCGTAGGCCTGCCCCTGTTCTTGCTCATGGGCTCGCCCTATATCAACCGCCGGCGCCACCGCATCCAGCAAGAGGCCAACGCACTGCTTAACGACGTCACCGCCTCCACCCCCAACCACCCCTCCGGGCGCCTCTCCCCGGAGGTGGAATCCCTCATCCAGCTCAACCGCAACCTCACCGGGCACCCGGCTCTGATTGGGCATAACAAGGGCTTGCACGCTTCCTATGAGGAGGCCATCCTGGCCATGGCCCGTGCGGTGGACCGCGCTGAGAAATACGTGCTCATTGAAATCTACATCCAGTCCTGGGATGAGGTGACCGATGTCTTCTTCCAATCCCTCGCGCGCGCCCGCCAGCGCGGCGTGGAGGTCAAGCTGCTGCTGGATCAGATTGGCAGCCTGAAATACAAGGGTTACTTCACGCTGGGCAAGCGCCTTACCGAGATTGACGTCGATTGGCGGCTCATGCTTCCGCTGCAGCTGCACAAGGGCCGCTTCCGCCGCCCGGACCTGCGCAATCACCGCAAGATCGTGGTCATTGACGGCCACACGGGTTTCTTGGGCTCGATGAACATGATCAAGCGCGAATACAAGACGAAGGACCGCGCATGGATCGACTACATGGTCGAGATGACCGGCCCTGTGGTGACGTCCTTGGCCTCGGTGTTCGCGGTGGATTGGTACCTGGAATCGGAGGAACAGCTGTCCTTGGACATGCAGCCCTATGACGACGCTATGACGGCGGACTCCAACCACCTCCAGTTGGTCCCCTCTGGTCCCGGCTACACCACGGAACCTAACCTGCGCATGTTCAACTCGGTGGTGCACCACGCGAAGGAGAAGCTCATCCTTTGCTCGCCCTACTTCATTCCGGACGAGTCCCTCTTGGAAGCGGTCACCACCGCGTGCTACCGCGACGTCGAGGTGGAGCTCTTGGTTTCAGCGAAGGCGGACCAGTTCATGGTCAACCACGCGCAGTCCTCCTACTACCAAGCACTTTTGGAGGCTGGCGTGCGGATCTTCCAATTCCCCGAGCCCTTCGTGCTGCACTCCAAGTTCATCCTGGCGGACCCGAATCTTCCGGAGCGCGACCCACTGTGCATGTTTGGTTCCTCCAACATGGACATGCGTTCCTTCGGCCTCAACTATGAATCAACGATGCTGGTGGCCAAGGGAGACCTCATCGAGGATTTCACCCAGCTGGCCAGGAATTACAAGAAGGTCTGCCACGAGCTCACCCTCGAGGAGTGGAACGAGCGCGGCCTGCTGCGCCGCTACGTGGACAACGTCATGCGCCTGACCTCCGCCCTGCAGTAACCTGACTTAGGTCATGGGTGGGTGAGTAACGTCACTCTTGACACTGTTACCTGTTGGTTTTCGTCGGTGGGGAGGATTTTTTCCGCACTAAGTGGGTAGTGCCGGGGGTATTCAGTAGTCTGATTTTTGTGAGTCCTTATATTCGCACCGTTAAGACCGCTTCTGGGGCGATGGCGGTGCAGGTGGTGTTCTCTGAACGCAAAGGTGCGAAAAGGATGAAGCATATCGGCTCAGCGCATTCAGAGTCTGAGCTTGCGCTTTTAAGAGCTGAAGCTCAACGCATCGTTGATGGTGACCAACTCGCATTGGACTTCGGCGAGGTAGAACACATCCCACCGGCAACAGGCAGCGTTTGCCACCCGCTGCCGGTAGTCGGTCAGCGGGCTGGATACTTGCTGGACTGTATTGATGCGTGTTTCAACGAGCTAGGTCTTGCTGTAGCAAGCGGTGATGATCAGGTGTTTCGGGATCTGGTGCGTGCCCGGATCATTAATCCCGGCTCAAAGCTGGATTCCATCGAGACTCTTGCCGAGGTTGGCATCACCAGCGCAAGCTACCGCACCATCCAGAGGCGTCTTCCCACCTTCGCAACCGAATCGTTCGGAGAGATACTAACCCAAGCGTTGGCCCATCATGCAGGTATCGGGCCAGGTACTTTTATTTTGTACGACGTGACCACCTTGTACTTTGAAACCGATACCGCTGATGAGCTTCGCAAACCCGGGTTTTCCAAAGAGCGCCGCCTAGAGCCGCAAATCCTTGTCGGGCTGCTTACTGATGCCACTGGGTTTCCACTACATGCGGGGGCGTTTGCTGGCAACTCGGCAGAAACCCACACGATGCTGCCGATGATCACACGGTTCCAAGAGGCCTACCAACTCGATGAAGTTACCGTCGTTGCTGATGCAGGCATGTTCTCCGCGGCGAACAAACAAGCCCTCATCGATGCAGGTCTGCACTACATCTTGTCGGTGAAAACCCCCACCGTGCCTGAGGTGATCGAAACCTGGCGGCGGGAACACCCCGGTGAAGACTACACCCACGGCCAGATCTGGACACAAGCCTCGGCAAGTGATGGGCGCAAACACACAACCCCGAATACGGTGACCCACTTCCAGTATTCCCACGATCGGGCCAGACGCAGCCTGCGCGGAATCAAAGAGCAAGTCGCAAAAGCAAAACGGGCTGTTGACGGCGATATCGCTATCAAGCGTAACCGCTATATCGATCTTTCCGCCCCGAACAAGAAGGTCAACTACGCTCTTGCTGCCAAACACCGAGCCCTAGCCGGAATCAAAGGCTATGAAACCGACCTGACCGCTCTTGACGCTAGTGAGGTTATCGGGCATTACCGCAGGCTATTCAACATTGAGAAATCATTTCGGATGTCGAAATCAGACCTGAAAGCACGCCCAATCTACGCCAGAAAACAAGACTCGATCACAGCACATCTCAACATTGTCATCGCAGCACTAGCCGTGGCCCACCTAATGGAGACCCGCAGTGGTCAATCCATCAAACGCCTCGTGAGAACACTCAAAAAATACCGCAGCTTCGAACTCAACATTGGTGGCGAAACCATCCACGCCGCCGTACCACTCCCGCCCGATATCACCGCCACCATCCAAACAATCACCGGCCGCGAACTTCCGCACTAAATTGGCCTAAGTCAGGTGGTCAACCACGCGCAGTCCTCCTACTACCAAGCACTTTTGGAGGCTGGCGTGCGGATCTTCCAATTCCCCGAGCCCTTCGTGCTGCACTCCAAGTTCATCCTGGCGGACCCGAATCTTCCGGAGCGCGACCCACTGTGCATGTTTGGTTCCTCCAACATGGACATGCGTTCCTTCGGCCTCAACTATGAATCAACGATGCTGGTGGCCAAGGGAGACCTCATCGAGGATTTCACCCAGCTGGCCAGGAATTACAAGAAGGTCTGCCACGAGCTCACCCTCGAGGAGTGGAACGAGCGCGGCCTGCTGCGCCGCTACGTGGACAACGTCATGCGCCTGACCTCCGCCCTGCAGTAACAAGCACATGTGGGCCCGCACCTTGCTGCGGTAGGGCTGACTAGAACCATCTCTGATGGATGGCAAGAGCTCGCACTGCCTCACCAACGTTAGGACGTTTACTACCCAGAATATGCACTCAGAGCGGCATCGTACGTCCACACTTCTGCGGTAATTCCGGTAGCGCGCTTATACAACTCGCGCTCAGTCAGAATACAAAGATCGCCGCCACCAATCTGCTGAGTCATCATATCCACCATTGATAGACCCGCACGATGTCGTGAGACGAGCTCGGTGATGAACTCCTTGTTCCACTGAAAGTCATGCAGGATCCATGGGGATTGTTGATGGGCGGTCAACTCGAGCATCTGGGAAAATTTTTCCGCAATATTGCGTCTCACGTCGCCCTGCGGAAGCTGCGCAATGTGATTTCCGGTTTCAATTACCGCGGTAATCGGCAGGATGAACTTCGCGTTCTCGCTTTGGCGTTCCGCAAAATCGATCTTGGATTGCTCCTTAGCTTGGCATTTGTGAGGAATCGCAAGCAGGTTATCCAACACAGAGGTATCGATGAAGTAAACGCGCATCAGCTGATCCCAAAGAGTCGATTCATGTTCTCGAAACTAGTCTGCGTTTCGGTGTCATCGACTAATTCACCAGCGGTGACCGCAGCACCCAAACTGTGCTTGGAAATGGATTCCACAAAATCCGGTAACTCCACCAAAGGCGAGAGCTCGCTTTGCCCGGTTCCGCTATCCCGGTAGCACACTGCTACCTGACTATTCTTCTCGCCAGAAATTTGGTCCAAGATGGCAGGACTGTGGGTCGTGACAAGAACCTGCGAGTCATGTTTGCGTGCGGATTCGCTAAGCATCTGCATAACTCTTTGTGCCTGCGAAGGGTGAAGCCCGTTTTCCATTTCTTCGACGACAATTTGAGCTACTGGGTTCTCTACGTCATCACCAAGTTCAAGAGGCTGCTCGATATCCAAGTCCTTGGGCGCTGTTTTGAGCGCCGTTGCAATTGCGAGGAACCGGAGGAGGCCATCACTCATTTCACGAGCAGGCGTTCTTTCCTGCTTTCCATCCTCGAAGTGTTCCACGAGGGTTAGCATGACTTCGTCCAACGGGGAGTCAATGAAGTCCAGTGTGGAATCCACTCCAGTCACATAAGCGGCCAGCTGTCCTAACTCTTGGAAAGTCTTGGGGGAATCCTTTTGCAGCTGCCACAGCACCGCCGAGAGGTTCTCACCGCTACGCTTCAGCTGCGTGCTCTTCCTTGGGACGTAATCCCGCATAAGGCTGGGGACTGGATCGAGGTGAAACACTGATCGAAGCGCCATGGACACAATCGACGCCCCTTTCAACACCGAATTCTCCGCACGGTTCTTTCCCGCTAGCACCGCCTTAATCTGTCCCAAAATAAGGCGAGAATCACGCAGAAGTGTGGTGGGGTTTGCCCCACGCTTTCCGCTAAAAATTAACGTGTAGATCCCAGCTCGGTTGTCTGCTGCCGGCTGGGTCTTAAACAACTCTGCATCGCTAGTGCGGGTGCCGCTCTTTACGGAATATCCGGTACCGATGAGGCTTTCTTTGACAACACGCAACTCCGGATACACCTGAACCTCGACGTCATAGCGGTACGTATCTCTCCCAGATTCAACGGTACAGCCCAGTTCAAAGCTCTCGGTACCATGCGGGGCGCAACCACGAGAGCCACCTCGGATTGGGCCGGTTTGGGTCATGCGCCCATCAAGTGCGTCTCCTAGTTCTGCCCCCGATGCCAAGCGGGACAAAACCTCCAGCCCATCCAAAGCATTCGACTTTCCGGAACTGTTTAAGCCAGTCAGAAAGGTGACTGGATGCAGAGTCAATACAGCATCATGGAAAGACTTGAACTTGCTCAGGCGAAGCTCGGCGAGACGTGGGGTAGCCATGCGGCCAATAATACGCATTAACGCTCTATGCGTTGTGCACATCTGTTGAACTTCACGCAGCGCCGCGGGCCAGCCGCGTGGACGCCACAAGGCCGCACAGCGAGATGAAGCTGCAGCACACCATGCCGATGGCCATCGTCAGCGCCGCATTTGAGCCCCATCCCATGAGCGGGCTGATGGCGCTGGCTAGCAAGGACTGGCCAAAGCCCATAATCGCGGAGACGCTGCCCGCGCGCGGGCGCATGAGGCCCGTCGCCAGCGCGGTGGCGTTGCCCATGATGAAGCCGGTCGGCGCCACACACGCAAAGAGCACGACGAGGCACACCCACACCGGGGCGCCGAACAGCACCGACAGCAGCAAGAGCACCCCACACGCAAGAACGCCGCAAACACCGATGCGCAGCATGACCGCCGGGGAGACCGAATCCATCGCCCGCGAATTCACCAGCGTGGCCATAAAGAGGCCCACGGAGTTGATGCCGAAAACCAGCGAATAGCCCAGCGGCGAAAAGCCCCACTGGTCTTGCACCACGAAGGCCGAGGCCGCGATGTAGCAGAACATCGAGCAGAAACCGAAGGCCATGGTCACCAGGTAGCCCCACACCCGGGCATTGGTCAGGACCGCCCAGTAGTTGCCCGCCACCGTGCGGAACAGCCCGGCGCGGGAGCGCCCACCCGCGGTTTCCGGAACGATGGCAATCGCCAGCACCAACTGCACCGCATGCAGCCCGGCGAGCACCCAAAAGATGCCGCGCCAGCCCAGCGGCTCCGCCAGAACACCGCCGAGCACTGGGGCCACCGCCGGCGCGATGCCCTGCAGCGCCATGAGCAGCGAATACGCCTTCGCGGCAGCCGCGCCGTGCACGAGGTCAGGTACCACCGCGCGGGCCAGTACCACGCACGCGCCGCCGCCGAGGCCCTGCAGCACGCGGGCGGCCACGAGCACGGTGGCGGTCGGAGCCAGCGCCGCCAACACGGAGGCCACTAGCGCGAGGCAGGCACCGGCGATGAGGAGGCGTTTGCGCCCGATGGCGTCGGAAAGCGGGCCCATCACCAGCTGTCCCACGCCCATGCCGATGAAGAAGCCTGAGATGGTCAGCTGGACCATCGCCCGGGTGGTGCCCAGATCGGCGAGGATCTCCGGCATCACCGGCAAGTACATATCAGTGGCAAAAGGCGCTGTTGCGGACAACAGCGCCAAGGTAGCCAGGAGTGGAAAAGGAATCACGCGTCGCGCTGCTCCAGCACGATGACGCCGAAAATCCACAGCACCGCGGCCCAACCGAAGAAGACGAGGGCCTCAAAGCCTACCGATGACCACGGCGCGTTCTCATCTACATAGTTCACCGCCCAGTTCTGGAAGGCAGTAAAGGGCATGAAGTGAATGGCCTTATCGCCCACCGTCGGCAGCACACGCACGATGTTTTCCAACCCCAAGTACAAGATGAGGGAAATCGCCACCGTGCCGGCGGTCTGCCGCAACAGCATGCCCAGGCCCTGCACGAAGGCAACCACGCCGAAGGCCGCGAGCGGGAAGGACCACAGCATGTACTTGCCATCCTCGCTGGCAAAGGGCTGGAAAGCCTCCGCCGCCGATTCGTTGGTCGTCATATCCGCCAACACGAAGATGTACACCAGGCTCAAGAAAGCAATGATGGCCGCGATGACGCCGTAGAGCAGCAGCTTGGCACAGGCCACTGTCCAGCGCTTCGGGTTGGCCATGAAGGTCAAAGATTGCGTCTTATAGCGGTATTCCGTGGTCACCACCATCGCGCCCTGGATCATTATGATCGGCATGCCCATGAGCAGGAGGATGGAGCTCAAGGCCCGCTCCTGCAGCGGGCTAATGCCCAACACCGCCTCGCCCGCGTTCAGCGAGTTCAGCAGCGTCCAGCCCGTCACGATGAGAATGATGAGCGCCGTGGTCCACCAGAAGGACTTCGTCGTGCGCAGCTTCGTCCACTCCGCATGCACAGTGTTGAAAAACATTAGCGCTATACCCCTTCCTTCGGTGCCGCCGCCTGGTACTGCACCGCGCGTTCCGTCATAGTCACGTAGGCCTCTTCCAGCGAGGCGCGGTGGAGCGTCAATTCCGTCAGCGGCACACCCGTGGAATAAGCCAGCTGACCCACGTAATCCGTGGTTTGGTTCGGAATAACCAAGGTGCGGCGCTGCTCCTCATCAACCGACTCGCTATACGTGATGCCGGCCTCCTTCAGCGCCGAGCCGAACTCGCGCAAGTGCTCCGAGCGCACGATAACCGAGGCACTGGAGTTTTCCTTCACAAAGTCATAGGTCCGCTGATTAGCCAAGAGCCTGCCGCGGCCAATCACCACGAGATGGTCCGCGGTTTGCGCCATCTCCGCCAGCAAGTGCGAGGAGATAAGCACCGTGCGGCCCTCCGCCGCCAGCGCCCGCACGAGCGAGCGCACCCAGCGAATACCTTCCGGATCTAGGCCGTTGACCGGCTCATCCAGGATCAGCACGCCCGGATCCCCCAACAGGGCGGCCGCCAGGCCGAGGCGCTGGCCCATACCGAGGGAGAAGCCGCCAGCCTTCTTGCCGGCAACATCAGCCAAGCCCACAAGACCCAGCACCTCGTCGACGCGGGAAGTAGGAATGCCATTGGCCTGCGCCATCCACGTCAGGTGGTTGGCGGCGGTGCGGTTGGCGTGGACGGCTTTGGCGTCGAGAAGCGCGCCCACCTCACGCAGTGGGTTCTTCAGCTCGCGGTAGGGCTTGCCGTGCACCAGAGCAGTGCCAGCGGTGGGCTTGTCCAAACCCAGAATCATGCGCATCGTCGTTGATTTTCCAGCGCCGTTTGGTCCCAGAAAGCCGGTCACTTGTCCCGGCTTCACCTGGAAGGTGAGGTCATCGACGGCGCGGACAGACTTGTACTGTTTGGTCAGTCCGGCTACTTCAATCATGTCCTACAGCGTGCCACAGGTTCCCGCCGCGCGCCTGTATCAGCTGCTGATTTCCTCCCAGCGCTCCAGCAAACGCGGCAGCGCTTCCCGGAAGGGAGCCAAGAGCTCTAGCTCTTCTACCTGGTTAAACGGCACCCAGCGCAGCTCGGCGGACTCCGCATTGGCGGTTGTCTCCAGCCGCTGGCCCGAGACAGTCCGCGCCAACACCGTGGTATAGGTCCAGCCTTCCTCGAAAGGCCCAGAGGTGACCAGCGCATCCAGCACCTCGATGTCTGAGGCCGAGATTCCGGTTTCCTCCGCCGTCTCCCTCAGCGCTGCCTGCTCCGGGGACTCCGGCTTATCCCGCGCCCCGCCCGGGATTCCCCAGGTCCCGCCATTATTCGTCCACGTGGCGCGGTGCTGGAGCAACACCTCATCCCCCGCCACCAAGAAAAGGCCAGCAGCTCCAAACTTGCCCCATACCGGCACCCCGCCCGGCCCCTTAGACCAGCCATCACCGGAGAGTTCTGGGTTTACGCGTGTACACATGCCTTCCACGATACGTCAGAAGCAGCCCGCGCCACCCTGCCCCAAATCATCGCGCGACGCGGTCGAGGGCGCTATCCTAAGGGAATGACCGGCCCGGCCACCGAACTGCGCGAGCACTCCCCCGAATCATGGGGCGATCACTGGCTCGATGAAGTCACCGAGCCCGCCAGCCCGGCATTTGGCCGCCCGACGCAGCTGGCCATGAGCTCCTTCGCCGGCCCCGCGCGCGTCATCCGGCGCCTCTATGGCTTCGCGGCCACCACGCCCGGCAAGCTTTTTACGGTCACCGTCATCCTCACCGTCGCGCTGGCGGCGGCCGGTTTTTCCATGTCTTCATCCTCGGCTTCAAGGCACGATGATTTGGATACCTTGCTGACCTCCACCGAGCCGATGTCGAATGCGGCGCACCACCTCTACACCAACCTATCCCTGGCGGATACCGTGGCCACCACCGGCTTCGTGCAGGCGGGCGTGGAGCCGGAGGTGAACAGCAACCGCTATAACGAGGCCATCGATGCCGCCTCCGTCGCCGCCACGGAGGCCATCGTGGGCACCTCCGCGGAGGATGAGCGCGTGCGCGAGCTCGTCACGTTTATCCAACGCAAGCTGCCGGTGTATACCGCGCTCGTGGAAAAGGCCCGCGTCAATCACCGCGCGGGCCACGCCGTGGCGAATTCCTATATGTCCAATGCCTCGGCGCTCATGCGGACCCAGATCCTCCCCGCCGCCGCGGAGCTGTTCACCTTGACGTCGGAAAAGGTGAGCCAACAGCAGCAGCGCCTGACCCGCCCGCAGTGGGTGCCACTATCTGGTCTGGTCGCCGCTCTCATCTTCCTCGGCCTGGCGCAGTGGTGGCTGTGGCGGCTGACCCGCCGGCGCTTCAACCGCGGTTTCGTGGTGGCCACGGGCCTGTTGTTCCTGGCGCTGGTGTGGGCCTCCGCCTCCAACTTCGCCACGTGGGCCTCGGGCCACCAGGGTTTCGAGACGGTATCGCGCCCCTGGGACTCGCTGACCGCCTCCCGCATCGAGGCCCAGCAGATGCGCACCTCGGAGACTCTCGCCTTAGTTCTGCGCTCCTCCCAGCAGGACATGTCCGTGCACTTTAATTCCACGGTGTACTCCGTCAACCAGGCTCTGCGGGACTATGAGCAGGCGCTTGTCGACGACGACTTCCCCTCCTCCGATCCCACCCTAATTCCCCACGCGAAGCAGGCAGTGGAAGATTGGACGACCACGCACGAGAACTTCATGGAGGATCTCTCCATGGGTGACTACGATGCCGCGCTGTACCAGGCCACCGCCATCGATCCGGACGGTGACCCCACCGCCGCCAGTGCCTTCAACGCCGTGGATAATTCCTTGGCCGCGCTCATCGACCAGGCCCGCGACGCCATGCGCACCTACCTGGTCCAGGGGCTCAATGCCATGACCATGGTGTCCACTGGCGTGCTCCTGGCTACCTTCGGCGCGATTATCGCCGTGTGGTTGGGAATCCGCCCCCGTCTGCAGGAGTACCTGTGATGCGCCGCCCTACCACGAACCGCCCGGCCTGGATCGCCGCCCTGCTCGTGCTCAGCAGCGCCGTGGCACTCAGTGCTTGCGAGCCGGAGCCGCCTAGCGCGCCGGATCCCATCCTGCCCTCTACCGCGAACCTCGATTCCACGCCGGGCCCGCCGCTGCCGGAGGACGCCATCATCGAGCCCGCAGGCAGCGGTGAGGTGTCCAAGCAAAGCGATGCAGAAGCCTACGGCTCTTACCGCCCGGACGATAAGTCGCCGAAGGAGCGCGTGCCCGAGCTCCTGGAGCGCGGCCGGCTCATCGTGGGCGTGGACCGCTCCAATAACCTGCTCAGCTACCGCGATACCGCCACCGGCGAGGTCCGCGGCTTCGAGGCCGACATCGCCCGCGAAATTGCACGCGATATCTTTGGGGACCCCAACAAGGTGGACTTCCGCTTCGTGGAAGCTTCCGAGCGCGCGCGTGCCCTCAACGACCGCACGGTAGACATCGTCATCCGCACCATGACGATTAGCCCCACACGCCAGCGCGAAGTCGCCTTCTCCATTCCCTATATGCAAACGGATGCCCGCTTGCTGGTGCTGAAGAACTCCGGCATTCACTCCATCGCGGATACCGCCGGGTTGACCTTGTGCGCGACGAAGGGTTCCACCATGGTGGATGCGATACGCAAGCACGCGCCTACTTCCGATATCTTGGAGACCCGCGCCTGGGGCGATTGCCTCATGGCGCTGCAGCTGGGGCAAACGGACGGCATCGTGGTGGATGATGCCCTGCTCTCCGGGATGCTGGCGCAGGATCGCTACACGGAGATCGTCGGCGATCCCCTCGAAAGCCAAAGCTATGGCGTAGCCGTGCGCAAACCCGATGGCTCTTATGACTCGCGCCCGCTCATCCGCCAGGTCAACTCCACGCTGGAGCGCATCCGCAAGGACGGGACCTGGCAGAAGCTCTTCAGCACGTGGTTGGGGGATTATATGGAACAGCCTTTGCTCCCGGCACCGAAGTACCTCGATGAGACTCCACCCGCGACGGAATCGCAGCCGAGTTCCCCAACCAGCAACCAGCCCGGTGAGAAGAAGGAGGGGCACTAATGTCGCACCGCTTCAGCGAGGATGAGCTCGACCACCTCACGCCCGAAGAGCACGAGACTGCGCAGCCCAAAGCCGCAGATCCCGCAGCCGTGGAGCCCGAAGCTCCTGCCGACGCCACCCAGGCCGTGCGCTTCGATCCCTTCGCCGATGAGGAGGACGATTTTTCGGAGGACCACCACCTCACCGCGTCGTCCGCGGAATCCGGCGGCCAGAACGCAGCAGCGCCCGGCGCCGACAGCACGGAAGCCTCAGACCGCACCGCGGCAGTCCCCTTCGATCCCTTCGCGGATGACCTCGAGGAGGAGGACCTCGGTGCCACCGGCGCCGTCCTCTCCCCAGCGGACCGCCCCGGCGCGCACGGCACCGCGACGGGCAAACCCGAGGACGGCGAATACGTCGATTCGGATAACATCGCGGCACTCATCGAGGAGCTGGGGCAGCTGCGTGATCGTCGCAAAGCAGAGGACCCCTCGCGGGCCTCCCGCCGCCGCGCGCTCGATACCTTCCGCCAGCGCCGCGCCACCAAGCGCACCGACCGCGAGGTGGCCGATGGCATGGCTACCTTGCCCTTCGTGGTCCCGGTAGATCCCAGCGAGGCGCTCATCGATCCGCAGGATGCGCCCCGCGCCGCCCCGCCGCAGCTCAAGCCGGGTGACATGGTGGCCGGCCAGTATGAGATCCTCGGCGTGCTCGCCCATGGCGGGTTGGGGTGGATCTACCTGGCCAATGACCACTTCGTCTCCGGGCGCATCGTGGTGCTCAAGGGCATGCAATCCACCAACTCCGCCGAAGAGACAGCGACTGCGGAGGCGGAGCGCGAGTTCCTCGCGGACATCACACACCCGAATATCGTGAAGATTTTCAACTTCATCGATGACCCCCGCGTCCCCGGCGGCTTCATCGTCATGGAATACGTGGGCGGCCCCTCGCTCAAGCAGCGCCGCAACGACCAGGTCAATGACCGCTTCCCGGTCGACACCGCGATTGCCTACATCCTGGAAATCCTGCCCGCCTTGGACTACCTGCACGCCCGCGGCGTGGTCTACAACGATTTGAAGCCCTCCAACATCATCGTCACCGAGGACCAGGCCAAGCTCATCGATCTGGGCGCGGTCTCCGGCATCGGCGCCTTCGGCCACATCTATGGCACACAGGGTTTCCAGGCCCCGGAGATCGCCACCCAGGGCCCCTCGGTGGCCAGCGATATTTACTCCATCGGCCGCACACTGGCCTGCTTGACGTTGAAGCTGCCGGTGGAGGATGGCGTCTATAAGCCCGGCCTACCCTCCCCTACCGAGGAGCCGCTGCTGCGCCGCTACCTCTCCTTCTACCGCCTGCTGTTGCGCGCTACCGATCCTGACCCGGAGCAGCGCTTCGCGTCCGTGTCCGAGCTCCGCAACCAGCTCTTCGGCGTGCTGCGTGAGGTCATCGCGCTGCGCGATGGCATCCAGCACCCGGCCCAACACTCCGTCTTCTCCCCGCAGCGTACAACCTTCGGCACGAAGCACCTAGTCTTCCGCACCGACCAGCTCATCGACGGCATCGACCGCACCGTGCGCATCACCGCCCCCGAGGTGGTCTCCGCGCTGCCCATCCCGCTCATCGTCCGCTCCGATATCGGCGCCCCGCTGCTTCAGGGTTCCTCCTATACCGAGCCGCAGGAAGCGCTGGAGACCCTGCGCCAGGCCATGCAGACCCCGGAGTACGAGGAGTCCGCGGAGATTCCCCTCGGCGTGGTGCGCGCCATGATTGATCTGGGATACATCGGCCAGGCACGCGAGTGGCTGACCTCCATCGAGGAGCGCTTGGGCAAGGACTGGCGCTTCCACTGGTACTCGGGCGTGACCGAGCTGCTGCTGGATAAGTACCGCGAGGCTCAGGCCCATTTCGCCCACGTCCTCGACGTGCTGCCCGGTGAGGCCGCCCCGAAGCTGGCCATCGGCGCGGTCAACGAGCTCATCCTGCAGCAGCTGGGTTTTTCAGAAGCCGCGCTTATCGACGCCTCCGTCGCCCGCGCCTGCGCCAACCTCACTACGTCGCTGGCGGATCTGCCCAACGATGCTTTCGAGGATCAGCCCGGCATCTGGGATCACGTCACCGATGATCCGGCCCACCTGCGCTTCAACTCTCTGCGCCTCTACGGCATCGTGTGGGCCACGAACCCGACGACGGTCTCCTCCGCCTTCGGCCTGGCCCGCCAGCTGCGCGCCGAGCACCAGGTTGAGCTCGCCGTGGCCACCTTGGATAAGGTGCCCAATGCGTCGCGCCACCACCGCATGGCCCGTCTGACCACGGTCCTGCAGCTCATCGTGCACGATCTCTCCGAGTCCCGCATCCGCCGTGCTGCCCGCCGCTTGGAGGAGATTCCGCAGAACGAGCCGCGATTCTTGCAGATCAAGATTGCGGTCATCTCCGCCGGGCTGACCTTCCTGCGCGAGTCAGACCTCGACGCCGCGGCCTCCCCCAACGACCTCTTCGAGTTCCCCTTTACCCAGCGCGGCCTGCGCTATGGCCTGGCGGATACCTTGCGGGCACTAGCCCGCCAGGCACCGTTCGCCCGCCACCGCTACGCGCTGGTGGACTTGGCCAACAAGGTCCGCCCAGTCACGATGTTCTAGACGTCGGCATAGCCGACGCTCGACTTAGTACAGGCCCGCCTCCCGGGCCATGGCCGCAATGCCCGCGGACTTCTGCGCGATGGCCAGCTCCTCGTTGGTCGGCACCACGAAGACCTTGACCTGGGATTCCACGGTCGAAATCATGCGCGGCTCCTTCGAGCGCACGAGGTTGGCTTCCTTGTCGAAGTCAATGCCGTACATGTCCAGGTTGTACAGCGAATCCTGGCGGACCTCGGTATCGTTCTCGCCCACGCCGGCGGTAAACGTAATCGCGTCCACGCGGCCCAGCGCAATCATGTATGCACCGATGAAGCGGCGCAGCTGGTGGATGTAGATGTTATAGGCCAGCCAGGCGTCCTGGTCCTCGTTGTTGATGCGCTCGCGCAGCACGCGGAAATCGTTGACACCCGCAATGCCCTTCACACCGGAGCGCTTGTTCAGAAGGTTATCGATCTCATCGATCGACATCCCTGCCTCACGGGAGAGGTGGAAGATGATACCCGGATCAATATCGCCCGAGCGCGTGCCCATGGCCAGACCCGCCAGCGGGGTCAGGCCCATCGAGGTATCAATCGGGCGGCCGTTGCGAATCGCCGCCGCCGAGGCACCGTTGCCCAGGTGCAGCGTGATCTGGTGGACGTGGCCCGGGTCGCGGTCCAAGAGCTTCGGCACCTGCTGCGAGACGAACTCGTGGGAGGTTCCGTGGAAGCCGTAACGGCGAATATCGTACTGCGAGGCCACATCGTTATTGATGGCATAGAGCGCGGCCGCCGGCGGCATGTGATTGAAGAAGGCCGTATCAAAGACCGCCACGTGCGGGATATCCGGCAGCAGCTTGCGCGCCACGCGGATGCCGTCCAGGTTGGCCGGGTTGTGCAGCGGCGCGAGCGGGATGAGGTCCTCGATCATGGACTCAATCTGGTCCACGATGAGCTGCGGCTCGCTGAACAGGCGCCCACCGTGCACAACGCGGTGGCCCACGGCGATGACCTCGACATCCGTCGGGCCCACGCCGTGCTCGTGCATGATGCCGAACGCGCGGTCGAGGCCGAAGGAGTGGGTAGGAATCTCCAGCTCTTCCTTGTATTCCTCACCGCCCGTCTTGACGGTCACCGCACCCTGCGGCTCTCCGACCTGCTCCACCAAGCCGGAGACCAGCGGGGTATCCGTGGCCGAGCTTTCCGGGTCCACCAGCTGGAACTTAACCGAGGAGGAACCCGAATTGAGAACGAGTACGTACGCCATCTACTTCACCCCTGCCTGGATAGCGGTGATAGCCACCGTGTTGATGATGTCCGGAACGGTCGCGCCACGCGAGAGGTCATTGACCGGCTTGTTCAGCCCCTGCAGAATCGGGCCCACCGCCAACGCGCCACCGGTGCGCTGCGCCGTCTTATAACCAATGTTGCCGGCCTCCAGGTCCGGGAAGACGAAGACCGTAGCCTTACCCGCAACGTCAGATTCCGGCGCCTTCTTGGCGGCCACGCCGGGGTCACAGGCAGCGTCGAACTGCAGCGGACCATCCACCGCCACGGAGGAATCGATGCCGCGAGCCACCTCGACGGCCTGCGTCACCTTCTCCACGTCCGGGCCAGCGCCCGAGGTACCCGTCGAGTAGGACAGCAGCGCCACGCGCGGGTCTAGGCCAAACTGTGCTGCGGTCTGCGCAGAGACGATGGCGATCTCGCCGAGCTGCTCCGGGGTCGGGTTCGGGTTCACCGCGCAATCACCGAACGCCCACAGGCGGCCCGGCATCACCATCAGGAAGATGGAGGAGACAACGGAGGCCTCCGGCTTGGTCTTGATGATCTGGAAGGAAGGCTTAATGGTGTGCGCCGTGGTGTGCGCCGCGCCGGAGACCATGCCATCGGCCAAGCCCTTGTGCACCATCATCGTGGCGAAGTAGGACACGTCCTTCATGGTCTCGCGCGCCTGCTCCAGCGTCACGCCCTTCTTCTTGCGCAGCTCCGCAAAGTCCGCTGCGAATTCCTCCGCCAACGGGGATTCCAGGTGGTTGATGATCTCCACGCTACTCAGGTCGATCCCGAGTTCCTGGGCGCGCTTTTCGACGTCCCCGTCACCCAGAATCGTCAGCTTCGCCACCTTGCCCTTAATGAGCTCACCGGCAGCCTCCAGGATGCGGTCATCCTCGCCCTCCGGCAGCACGATGTGCGCCCCGATTTCGCGGGCCTGATCCAGAAGCTGCTTCTGGAAGAGCTCGGCGCACATATAGGGTTCGATGTCCTCCAGGGAAGAAATCGCACTGGGAACGGAGGAGACGTCGCCCACCGCGCCCACCACAGTGGCGCCTACCGAGCGCGCGTGCTCCAACGCCAGCTCCGCGGCGCGGTCAGGCGCATCGGAAACCAGCACGAAGGGCAGGCCCAGAGCGGCCGCGGCCTTGGCGTCAAAGTCCATAACGCCTGTGCCCTGAAGGACCAGGTTGCCCGCGGGGGCGTTGTCCAAAACCTCGCTGAGCGTGGTTCCCAAGTCATCGACCTGGGCGAAGGTGGCTCCTAGTTCCTGAGCCACAGCAGCAACGTCCAAGCCGTCGAAGCCGCGCCCGATGACGCTGATAAAGGCAGAATTGCGTGAGGACTTGGCGGTCATGACCAACCTTTCTCTGCATAGAAGGTGTGTACCCGGGGTCACAATTTGGGACACACAGTGACACTACGACACTTTCACAGTACGGGAACACATCCCTGCTCGCCGCCCGCTTGACGCTTTTCCTCATCAACTTCCCAGGCCACCGACACCTAAGCCGGGACCACAGTGTGCTATCCCACAGAAACTTGTCTCCCGTGAGCACCCCGGAGTAGGCTCCTAACCAGGATTGTTACTTCGGGCAAGACCTAGGCTCCCCACTCTTAGCCGCGTGGGGATGGTTCGCTATGAACCATTGTGGCCTAGGTCTTTTGTGGTTTTCACAGGCCCTTAACTCGCGAAAGGATTCTCATGTCGACTGATATTCGCTCGGCAGCCGAGGCCATCCTGGATGGCATCGGCGGGGCGGAGAACATCACCTCTCTCACGCACTGCGCCACCCGCCTGCGCTTTGAGCTGGCTGATGCCTCCAAGGCAGACAAGGAAACACTCGAGGCCATCCCCAAGGTCATGGGTGCCGTGCCCCAGGGCGGCCGCAACTACCAGGTTGTCATCGGCGGTGACGTGGCCACGGTCTATGACGAGATCAAGGCCCTCCCGCAGATGAAGAACCGCAACCAGTCCGGCGGCCAATCTAATGACGATGTCAAGGCCGCCGCCCGCGCCAAGTCCAAGGGCAAGCTGCCGTGGATGGACGCCTTCTTCGAGTACCTCTCGGATTCTTTCCGCCCCATCCTGGGCGTGCTGCTGGGCGCTTCCCTCATCATCGCCTTCGCCTCCGTCCTGGACGCTTTCGGCGTCGTGGACTTCCGTTCCCCGGACAAGCCGGCCTCCTGGTTCTTCGTGGACGCCATGTGGCGCTCCGTGTTCTACTTCCTGCCGGTGATGGTGGCCTACAACGCTGGTAAGAAGCTGCGCATCGACCCGTGGGTCCCAGCCACCATCATGGCGGCGCTCTTCACCCCGGAGTTCCTGAATCTCTCAGAAAACCCCGCCGTCCAGTGCGTCACCAACGACACCCTCGGCGCTGAGCAGTGCTCCATCGAAATCTTCGGCATGACCATGCAGCTGCAGGACTACGGCGGAAACGTCTTCGTCCCGCTCATCATGGCGGCCGTCGCCGCGCTCTTCTACAAGGGCTTCCAGAAGATCATCCCGTCCGCGGTGCACATGGTCTTCGTTCCCTTCCTGACCCTGCTCTTCCTCATCCCGCTGACCGCCTTCATCATTGGCCCGTTCGGCGTGTGGGCTGGTAACGGCATTGGCGCTGGCCTGTCCTGGATGAATGACAACGCCCCGTTCGTCTTCGCCCTGGCCATCCCGATGCTCTACCCGTTCCTCGTCCCGCTGGGCCTGCACTGGCCGCTCAACGCCCTCATGCTGGTCAACATCCAGACCTTGGGCTATGACTTCATCCAGGGCCCCATGGGCGCATGGAACTTCGCCTGCTTCGGCGCCACCGCTGGCGTGCTGGCACTGTCCATTCGTGACCACGACACCGTGATGCGCCAGACCTCCGGCTCCGCCCTCCTGGCTGGCCTGCTCGGCGGCGTGTCTGAGCCTTCCCTCTACGGTATCCACCTGCGCTACAAGAGGATTTACCCGCGCATGCTGGTGGGCTGCTTCGCTGGTGGCCTGACCGTGGCCCTGTTGACCCTGGGCACGAACGGCATTACTACCGACGCCTTCGTCTTCACCTCCCTGCTGACCATCCCGGTCTTCACCCCGATGGCCAAGTACGCCATCGCCATCGCAGTGGCCTTCTTCGTGGCCTTCTTCCTCATCCTCTTCACCGACTACCGCACCCCGGAGGAGCGCGCTGAGGCTAAGGCCGCCCGCGAGGCAGCCGAGAAGGCCGAGCTCGACAACGCCAACACCGCCGACAACGCCGCGCTTGCCGACGCCCCCGCAGCAACCGCCGCTGCCGGCGCTGGCGCCGGTGCCGCCACCGCAACCGCCACCAAGGCTGACGCCCCGGCCAAGGCCGCTGAGCCCGCTGCTGGCACCACCACCGACATCGCCTCCCCGGCTGCCGGCAAGGTTGTCCCCATGGCTGAGATCAATGACCCGGTCTTCTCCGCCGGCACCCTGGGCGACGGTGTGGGCATCGTCCCCGAGAACAACGAGGTCTACGCCCCGGTCAGCGGCACCGTGATGAGTGCCATGAAGTCCGGCCACGCCTACGGCATCAAGACCGAGGACGGCGTGGAGGTCCTCGTCCACATCGGCATCAACACCGTGAAGATGAAGGGCGAAGGTTTCGCCCCAGCCGTCAAGAAGGGCGACACGGTCAAGCAGGGCGAGCTGCTTGCCACCGTTGACTTCGCCAAAGTCACCGAAGCCGGCTACGACACCACCATCGTCCTGGCCGTGACCAACACCAAGGCGCTGTCCGCCGTCACCCCGGCTGGCCTGAACCACGCCGCCGCTGGCGATACGGTCATCACCACGACCCGCTAAAGGACCCACTAGGGAACCTTGAGCACGCCTTTAACGAACCCTGACTAAGCTGGCTCGATGGAACCACCATCGTGGCCGGCTTTAGTCGTTTTAGCTCCAATCGGCTAGCTTTAACCGGTTAACCCCAACCAGAAAGGTGCCTTGTGCAACTGTTGCGAGTGTTCAATAACAACGTCGTGCTCGCACGCCGCGGCGCGGAGGACGTCATCGTCACCGGCCGCGGAATCGGCTTCCAGGCTCACCCCGGCACTGAGGTTGACCCCGCCAAGGTGGTCAAGGTCTTCGTACCGGATTCTGGCCGCGACCCGGACCACCTGGCCGCCATGATTGCCGGCATCCCCGGCGAATACGTTCAGCTGGTCATCGACGCCATGCACTCCGTCGACATGTCTGAGGCGCTGCGCAGCAAACTCACCTTGGTCGTCGCGATTGCGGACCACATCCACGGTGCCGTCAACCGCGGCAACGCCGTGTCTTATCCCCTCGAAGCCGAGGTGCGCCACCTCTACGCCGAGGACTTTGCCCTCGCGCAGCAGCTACTCACGGCCATCAACGGCGGCCTCCATAAGCCGTTGGCTCCCGACGAAGCCGTGGCCATCACACTGCACTTGGTCAACGCCGGCTTCGCAGTGGGGGATCTCTCCGGCACTTACCGCATGACGGGTCTGATCCAGCAGATTCTGGCCGTTATCGGCTCGCACATCAATACGGAGCTCAATAGCGAGGACATCTCCGTCGCCCGCTTCATCACGCACCTGCGCTATCTCTTCGTGCGCATGGCGGAACACCAGCAGCTGGACTCCGACGACCGCCAGGTGGCCACCGCCATCTCCGCGCGCTACCCCGATGCCGTCGAGACCGCCCAGATGGTAGCCAACCTCATTGAGCTTCGCCTCGACAACACATTAACCCCCGATGAGGTCTCCTACCTGACGCTGCACATCGCGCGCCTGGAGGAGGCCTCCGCCTAAGCCATCACCCCGCTTAGGCGATAAACCAACCAACCTAAGCTGCCGGTGCCTCTACAGCGCCCTCAGCGGGCGCGTCAACAGCACCATCGACCGGTGCCACCGGCTCTGCCACGGTGATGATGTTGTCCTCGTAGCCCAGCTCGCCGCCGACGAACTTGCCGCCGCAGGTGATAAGGACTAGGCGGTTCTCTCCCTGGGTGTCATTGACCACGTCCGGGAAACCTGAGCCCTTCGGCAGACGGTACGGCGCCTCCGTCACGCGGAACTGGCGCTCCTCGCCGTCGATGAAGACGGTGAATTCCTGGCCCTGCTCCAGGGTGGTGAACTTCTCCGCAAAGCCCGTTCCCTGCCCCTGGTAGTTGATATGGCCGGTGATAACGCTGGAGCCAACCGGGCCAGCCTCGCCCGGTACTGCGGAGGCGGAATACCAACCCAAGCGCTGCACATCGCGCGGCGGAATCAGCATGCCGGTATCCGTAACCTGAATCGGGTCCACGGCGGCGAACTCATCGTTAATGCCCAGGGACATGGCACCAAAGCCACGGAACTCACCCGGTGCGGCATCAATCTCCTGATCCTGCTCACCGGAGTCATCCACGAAGGGATCATTGTTCGTCGTGGGTGCGGCAGACTCAGAGCTTTGCGACGTCTCCGCCGAATCCCTTGCATTATCTTCCGCAGAATCATCGCCATTGCGGCCCGCATAGATCACCAATTGCACGATGACCAAGATGATCGCAATGAGCGCCACCAGACCAATGATGAGCTTCTTATTGCCCTTCTTTGATTCGCCCGCTGACTGCTCCTCACCGGCACGGTGCTTCGCCGCGGCAGCCTCCCCGGCAGTCTCCCCTGTGGACTCGGCGGGGTATTCCGGAATATCGTTCTGTTGGCTTTCGTCAGCCATAATCTCTGCTCCTTGTGACTGTCTTCTAGTTATGGGCTTCTAGCTTCTAATAGTCTTCGCTATGGGGTTTCGATGTAAACAATAGTCTAAGGATCATATGACGAATCCCCTCCAGCGTTTTTCACCCTGGAGGGGATTGTCCTAATCATTTCCTGCCCCTACCATGCCCAGCCGGTGAGGGCCGGGATGGTGTTGCAGTGCGGACTACTTGATGAAGTCCTGCATGCCTGGGTCAAGCTGGGTTGCACCAGAAGGTACGTGCTTGATCTCCACGCGGTGCGTGTTGGACGGCACCGGCTGACCGAAGTCCTGCGGCTGGTTAGCAGCATCCTCCGGCGGGGTTGCGTCCAGGACGGTAACCTCGCGGTCATCGCGGCCGGTGTTGTCGTGGGACTCACCGTGGTTGTTGCCACCATCATGGCCACCATTGCCACCATCATGACCGCCGTTGCCACCGTTATGGCCACCGTCGGCGATGATCTTGATCAGGCCCAGACCCGGGATGAGCAGCAGCCACCACGGCAGGTCCTTCTTCGAGCTGCCCTTGTCTCCATCATTGTCCTTGCCGTCGCCCTTATCCGGGGTGTCGGAAGGCTTGTCAGAGTCAGAAGTAACCGTCTGGTTCTTGTCGTTGATGTCCTTGTGCTCACCAATCTCGTTCGGCGTCTCATTACCCGGAGTCTCCTCACCCTTGGAATTAACTTC
>NZ_JASPKB010000002.1:210500-211273 GCF_030232515.1 Corynebacterium sp. MSK004 | reverse complement strand
TTGGCACCAGCAACAACCTCACGCAGGCCACCCTCAAAGTCAGCGTTCGTCGAAACAATCGCATTCTTCTCAGAGCCGTCCTCAGAGGTTACAGTCTGATCCTTATCGTTGATGTCCTTGTGCTCACCAATCTCGTTCGGCGTCTCATTACCCGGAGTCTCCTCACCCTTGGAATTAACTTCCTTAGAAGTCAGAGTCTCAAAGGCAACCGCAGCCTCAACCGGCTCCGTCACAGACTCATCAACGGTAATGGTCACAGCCTCAACACCATTCGGCGCAGTCGGCACAAACTTATGACCAATGGTCTCACCCAGAACAGTCTTGCCATCAGCCTTCGAAATCAGCTGCGCATCCAGGAAGTATTCCTTACCCGGAACCAGACCCTCATACGAAACCTGGTCAACAATCTTGGCACCAGCAACAACCTCACGCAGGCCACCCTCAAAGTCAGCGTTCGTCGAAACAATCGCATTCTTCTCAGAGCCATCATCGCCCGGCTTGCGCGGAGTCGTCACCTTACCCGGATTCTCCGGTGTAGTCGACTTAGACGGCTCATCGGACGGCTCGTCAGACTTAGACGGCTCATCGGACGGCTCGTCAGACTTGGACGGCTCATCAGAAGGCTCGCCAGACTTAGACGGCTCATCAGAAGGCTCGTCAGACTTGGACGGCTCATCAGAAGGCTCGTCAGACTTGGACGGCTCATCAGAAGGCTCGTCAGACTTGGACGGCTCATCAGAAGGCTCGTCAGACTTGGACGGCTCATCAGAAGG
>NZ_JASPKB010000002.1:0-210400 GCF_030232515.1 Corynebacterium sp. MSK004 | reverse complement strand
GAAGGCTCGTCAGACTTGGACGGCTCATCAGAAGGCTCGTCAGACTTGGACGGCTCATCAGAAGGCTCGTCAGACTTAGACGGCTCATCGGACGGCTCGTCAGACTTAGACGGCTCATCAGAAGGCTCGTCAGACTTAGACGGCTCATCAGAAGGCTCGTCAGACTTAGACGGCTCATCGGACGGCTCATCAGACTTAGACGGCTCATCAGAAGGCTCGTCAGACTTAGACGGCTCATCAGACGGCTCATCAGAAGGCTCGCCAGACTTGGACGGCTCATCGGACGGCTCGTCAGACTTAGACGGCTCATCGGACGGCTCATCAGACTTAGACGGCTCGTCCACAGAGTTCACCGTCTGTCCACCGTCGTTGATGTCCTTGTGCTCAGCGATGGGGTTATCCGAATTATTATCCGGAGTCTCCTTGCCATCCTTGTCGACCTCAACAGAAGTCAACTCCTCGAAAGCAACCGCAGCCTCAACCGGCTCCGTCACAGACTTATCAACAGTGATCGTGACAACAACCTCACCGTTAGCAGACTCCGGAGTAAAGGTCTCCTCGCCCTTACCCAGAACGGTCTTGCCGTCTTCCTTGGAAATCAGCTCAGCGTTAAGGGTGTATTCCTTACCAGGAACCAGACCCTCGTAGGTCACCGTGTCCTCAACCTTTGCACCAGAAACAACCTGAGTCGAGCCCTCAGCAAACTTAGCTTTAGTCCCGATCGACGGAGTCTTGGGCTCTCCTTCATCGTCCGGCAGACCTGGCTGATCCACCGGGACCACACGTTGGCCCTTCCCCTTGCCGTCCGTTACACCATTCGGTCCGACTACAGTGATGTAATAGGTGGGATCTTGCTTCTCAATCTCTACGGAAGGGTCCCTCTCAAGCACAGGCCCAGTAGGATTAACAATCTTGAAGCCAGTGGCTTGTGTAAACCCAGCATGGTCGCCATTAAATTCTTTGTAAATAGCCGCGACACTAGGATCAGCAGGCTTGTCCCCTAATACAACACTGGCGGCTTGTTCGGCGGCTAGTGGCAACCCCACCAGAACGGTTAGGTAAACCCAATTTTCTTTAACGAATGCCTGATCGCCACGCTTGTATGCAGCTTCAATTTGCGTAGCCAGAGAAATCGCCGAGTCGCGATATTCGTCCTTTATCGCAAGCTTTACAGCTTGTTCACGCTTGTATTTAGCATTGAACCCCATAGGTGTAACAACGCCTGGGTCAATACAGAGACCCCAACCCGCGTTATTCTCGGCGTTTCCGCTTCTTGATTTATTAGCCCCCGGTTCCTTGACTGGCTTACCAGCCCAGACTAGGTTGCCCCAGTTTGTGTCGACGCCCTCGCCTCCCCGGAAGAAATCTCCACCAATAGAATTATTCGGCTCGAAGTCGGTCGGCTCAGCCGCATCCGCCTTCGTCCAGGGAACGGTGACCATGGCCGCAATCACTGCTATTGCCGTGAAAACAGCAGTAAGGACCATCCACCCCTCTCTGGAGATATTCCTTAATTTACTCATCGTTTCCTCTTCGAATGATGTGAATGTCTACAAGTTGTTCTGCACAGCAGTAAGTTTCCGCTGAGACAATCTGAAATCTGGACGTAGGTTTTTACACCCTGACCGGCGATTCTCCTTAAGAATCTCACGTACTCTTATAGTCCACTCAGGAGACTATCATCACTCACAGCTAGCCGCAAGATAGTTGATTGCTGAATAACTTTTCCTTATACCCCCATTGAGCGATAATTCAGCAGGTAAAACGTGCTGTGCGCTCGACCTTCAGGCCGTTTTTCGCCAATACGTTCCCCTAAATGTTGACACGGCACATAACTCAGATTTTCTTAGATTTTTCCATTTAAGGTTTCTTAAGTTTTTGCATAAGCGTTTCCTTAAGGCGGTGCTGAGCCAACCGACTTCCCGCACGGAAGATGCCCCGCACACCTCTCCAACCTGCCGACAAGTAGCCCCCAGAAATGCGCAGAAGTGGCCGTGCGTAACACACGGCCACTTCAATCACGTTCAGCACCCCGCTCCCCTGCCAAGGCACAGGGTATCATTCCCCTTAACTTATAACGTCACTGTTTCTTTAATCGTCGGTGGAGCGGATGAGTTTCGGGTCGACGTCGACAACCGGTTCCGGGACCTCGATGACCTCAATATCAGAGACGGCAGTGGCGGTCGGCTCCACGGGCTGTGAGTCACCGTGGACGGTTTTATCAGCATTCGGCCCCACAGTGATCTTTCCGGCCGCGAGGGCTGCCCTATCGCGGGCGGTCTCAACATCCTCGGCGGTCGTAGCCACCATGCCCATGCGGCGGCCGGCGTAGGCCCAGGGCTTGCCAAACAGGCGCACGTCGGTCTCTTCATAGGATAAGGCGGTGTCGAGGCCGGAGAAGGAGACGTCGTCAAGCTCAGCGTCCGCGTGCAGAATGACCGCAGCACCGGGGCTGACCAACGTCACGTCAATAGGGAAGCCCAGAATCGCACGGACGTGGAGCTCAAACTCCGAGAAACGCTGCGTATATCCAGTCAGCATGGCGGTATCCAAAGGACGCGGCGAGACAGATGAGAAGTACACCTCATCGCCCGCCACGAAGAGCTCAACGCCGTAGACACCGCGCCCACCCAACTCGTTGGAGATACGCGCCGCAACGGAGCGTGCGTTCGCCAGGGCATCCTCACTCATCGCCATGGGCTGCCAGGACTCCACCAAGTCACCGTTCTCGTGGCGGTGACCAATGGGCTCGCTAAACCACGTAGCCATCTTGCCCGTAGCTGGGTCGACGGAGCGCACGGCAAGCAGCGTGACCTCATAGTCAAAGTCAACGAAGCGCTCCACCACCACGCGCTTATACTCCGAAGACACGCGGCGCACCATGGACCAGGCCTCCTCCACGTCCTCTTCTTCCTTAAGAAGGATGTGGCCCTTCCCGGAGGTCGTAATATCCGGCTTCACGATGCACGGCAGCCCCAACTCCCCCACCGCCGCTTGCAACTCCTCAGCGGACTCAGCAAAGCGATAGGCAGTGACGGGCAGGCCGATGCTTTCAGCGACCTCACGCACGCTCTCGCGGCGCTGTGTCAGCTCACAGGCCCGCGCCGTCGGCACAACGGTGGTGCCGAATTCCTCGATACGCTTCAGCGCCTCCACCGCGACGGTCTCCACCTCAGGGACCACATAGTCCGGTTTGATGCGCTCTGTAAGCTCCCACACCTTGTGCGGGTCCCTGATGTCAGCGATGTAGCTAAAGTGCGCAAGCTGCTGCGCGGGGGCTCCTGCGTAGCGGTCCACGGCGTGGACCTCCAGCCCTAAGTTCTGAAAGGCAATTACCAGCTGCTTGCCCAGCTCTCCCGCCCCCAAAAGAAGCACCTTGGTGGCGTTTCCCGTCAGAGGGGTTCCGATGTGGCCTGCGATGTCGCCTACGGTAGTCATTCTCGAATTATCGCACACTTCTGGTGCTGCATTGCTTGGCGACGTCCCCCAAACCCCCTTCAGAGGCATTAGAGGCATTAAACCGCCCCGCCTCTCCCGTGCGGTGGTTCCTATAGCCATGTGCACGGTGACACGGGAGAAGCTGGGCGGTTGTTGCGCGGCACCGTCACCGTTAGGCGGTGCCTGAGGTTCGTTCGTCTTGGACTGGCTGGTGACTTACTGGTCCTGCATGACGTCGTGGCGCACGATGGTCTGGTCACGGCCAGGGCCGACACCAATGTAGGAAATGCGGCAGCCGGAGAGTTCCTCCAGACGCAGGACGTAATCCTGAGCCTTCTGCGGGAGGTCCTCAAAAGTCTTGCAGTCAGTGATGTCCTCGTCCCAAGCCGGCATGGTCTCAAAGATGGGCTCGGCGTGGTGGAACTCGGACTGGGTCAGCGGCATCTCGTCGTAGCGCTTGCCGTCGACGTCATAAGCCACGCAGATGGGGATCTCACCGATGCCGGTAAGCACGTCCAGCTTGGTCAGGAAGTAGTCCGTGAAACCATTGACGCGGGTGGCGTAGCGAGCCACCACGGAGTCATACCAACCGCAGCGGCGCTTGCGGCCGGTGTTGACACCGATTTCGCCGCCGGTGGTCTGCAGGTACTCGCCCCACTTGTCGAAGAGCTCAGTGGGGAAAGGACCAGCGCCCACGCGGGTGGTGTAGGCCTTGATGATGCCCAGGGAAGTCTTAATGCGCGTAGGACCAATGCCGGAGCCAACCGAAGCACCGCCGGCCGACGGGTTCGAGGAGGTCACGAAGGGGTAGGTTCCGTGGTCAACATCCAGCATGGTCGCCTGGCCGCCCTCCATGAGGACGTGCTTGCCGGCATCCAGGGCTTGGTTCAGCTCCAGTTCGGCCTCAATGACCATCGGGCGCAGGCGATCGCGGTAGCTCAGGAAGTACTCCACAACCTGCTCCGGATCGATAGCCTTGCGGTTGTACATCTTCACCAGCATCTGGTTCTTAATGTCCAGGGCGGACTCGACCTTCTGGCGCAGGATGGACTCATCAAAAATGTCCTGCACGCGGATGCCGATGCGGGCAACCTTGTCGGCGTAGACAGGACCGATGCCACGGCCGGTGGTACCGATAGCGCGCTTGCCCAAGAAGCGCTCCTGCACGCGGTCCAGGGTCTGGTGGTAGGGCGCCACGAGGTGCGCGTTGGCGGAAATCTTGAGGCGCGAAGCGTTAGCGCCGCGGGCTTCGAGGCCATCGATCTCATCGAACAGGGCCTCCAAGTTAATGACCACGCCGTTGCCCAGGACCGGGGTGGCGTTTTCAGAAAGAATGCCGGCGGGAAGGAGCTTCAGCTCATACTTCTCGCCGCCGACCACGACGGTGTGGCCGGCATTGTTACCGCCGTTGGGCTTCACTACGTAATCGACCTTGCCGCCGAGGATGTCGGTAGCCTTGCCCTTGCCTTCATCGCCCCACTGGGCGCCGACGATGACGATCGCTGCCATGTTGGTGTCACTTCCTATTTATTGAAGTCAAATACGCACCTACTTTACCCGGCATGGCGGTACGACGGTGGGTTTGTGACATGGTCATCAGGAATTGATGCGGTGTCGGTACGGGTGGGCTAGACGTTTTCGGTGTTTTCATCGTCGGTGCTGCCGTCGCCTGAGCCCTCCTCATCGAAGTAGATGGTGTCATTGGTAAACATCAACCGCGACTTGTCCGGGGTGCTGACGATGATGCCGTCATCGACAACAGCGATTTGGGCTTCAACATCACCGATGCCGATTCGGTAGAGCCCGTTGCCCTCGATTTTTGTGCCGTTAGTTGGGATTTCATCGTCATACTGAGTGAACTCAGTGCTGCCCTCTAGCGGCAGGAAGGTCACCAAGTTGAATTCCATGCCCTCCGGCATTGGGGTCTTGCCACCCTTGATGGCCCAAGTCCTGCCGTCGCCATGCGCACAGTCAATGGCGTTGTTTTCTTCAATGATGCCGCAGACCATGTTCCAGCCATCGGCGGAAATGGTGAAGAGCTCTTCGCCGCGGAGGTCTTCTTCATCCTCAGCCAAATCTGCGGACTCAGTCGGTTCCGAATCCACGTCGATGAAGAAGATGTCCGAATTCACACCATCGAAGGAGTTTTCCATGGAGGTGGCTTCGGCGCCTGGGCGCTTGTTTACTTTGCCCTTAACACCGACGATGTCACCGTCGGTCTTGGACTCATAAGTATAGCCCTCACCGTCCTCTTCCACTTCGAAGGACGTGGACGTGATGTAGAGGGCATCCTCGTCCTTGAGTTCGCCCTTGGTGAAGAAGACGGGGACTTTGACATCCTCCCCATCGAACGTGCCCTCCAGCACCGCGTAGCTGAGGAACTTGCAAGCGTCGTATTCATCTTCACTGACGCTCACGTCTTCAAACTTTTCAGTCGAGCCTTTCACGTAGGCTTCTTTATTCTCGAGGACCTTGCTTAGCTCGGTATCCTCGAGCTCCTTCGAGTCATCGCAATCGGCGTTGGCGCTCGAAGAGGACGTGCTGCTCGATGTCGACGTGGCCTTCGAAGAAGTAGGCGCCGCCGAACTCGTCGTGGACTCGGCGGCAGCCTCGATGAATGCTGGCTCCTCGGCTTCCGTCAGCGCACCGCCGATGAGGCTGCACGAGCTCATCAGGAGCCCGGCGGTGGATACAAGTGCAAGAACTGTCAATCGGGTGGACATGGTACTTACCTCCGGCTGTTAGGGACTTAAGAATTGATTGCTAAGAAGTTGGGCGTTGCCTTGGAGCCTACTGGCGCATTGTGATGTGCACTACTTTTCTGGGGAAAGCTCCACTGTCTGCATGCCGCGCATGGCGTGTTTTAGCGAAGCTCTTTCCACGCTTCTATGCTTCTTGTATGATCTGTGCGCTTGTAGACTGCGGCGGCCACTTCACCGACGCCCACACCACTGCCCTCATTGAGGCCTCCCAGCGCGGAATACGCGTCGAGCACTTCCGCTTCGCAGAGGTTCCCAGCCGGCAGGAGTTGAAGGCTATTGATACCCTGGCCAGCGAGATTCTCCCGGAAGACCCCACCCCATCGCTGGATGAGATTGCCGCGCAGCCGGACGTGAGCCACCTTGGGGCGCCGGGGCCAGCGCCCCAGGCACCGTTCCTGCGTGAGCCGCTGCGCGTCGTGGTCATTGGCAACGACGCCGCGCTGAGCGCCGTGCTGACGCGCATGATGCGGGCGGATTACCTGTGGGCCGAGGTAGGCTACGTCCCAACTGGGGAGCGCTCCACCGCGGCGCTGAATTGGGGCCTGAAATTGCCAGAACCGGGGCAAGTTCTCGACGAGCGAGGTGCTGCCTCGGAGGAGGCTCTCACCTTTGCCATGACCGCACCCGTCAAGCCAGTGCCGCTCATCCGCAATGATGCGGGCCTCGCCGTGGCGGGTTCGGCAACGATTGCGGAGTGGTCGAACGAGGAGATCACCGGTGAGATCATCGTTGACGATGCCGTGCTGCTGCGCGCAGACCGCGAGAAGGATGTCTTCGGTGCGAAGCTCGTGCCGATGACGGATGCGCCGGGCATCGTGGCGGCGAAGGCGGTGACAAGTTTTGAGGCGGACGCAGCGCCGCGCCGTGGGCTCTTCGCCCGCATGCGCAAGCCTGCCCAACCAGGGCAGCTCGACCCATCCAGCGTCGTGCAGGGCCGGGCGGTGCAGGCAGGGGGACCGGCGCTCAGCGTCAGCGTCGATGGAGTCCGCGCCAAGCGCCCGGTCAAGCGCGTGACGTTCTACCGTCACCTGCGGGACCTACAGATAGTGCGGCCCTAGGCAGTACACCCCTAGTCCTCTTCCCGCACCTCCGGCGGGTAGGCCGGGTGCTTCGAGGTGGGCACCAGCTGCGCCACGGCGGACTCACGCGACATGCCGCACACCATGAGCAGGTCCACGATGACGGAGCGAGTCTGGGCCAGTACAGCATAGGCGGAGAGCACTGCTTCCTCGCCGGCGACGTCCATCGAGCAGCGCGCTGCCAACTGGCGCAGGCGTTTGACTATCTCCGGAATGGCATGCGCCTCATCCACGCGGCGCTCATGCGCAGTTTGGTGGGTATAGAGGTCAGAGAGCTCCATCGTGATTTCGGCCAGCTCGTCGATAAGCTCCACTTGCTCGGCAGTGGCCTGGTCGCCGTCCTCGGCGAGCACGAGGGCGCGGCGGGACAGCACGCGGGTGCCGCGAACCACGTTATCGACGGGCGTGAGGATGCGCTCCAGCGAGCGGACGTTGCGCTGCGAGCTCCACAGGAAGGGCGAGAGCTTTGCGGTCTCCGCGCCGCCTTTGGTGGCGTTGAGCATGTTATTGATGTCATCTTGCGTGCCGCGCACGGCATCGCGAGCCTCCATGATGGTTTCTGGATCATTGTCCGCAAGGCCCCTGGAGACATCGGAGAGAACCGAGGCCGTAATGCCCAGGACCTTCGAGACTTCCGAACGGCCCGCCCGCAGGGGTGAGGAGGGAATCAGCACGATCATCGTGAGGCCGATAACCGCGCCGATGATGGCGTCGATGGCGCGGGAGAGCCCGCCCATTTCTTCTGGCGGAAGAATGGTGGCGATAAGGATGGCGGCGATGACGATCTGGTTGCTCACCAGCTGCGACCCCGTGACGAAAGAGCCGATCACCAGCGCTAAACCGATGATGATAGTCATGTGGATGGGGCCGGTCCCGAGGGCGTCGACAAGCAGCGTGCCCACCAGCACGCCCACGATGCCGCCGATGGACATATCGACGGCGCGCTTGAGGCGGTCACTTCCCGAAAGGCCGAGGATGATGATGACGGCCATCGGGGCAAAGAAGGGCTGCTCGTGGCCGAAAAAGTCATGCGCAACGTAGAACGCCAAACCGGCACCGAGGGTGCTCTGAATCATGAACACCAGGCGGTTGCGAATACGCGTGAAGCGCGACTTCAGAGATTTATCCACCAACCGCAGCTGCTCGCGGGTAGTCCTGCGGACGCGTTTGGCTCCCGGTGACGAATTCGACGATGACTCTTGCGCTTCCATGATTCCGGTATTTTACGCGTTCTGATGATGGGGTTGGGTATGCAAAAGCCACCCCTCGAGGGCGAAGGGTGGCTTGTTGAGATGTGCTGACGCCGCTTAGAGCCTGCGGCTGGTTGGCGCCGGCGTCAGCGGGGCGTTGGTTTACTTAGAAACGGTCTTGCCCACGGAGTGCAGGTCGGTGCAGGCCTCAACCACGCGGTCAGCCATGCCCTGCTCAGCCTTCTTCATGTAGGAGCGCGGGTCGTAGACCTTCTTGTTGCCAACCTCGCCGTCGATCTTGAAGACGCCGTCGTAGTTAGCAAACATGTGGCGGGCAACCGGGTTGGTGAAGGCGTACTGGGTGTCGGTGTCCACGTTCATCTTGACAACGCCGTAGCCCAGAGCCTGCTCAATCTTCTCCTTCTCGGAGCCGGAGCCGCCGTGGAAGACGAAGTCGAAGGGCTGGGAGCCTTCTTCCAGGCCGAGCTTCTTCACGACGGTCTTCTGGCCCTCATCCAGGACCTCCGGGCGCAGCTTCACGTTGCCCGGCTTGTAGACGCCGTGGACGTTGCCGAAGGTAGCGGCCAGCAGGTAGCGGCCCTTCTCGCCGGTGCCGAGGGCATCGACGGTCTTCTCGAAGTCCTCCGGGGAGGTGTAGAGGTTAGCGCCGGCCTTGGCCTGAACACCGTCCTCTTCACCGCCGACGACGCCAATCTCAACCTCGAGGATGATGTTGGCGTTGTGGGCCTTCTCGAGGAGCTCCTGGGCAATCACGAGGTTCTCATCGATCGGGATAGCGGAGCCATCCCACATGTGGGACTGGAAGAGCGGAAGCTCGCCGCGGTCAACGCGCTCCTGGGAGAAGGCGATCAGCGGGCGCACGTACTCATCCAGGACTTCCTTCTGGCAGTGGTCAGTGTGCAGCGCAACGTTAATGCCGTAGTGCTTTGCAGCCTCGTGAGCGAAGGCAGCCAGTGCCTTGGCGCCGGCAACCTTGTTCTTCACGGACAGGCCGGAACCGAACTCAGCGCCGCCGGTGGAGAACTGGATGATGCCGTCGGACTCAGCCTCGGCGAAGCCGCGGAGTGCGGCGTTGATGGTTTCGGAGGAGGTGCAGTTAATTGCCGGGAATGCGAAGCCGCCCTTCTTGGCGGTATCCAGCATCTGGTTATAAACCTCAGGGGTTGCAATAGGCATGAAATTCCATCCTTTGGAGTTGCTGTGCAGTAAGCCGTGCCGTCTCACAAACCAGCGAAACAACACGTTCCAACATCCAAGTATGCCTGTTATTGTGGTTTTCCGCCGCGAGAAGCGGTGTGACCTCACTTAAACCCCGGCTCCCACGGGTTTAAACGCCCCCTTGAGCTGGGCATATTCTGCCGTCAGGCGGATTCTGACTTGTACTTCACAATTCGGGTGCAGGCTTCCAACAACATCCAACCGGACAATTGAACGGACAAATCGCGCTCAGCCACGCGGATAATGCCCACCTTCTGACCCAAGGAGGAAGGCCCAAAACCGTAGTTGTGGGGCAGCTTCGCATCCGCGGTCCAGTCGGAGCCGAAAATGGGCAAGCCGTCCACCTCTAGGCGGTGTTCCCAGACGGATTCCGCCGAGGCCGTCACCAGCCGCGCGGCCAGCTTCTTCGTCGCGCGGTTAGCCGGGGAATCACCCGGCAGGCGCACCGCCACGTCAGCCAGGTAGCGGGCAAGGATGCCTTTGAAGAGGCCACCGTCGCCGTCGCCAGTCTGCCAATCAATGACACCCGTATACGTTGCCATTCCCGTGGCTACTGCCTGGACGAGGCCGCGGATCCGGGTGGTGTAGTCCATCATGTCCGCGGCGAGCTCGGCCTCATGAATGGTGTCGATGTCCTCCACGGAGCGCAGGCCCGTCTGCTTCCGCAGCGCCAGCACAATCTCCAAGCAAGCACCGAGCACCACGCCCTGGCAGTAGGGGTGGATATTGCGGACGATTTCCTGCCCGTCCATGCGCATGCGGATGCCGTCCATGACGAAGCCATCGTCATCGATGAGGTGATCGTAGATCCAGTCCACGATGTGGCGGGCCTCATCCACGCGCCCCATGCGGGCGAGCATGATAGCGCCCGGCCCGTTGGAAGGAACGTTGAGGAAGGTCTCGCCCTCGCGCCACGGCAGCACGCCCACCTGGGAATCGATGCCATCGCGGATGTTGTGCTGCAGGGTGCCCAACTTCTTGTAGGGGCGCTGCTTCTTCAGTTCACCGGCACGGGAAATAGCCAGGGCCATCCAGGCCTTGTCGTCGTAGTAGCGGTTCTTCGTCAGCGCGCGGAGGTTGCGCACGTGGATGCCGCGGATGGTATCGGAAATGCGCGCGCGGCGGGCCTTGGTGTTCTTGCGCAAGGCGGCGTCGACAAGACAGTCCAAATAGTGCGCCTGCCACCAATAATGCCAGTGCACAAAGAGCGATTCTTTGGTGGTGGGTGGCCAACTCACCACGGCAAGGTTGGTACGAGGCAAGCCCCACACGGCTTGCGCGTGGCGCTCATTGATGGCTGTCTCCGCGAGGTCAGCGCGGTGGGACCATTTCTCTAACACTGTTGTCTCATCATTCTTAAATGTGAATTCGTTACCTAGATGTAAACACAGTGCGCGGGATCTCACCAAGCTTTTGATAAATCCGCATGCTGGCGAATCCACGCATGCATGGCGATGCCTGCGGCCACGCCCGCGTTGATGGAGCGAGTCGAACCAAATTGCGCGATGGAACAGGTCATCAGCGCCGCATCTTGTGCCTCCGGGCTCACCCCGGGCCCCTCCTGCCCGAAGAGGAGCAGGCAGCGCTCGGGCAATTCCGCGGTCTCCAGTGGAACGCACCCGGGGGTGTTATCGATGGCCACGACGGTTAAGTCTTGGTCGGCAGCCCAGGCCATCAGATCGCTGACGTTCGCGTGGTGCATGAGGTGCTGGTACCTGTCAGTCACCATGGCGCCGCGCCGGTTCCAGCGGCGCCGGCCCACGATGTGGACGGTGTCGACAGCAAAGGCGTTGGCGGTGCGCACCACGGTGCCGATGTTGGAATCGTTCTCGAAGTTCTCGATGGCGATGTGCAGGGCGTGCCGGCGCTTATCGATGTCCTCCCGGATCGCCTCGCGCGTCCAGTAGCGGTAGGCGTCGACGACGTTGCGACGATCCCCTTCCGCGAGCAGCTCGGGATCGTACTTCTCCGCCTCCGGGCCCTGCGGGATCGGGCCCTCCCAAGGGCCAACACCGTGGCGGCCCTCATTCCATTCGGTAGGGCCCTTGGCTTCCGCTTCTTCCTCGGGCTTAGGCAAGGCCGAGGTCCTCAAGGCCCAGCAGGTAGCGGTACTCCAAGCCCTCGGCGGCGATGGCATCGCCAGCACCGGTGTTGCGATCCACCACGGTGGCCACGCCGACGACTTCGGCGCCTGCCTTGCGCAGCGCCTTCACTGCGGTCAGTGGGGAGTTGCCGGTCGTGGTGGTGTCCTCGACGACGAGCACCTTCTGGCCCTCAACGTTAAAGCCCTCGATCTGGCGCTGCATGCCGTGCTTCTTGGCTTCCTTGCGGACGACGAAGGCATCGATATCGCGGCCGTCGGCGTGCATGATGGCCAACCCGACCGGGTCCGCACCCATGGTCAGGCCGCCGGCGGCGGCGTAGTCCCAGTCGGCGGTGAGCTGACGCAGCAGCGCGCCGATCAGGCGCGAGGCCTCGTGCTGCAGGGTGGCGCGGCGCAGGTCCACGTAGTAATCGGCCTCCTTGCCGGAGGACAGCGTGACTTTGCCGTGGACGACGGCCAGCTCCTTCACCAGCTCTGCTAGGCGTTGCTTCTTCTGCTGATCCAGGCTCATCGCTCGCTCCTTAAAGTCTGTGGCTTTATAGCCTTGAAAAATCCGCCCTGTAGTTTACCCTCTTGCCGCACGGTTGCCCGCGACTAGTGCTGGTGCCGGGCCGGCAGGTCTAGTCGAAGATGGAGGAGCCGCCGTCGAAACGGCGTGGGAGGCGGGCCTGGTTATTTTCGGGGGCGGGGTGTTCGTGGCCGTCGGCAATCGCGTCCACCTCGTCCGCACCCAAGCTGGAATGGTCGATGGTGCCGCGGGCTTCGCTGGTAGTGCGGCTCGGCATGACCACCGGCTCGGTGGGGCGCTGGATGGTCGGGGTGTCGAGGGAATCATCACGATCCGGAACTGCCGTGGGCCCGGTCGGCTCCGGTTGCGGGGGCTCCGGGATATCGCGGCTCGGGTCGAGCTCATCAACGCGCAGCACTTGGGCAGCCTCGGAGCGCGGTGGGAGCACGCGGGCGGAATCGGCGAGCGTGGCCAGTGGCTCGAGCAGCTCTTCCCACTCTGCGCTGCGCGCCTGCCGGGTGGTCTGGGCAAGCGCCCACTCCCCCTCCATCCACACGGCGGTCACCTCGGCGGGAAGGCGGCTCAGCGCGTCGGTGACGCGGGCATCGATGAGGCGCTGTCCCACGCCGGCGTCGGTGGCGAAGACCTCGAAGCCTTCCTCCTCACGCACGTACACCAGATCCTCAGAATGGTTCTCCGCTTCCTCGCCTGCTCGGCGGAAATCCACAACAATGTCGGAGGCCGCGCCGGTGCGCATGGCCATGACGGGGATTGAGCCCATGTCGAAGAGCAGCGTCTCATGGCCGCGGACGCTTCCGGCCACGATATCCCGGGGCTCCTGGCCGCGGGCGGCGGCGCCGCGAGACCACTCATCGGCCAAGTAGGAATCGTGCTTGATGTATTCCCAGCCGCGCTGCTGGCCAAAGGCCTTGCGCTCGCGGCGGGCGCTGCCCGGCACGAGGTGCCTGGCGCGCTCTGCGCGCTCGGCAAAGCTGTGCGCTGGTGCCGGTTCTGCGCTTGCTTCTACGGCCGGCTCTGCCTCAGGCTCTGGGGTGGTTTCCGGCTCGGTTGCGATGGCGGGCTCTACTGTGGGCTCGGGTTCTTCGGCGTGTACAGGTTCGGCCTCGGGCTCGGCGGATTCAGGGGCCGCGGCATCGGCTGCGCCGTCGGCGGAATCGGTGGCAATAACGTCGGCAGAGGCGTCAGTATCGGTGACGGTGTCGGTTGCTGCGTCACCGGCGGAGTGTGCGGCACGCTGGCGCTGATCCAACCAGAGCACGATGAGACCAGCCGCGAGCGCGAGGGCGGCGAGGGATAAGAGTACGAAAGGCATCATTGACCGACTCTAATCGCCCGGCGCGCCCGATAGGCGCTGGCACGCTGGTCACGCGCGGATTCTAGACGTGCTCGCGGTCCCCGCGCTCCACGGGATTCTTCGGGTTGGCCGACCACTGCGACCAGCCACCGACGAAGTGGCGCAGGCCGGTAAAGCCCACGTATTCCAGAACGGCAATGGTGAGCGCGGAGTGGTTGCCGGAACCGGAGTAGATGATGGCGCCGTCCACGTTCTCCTTGGTCACGCCGTGCTGATCAAGGATTTCCAGGATTTCTTCCTTGGACTTCCACACGGTGATGTCCTGCGTGTGGAAGAGGCGCTCGGGCAGGTTAACCGCGCCCGGGATGTGGCCGGCCTTCAAGTCGAGGTTTTCGCGGCGGCCGGCGAAGCGGTTGCGCGTGCGAACGTCGAGAAGCAGGCCCTTGTGTTCCTTGACTTCATCGATGGTGGCCGTGGGCATCGAGCCCGGCTTCACTTTAAGGTTCGAGGTCATGCCCAGGTTGCCCGGGCCGGTGAGCGTGGGCATTGCCTGGGCGCGCCAGTTGGACAGGCCGCCGTCGAGAATGCGGACGTTATGGATGCCCGCCCAGCGCAGCGTCCACCACGCGCGGCCGGCGAAGAGGCCGCGGCCTTCGTCGTAGACCACGACCTCGCTATCCTCACGCAGGCCCCAGTGATCGATCCACTCTTGAATCTTCTCGGTCTGTGGGAGTGGGTTGCGTCCGACCTTGGAGCCCGGCAGGCCCACGAAGGCTGACGCGGCGTCCGCGTACTGGGCGGTTGGAATGTGAAGGGAAGAAAAAAGATTGAAGGCCTCGCCTTCCCCTGGGGCCCAGAGGGAAGCGAGGATGGTCGTCTTGTCACCACGGTAAATCTTCTCACTCAGCTCGTGAGGGGAGATCAAAATGCTCATGCCCCCAGATCATAGGGGCATGAGCGGGTGCTGGCGACCGTTGAGCGCCATTGGCGCTCAACGATTGAAGCGGTTTAGGCGGTGCGGGCAGCTAGGTCGAGGTGCTCGCCGCCGTCGGCGACGTCAACGTGCACGGTATCGCCATCCACGATGTCACCGGCCAAGAGCTTCTTGGCCAGCTGGTCGCCGATGGCCTGCTGGATCAGGCGGCGCAGCGGGCGGGCACCGTAGGCCGGGTCGTAGCCGCGCTCCGCCAGCCACAGCTTGGCGGCGTCGGACACGTTCAGCGTCAGGCGGCGGCCGGACAGGCGCTCGGCCAAGCCCTTGAGCTGAATGTCCACGATACCGGTGAGCAAATCCGAAGTCAGCGGCTCAAACATCACCACATCATCGAGGCGGTTGATGAACTCCGGCTTGAAGCTGCGCTTGACCGCCTCCATGACCTCTTCCTTGGTGCCGCCGGCACCCAGGTTCGAGGTCAGGATGATGACCGTGTTGCGGAAGTCCACGGTACGGCCCTGGCCATCGGTCAGGCGGCCTTCATCGAGCACCTGGAGCAGCACGTCGAAGACGTCCGGGTGGGCCTTCTCGACTTCGTCGAAAAGCACCAGCGTGTAGGGGCGGCGACGTACCGCCTCGGTGAGCTGGCCGCCGGCGTCGTAGCCCACGTATCCCGGAGGGGCACCGACGAGGCGGGCCACGGAGTGCTTCTCACCGAACTCGGACATGTCGATGCGGACCATGGCGGATTCATCGTCAAAGAGGAAGTCCGCCAGAGCCTTCGCCAGCTCCGTCTTACCCACGCCCGTGGGGCCGAGGAAGAGGAAGGAACCGGTCGGGCGGTTCGGGTCAGCCACACCGGCGCGGGCACGGCGAACGGCGTCGGAGACAGCGGTGACGGCCTCCTTCTGGCCCACCACGCGCTCACCCAACACGGCCTCCATGTTGAGCAGCTTCTCGGTCTCGCCCTGCAGCATCTTGCCAGCCGGGATGCCGGTCCAAGCGGAGACGACCTCCGCGATGGTATCCGGAGTGACCTCCTCAGTGAGCATGGTGTTGTGCTGCTGCTGAGCCTTCTCCTCAGCGGCGGCCAGCTCCTTCTCCAGCGGCGGCATCTTGCCGTAGTTGATCTCAGAAGCCAGTGCTAGGTCACCATCGCGCTCCGCAATCTCCGCCTGGCGGCGCAGATCCTCCAGCTGTTCCTTGATGGTCTGCACGTCATCGATCGCCTTCTTCTCATTGGCCCAGCGGGCCTTGAGCTCGCCGAGCTTCTCGCGCTCATCGGCCAGCTCTTGCTGAAGTGCGGCCAGGCGGTCCTTCGAGGCGGCGTCCGACTCCTTCTTCAGGGCCAGCTCCTCAATCTCGAGGCGGCGCACGATGCGCTCCAGCTCATCGATCTCCTGCGGGGAGGAGTCAATCTCCATGCGCAGGCGGGAGCCGGCCTCATCGACCAAGTCGATGGCCTTATCCGGCAGGAAGCGGTTGGTGATGTAGCGGTGAGAGAGCTCCGCGGCAGAGACCAGGGCTGAGTCCTGGATGCGCACGCCGTGGTGCACCTCGTAGCGCTCCTTGAGTCCACGGAGGATACCGATGGTGTCCTCCACGGAAGGCTCGGCGGCGTAGACCTGCTGGAAGCGGCGCTCCAGGGCGGCGTCCTTCTCGATGTACTTTCGGTACTCGTCAAGGGTGGTAGCACCGACCAGGCGGAGCTCGCCGCGGGCCAGCATGGGCTTAATCATGTTGCCGGCATCCATGGAGCCTTCACCGGTGGCACCGGCGCCGACAATGGTGTGCAGCTCATCGATGAAGGTGATGATCTGCCCATCGGAAGCCTTAATCTCATCGAGCACGGCCTTGAGGCGCTCCTCGAACTCGCCGCGGTACTTCGCGCCGGCGACCATGGAGCCAAGGTCCAGGCTCAGCAGGGTCTTGCCCTTGAGGGATTCCGGGACGTCACCCGCCACGATGCGGCGGGCCAGGCCCTCCACGATGGCGGTCTTACCCACGCCGGGCTCACCGATGAGCACCGGGTTATTCTTCGTGCGACGGCTAAGCACCTGCACGACGCGACGGATTTCCTGATCGCGGCCGATGACCGGGTCGATCTTTCCCTCGCGGGCGCGGGCGGTTAAGTCAGTGGCGTACTTCTCCAGTGCCTGGAACTGCTCCTCGGGGTTCTCCGAAGTCACCTTGGCCGCGCCGCGCACGGAGGGGAAAGCGCCCTTGAGCGCGTCATAGGTGGCACCGCGGGAGGTCAGCAGCTCGGCGGCATCCGACGTGGAACCCGCAATAGCTGCGAGCAGAACCTCGGTGGAGACGAACTCATCACCGAGCTCGCCGGCCAGCTCCTGGGCACGGGTCAAGACGTTGAGGGCGTCGCGGTTAAAGTTCGGGTTCGCCATGTTGGCGCCCTCGGCCTTTGGGAGGGCGTCGATAAGCTGGCGCGCCTCTTTGAGCACCGTCTCCGGATCCACACCGGTGGCCTTGAGCACCGGGGCGGCAATGCCGTCCTTCTGCTCAAGGATGGCTGCTAAGAGGTGTGCCGGGCGGATGTCCGGGTTACCGTTGGCGGAGGCCGTCTGCAGCGCTTGCTGCAGGGCCTCCTGAGTTTTAGTGGTGGGGTTAAAAGAACTCATTGTTGTGTTTCTCCGTTTCTACTGTTTGTCCAAACCTTCCCGCGGCTTTCAGTAGCGAAGGAAGCTTCACTGTCTATAACGCCACAGAACTTGAGTCTGTTCCACTCAACTAGAACTTTTTTAAATTTCCGCGTCTACGCCAGGTTGATCGGCACACGCTCAAGTTTTCTTTTCCCTCTGTAATGGCGTGCCTATATTGGCACACCGCCTATCCTGGCACGCCGTGGGCACAGGAAAACCGGCCCCTCTGCCCTGCTGGATTCAGCAGAACGGAAGAGCCGGTGTTTATCTAGGTTTATCTACGATTAAACGGGCTAGATAGCCTGCGGCTGCTTGCCGGGAAGATCGTAGGCAAAGGTTGCTAGGACCACGCCCGTCACAAAGTAATAGATGGACCACTTTTCCTCGAGGTCGATACCACGGAACTCACCCATAGAAGCCAGGTGGCACATGCCGTCAGCACCGGCCCACAGGGTGAAGTTCTTGATATAAACCAGGCGATCCTCCGGTTCGTACCCGGCCTCCCGCAGCGCTTCACGGGCAAAACGCATCAACAATGCGAAGGACACACCCATCTTGGTCTGCTCCTCGCCATCCACACTCAGCGGAACCACGGAACCAGAAGCAGCGGCGATGCAGGCACTATAGCGTTCGGGGTACGTCACCGCGTAGTCGAAATAGGCCACCGCTACGCACAGGAGCTTGTCGACGGCCGATGCATCCTCCGGCAGCTGCTCCAGGAGGTAGAGGCTGCGGGTTTCAAGCTCACAGTCGGTTTCCTGATCCACGGATTCACGCAGCACGAAGTCATTGTCCACCAACGAAGCAATGAACACATCGGAGACGCCGAAGTACTCGGCCACGTTCTCGATGGTCACTGCCTTCAGCCCGTCGCGCGCCGCCAGCTGGATGGCGCGTTCCATGACGGCCATGCGCGCGCGTTCCGCCGGAAGCTTCTGTAAATCCTCAATCGCAGAGATATCGAGAGCTGGATCGCGGTCCGGAACAAAGCCGGCGAGCATCGCACGGTAATCCTGCATAGGATCGCGCAGGCTCGGCATTTCTAGCGACTCCGCCGCCTTGAACAGGGTTCCGATGAGCGCCTTGCATACCTCGCGCAGGTTGAAGCGCCGCACCACCGAGTGCTGGTGCCGCAGTACGCCGAGAACGCTGAGGTGCGCCATGCCATGAACAGTGGCCAAGGTAGCAACGCTGAACTTTGCCACCGATTCGAAACACACATCGCTTCCAACCTGGAGTTTTTCCTCCGTCGCGATGAGCGCAATGCTTTCGTAGATCAGGTCCAAGGTCCGGTTATAGGTCAAATTTCCTTCTAAGAGAGCCTGCCATTCGTCCTCGAAGACATAGGCCTTCTTTTCAAAGAGGTAGCGGAACAGCTCCGGCTCACGCTCGGCGTACTCGTAATAGGCCTCAGTAAAAGTTGTCAGCTTGGTAAAAAGATCCGCGTAGCCTGGGGCCGCATCAAGCGTTTCCTCAAGAAACTTGACCTTGCGGTCAGTCACATATTCGGGGATCGCCCGCACGATGGCCTCGCGGTCAGGAAACTCCGCAAGCACCTGAGTAGCGCTAAGCTCCGCCAGCTTGGCCACGGATTCGACGGAGATGGCCTCATCCCCCTCCGCAGCTCCGATATGAAGCGCAGACTCGAGTACACGCTCACGAAGTGAGTCTTCATAAAGAAAATGCATACGACTTCCTAAGTTTGCGCTCACATAGAGGAAGAAAGGTAGACACTGGGCGAGCGCCACGCTAATAAATCCTTAATTTTACCCCTATCTTCAGTTAAAGAGCAATGTGTTCAAAAAGCTCCCCTTCAGTCAAGTCACACCCCTACCAATAAAACAATCCCCCAGGCCACGGCCTGGGGGATTGCGCGCGAAGGGCTTTAGCGTCTACTTCGATGAGCCGACATGCCCGATGCCTTCCTTGAAGATGGTGCCGCGCGGCGGCATCATTCCGGTGAACTTGAACACGAGGTAGATGACCACCGCGATGCCCAGGGAGATCCAGCCAAAGCCAGCGGTGAAGCCGTACATAACGGACAGCGGCGCGATGATGGTCCAAGAAATCTCGAAGGGACCGAAGCCGATGTAGGCCATGCCGTACTCCGACAGCGTGCCGGACTTGAGCTTGGGGTCCACGATCTTGAGGATCGCAATACCGGTGGCCACGGTGGCCGTAGCCCAGCCCCAACCGAAGATGCCGCGCTCAATCCAGCGCTCACCGAAGAACTCGGCGGGGAACCACATCAGGAAGAAGATGCAGTAGATGGTGCCCAGAACGAAGAGCAGCAGGAGGGCCTGCCAGTAGGCCGCGACAGCTGCCGGCACGATGGCCGCCACGCCAAAGGCAATGAGGTAGTCAGTCGCCGCACCGGAGACCGAGCTCACCGTGTCCTTATCCAGGTAGTCCTTAGCACCCACCATGTTCATCACGGCGCGGAAAAGCAGGCCCACGACCATGGACATGGCAAACAACGGGATGGAGACGTTCTCCCAGATGGAGGCGATGCCCTTGTTAATGCCGTAGGCGGTCATCACGGTCAGGGCGATGAAGCCAACGTGGAGGGTGATGGGCTCGATGGCGGAAGGGTTCGTCGTCGCGCGGCCCAGCGAGGGGCGATCCTCCAGGCGCGAGATGTAACCGCGGCGCAGCTCCTCCGGGAGCTGCTTCGGAACGTGCGAAACCTTGCCCTTGCGGATGCCCCAGTTACCCGCAATGATGCCGCCGACGATGGCGGCCAAGGTACCCACGGTAGCGGAGGTAAAGCCCAGCGAGGAGGCCGCCTCAGCGCCCACGCCCTCCAAGGCACCGCCGACGGCCGCGGCGGTACCGAAACCGCCGGTAAAGCCGACGGGCAGCATCATGCCGAACCAGTCAGGCGTGTCGAAAGTAGGCTTAAACAGCAAGAGGCCAAGGATGATGAACAGGCCCCACTGGCCGGTGAACATCATGGTGGAATAGCCCCACATGTTGCGAGCGCCCTTGCCCATGTTGCCGCCCATCTCCATGGAGAAGGCCATGGAAGCGAAGACCACGGCGATGAGCAGTGAGGTGTAATCACCGAGGTTCTCGGAAAAACCGATCCAGCCCAAGACATTGGGCCCCAAGAGCAAGCCGAGCAGACCGGCGGTGATGGGGGCAGGCAGCAGCAAGTCCTGGAATACGAACTTGATCTGGTGGCGCAAAACGTTGCCGATAACCATGAGCAAGGAAATCCAGCCCACGTCGGTCATGATTGTGTACGCAGAGAAATCTTCCATGCGAGATCTTCCTTCCATGCCGCGCATCGCGGCATCCTTGAGACGAGACTCACCCACTTTCGGGAAATGAACCGTAGATTACACTACAACTCCCTCCCCGCTTTGCCACCCCTGACGTATAACCCTAGGGGGTTTTGGCGCTACCCCCAGGCGCTAGGATGGGCGGGCATGAGGGAACTGGGTGAGCACCTGCGCAACCATGCCGAGGACTATCGCGATGCAGTACACAGGCACTTTTTTGCCACCGTGGCCGAATCCCGCCAAGTCTTTGCCTTGTCGATGAAGGACACGCACCCCTCACTAGCCCCCGCGCTGGCGTGGGTGCTGGAGAATGTGGAGGACGGTGGGGTTCGGGGGGACGTCGCCAAGCGCTTGGCGCAAATGGGGCGTGATCATCGCCGCCACGGTTTCCCTCCCGAGATCTATCCGAAATTTGAGGCATCGCTGGTGCACGGGTTGGAGGTGCTGGGGCTGACGCCGCACCAGCACGGCGTGGCAACGCGCACCATTTCCAGCGTGTGTTCAATCATGCGCAGCGCCGCCCAGGAGGCGGATGTCGCCGGCACTCCCCCTGCTCACAGCGCCCAGGTCGTGGCGGTGGACAAGCCTAACCGGAACACCGCTGTGGTCCGGCTGGAATCCGGCATGGCGCTGGACTACCGCGCGGGCCAGCACGTACCGGTGACCTCGCAGCTCACGCCCGGAACCTGGCGCCCCCTGACCCCGGCTGCGCCGTCCGATGATTCGGGGCAGCTGACATTCCACCTCGCGCTGGCGGGTGAGGCCTCCTCCATGCTGGCGAAGGCTCAGCCGGGCGATTGGTGGACGCTGGGCATGCCCGCCGGTGAGCCACCGCAGCTCGATTCCGAGACCACTCTCATTTCCTTCGGCACCGGGTGGGCAGGCGCCCGGGCACTGCTTCTCGACGCCCTGGGGAGCACCCTCCCCTCCGGGCTCCAGGTCTATGCCGTGGCCCCCTCGCCGGGCGAGCACTATGACACGGAGTTTCAGGCTAACCTGCAGGCCCTGGTTCCGGAGCTCACTCTGCGGCACATCGTTCGGGATTCGCAGGATCCCTGGCTGCTCGGCGCGCAACCGCCGGCCGCCGGGTTCAACCCAGTGGTGGCCAATGAACCGATGGAACCGGTGCTCACGGCAGGAACGGACCGCCGCTTCGTGCTCATCGGTCCTGCCGATCGCATCGAACTAGCGCGCGCGGCGCTGCTCGACGGTGGCGTTTCGGAGGAGGCAATCACCACGGATAGCTGGCAGCGTGGCCACGAGTGGGCGGCCTCCGCCGCGGAGCTTGACGGCTGGGGCGATGACTGGGAGGCCTGGGCGGCGTGGAAGAAGTCCCAGTGGGCATAGGCGCCTAAGCCTCCAGAACAGGGAGGGACTCACGAACCTTCGTCGCGGTGTCTGGGTCCACCTCGCCGTAGAGGATCTCCGGCTCATAACCAGCCTCCGCGAGGCGCGTGCCATCCGGCGCCACGAGGACGGAGTGTCCAATCCCGGTGGGCCCGGAGGCCTCCCCCGCCTTCGCCTCCCCACCGGGGCGAGCCTGGCCTGCGGCCAAGATATAGGTGGTGGAATCGAGCGCGCGCGCCGCGCTGAGCAGGCGCCACTGCTCCAGCTTGCCCGGGCCATCCGCCCAGCTGGTGGGCACGACGATGAGCTGGGCACCCTGGCGGGCAAGCTCCTTGAATTGCTCGGGGAAGCGGATGTCATAGCAGGTGGCGACACCCACGGTGAGCTCCCCGGCATCGAAAACAACGAGCGATTCGCCGGGCCGAACGGTATCGGATTCCTTGTACTTGAAGGCGTCGTAAGTGTGGATCTTTTCGTAGCCGCCGAGCACTCCGGGGCCGGCGATGAGCGCGACGTTGGCCACGCGGTTAATTGTCTTCTCACCCCGCTGGACGGTATCCGCCGGGGCGAACATTCCCAGCACCACGTACACGCCGAGCTCTTCTGCCAGCGCGCGCACGGCGGTGGCGGTGGGGCCATCAAGCCCCTCCGCGTGCGTATCGAGACGCCCGGAGTCGAAGCTCTGGGTGGTAGCTTCCGGCAGGACGATAAGCTGCGCGCCGTTGTCCGCGGCTTCCCGGATTTTGTCGAGCGCTACTGCGAGGTTGTCCTCAACGTCTCCGGTACTGGTCAATTGAACTGCTGCTACCTTCATGCGGCCCACGGTAGACGAGCCCGGACTAGTTATCCACAGATTTCGCGGATCCGCGGCGGCCGCTCTTTACGGCAAGAGGAGTGCTGGCGCAGTCTCGATGCTATGAACCATCTCGACATTGACCGGGCTGCTCGCGAGCAGATCCGCGACCTCTTCGGCCATGCCTGCCCCGCCGCGCTACCTACCTTGCAGGAACCTCCCCGCACCGCCCGCGCCCTTGCCTTCCTCGGCGCGCGTTGGGAGGACGCCCGGCGGGCCAGCGAAGAAGCTCGGCGGACGCAATTGGAAGAGCTTGACCGCTTCGTGGGGTTAACCCACGGTCTTGATGCAGAGCTTTCCTCCCGTTTGGAAGGAACGCAATGAGCGCGGCCGAGGCGCTTCGTTTGGAAGCTTTAGGGATGGAACGAAACGCATCTGAGCTGGAACGTTATATAGATGAGTCGCACCATCATTGGGTAGGTCTAGCGCTTTCTGGCGCTGCAGCCGATGCCGCGCGGCGCTCTCTGCACCGCGCCAGCGACAGCCTGGTGGATCCCGTGCAGCAGATGCGCCTTGCCGCGCGCATCCTGAGCCTCTACGCGCCGCTGCAGGAGAGAATTGAACAGCTGCGCGCACGCGCTGTGCGGCTCGCTTCAGTCCCCGCCTTTGCTGAACCCGCCAGCGTGGCGCTGGGGCAGTTGGATGCGCTGGCCGACGTCCTCGATTGGGCCTGCGCTCGCCAACTCACCGCCCTGTGCACTCCGGAGCTTGCCCAACCACCCAGCCGCTTGGAGGATTTCGGCGACCTCTCGCTGACCGAGTTGCACGAACTCCAGCTGACCATGGCCAGCGATGAGGTTCGCTCTCTGGCCGCGACTAACCCGGACGTCACCGTGCTCGAGGCCAGCCCCGGGCGGCTGGTGGCGCTCGTGGACCCAGAGAACATCGGCACACAGGCCGCCCAGGTCAGCACGTTTGTGGGCGGGGTAGGTTCTTCCGATACAGCAAGCTGGCCCACTGCGGTGGAACGCGCACGCGCCATCGCCCGCGCCACCCATGGGCCTACGGTGGCGTGGATTGGCTACTCCGCCCCGCCCACGCTGTCCCGCGCGGCGCACGAGGACCCGGCGCGCCGCGGGGCCGCCGAGCTGGGCCGCTTCCAACGCGCCTTGCGGCAGCGCTTTCCTCGGGCTCAGCACATCCTCATCGGCTATTCCTATGGCTCGGTGGTTGTAGGTAAGGCCGCGCAACAGGACTATGTTGCGGATGACGTCGTGCTCGTCGGCAGCCCGGGCGCCTCCGCGGATAGAGCCGCGCAATTGCATGGCAGGATCTGGAGCACGCGGAACACCGAAGACCCCATCGCGATTACCACCGGTCCGCATGGTGGCATCCATGGCCCCGATCCCACCTCCCCCGCCTTCGGTGCAACACCTCTGCCAGGTGCTAGCGGACTTCCGGGCGATCATGGCTCCTATTGGAAAGACCCCGCATTCCTGCGGGGTCTGGGCATCATCGCACGACGCTATTAGTAGGCAGCCACGTGGGGTTGCTGCCTTTTAGAAGAGGCCGGCGTGCTCCTCAGAGTAGGACACCAGCATGTTCTTCGTCTCCTGGTAGTGGGACAGCATCATGAGGTGGTTCTCGCGTCCGATGCCAGACTCCTTGTAGCCGCCGAAGGCGCTGTGCGCCGGGTAGACGTGGTAGTGATTCACCCACACGCGGCCGGCCTGGATTTCTCGCCCGGCGCGGTAGCAGGTGTTCTGGTGGCGCGACCACACACCGGCGCCAAGGCCAAAGTTGGTGTCGTTGGCTATCTGGATGGCTTCCTCGAAGTCCTTGAACGTGGCCACGGAGAGCACCGGTCCGAAGATTTCCTCGCGGAAGATGCGCATGTCATTGGTGCCGCGGAAGACGGTCGGCTCAATGTAGTAGCCGTTTTCCAGGCCCTCCACCTTGTTCACGTGGCCGCCGACGAGAGTTTCCGCACCCTCCTTCGGGCCCACCTCAAGGTATTCGGTGATCTTGTCCATCTGTTCCTGGGAGGCCTGCGCGCCCATCATCGTTTCGGTATCGAGCGGGTGGCCAATCTTGATTTTCTTTACGCGCTCCACCGCCAGTTCTAGGAATTTGTCCGCGATGTCTTCGTGGATCAATGCGCGGGACGGGCAGGTGCAGACCTCGCCTTGGTTGAGGGCGAACATGACAAAGCCCTCCACGCACTTCTCCAGGTAGGCATCGTCCTTGTCCATGATGTCCGCGAAGAAGATGGACGGTGACTTGCCGCCGAGCTCCAGCGTGACGGGGATGACCTTGTCCGCAGCAGCCTTGTTGATGATCTTGCCCACCGGGGTGGAGCCGGTAAAGGCGATTTTGGCGATGCGCTCCGAGGTGGACAGAGCCACGCCAGCTTCTTCGCCGACGCCGTTGACGATGTTGAGCACGCCCTTCGGCAGGAGGTCCTCAATAATCTCAATGAGCAGCAGAATCGATGCCGGGGTTTGCTCAGCCGGCTTCATCACGATGGTGTTACCTGCGGCCAGCGCCGGTGCAATCTTCCACGCCGCCATCAGCAGCGGGAAGTTCCACGGGATAATCTGCCCCACCACACCCAGCGGCTCGTGAAAGTGATAAGCCACGGTGTCCTGGTCGATCTGGGACAGGCGGCCCTCCTGTGCGCGGATGGCGCCGGCGAAGTAGCGGAAGTGATCAACAGCCAGCGGGATATCGGCGGCGAGGGTCTCGCGTACGGCCTTGCCGTTCTCCCAGGTTTCCGCGACGGCGATCTTCTCCAGGTTCTCCTCGATGCGGTCTGCGATGCGGTGCAGCAGGAGCGCGCGCTCCGCTGGGGTGGTCTTGCCGAAAGTCTCGAAAGCCTTCTCCGCGGCATCGATGGCCAAGTTGATGTCTGCTTCCTTACCTCGGGCCACCTGGCAGAAAACCTCACCGGTCACCGGGGTGATGTTGTCCATGTACTCACCATCGACCGGCGGTACCCACTCGCCGCCGATGTAGTTGTCATAGCGCTCGCGGAAGTTGACGATGGCATCAGGGGTGCCTGGGTTTGCGTACAAAGTCATGTGCCTAGTGCCTTTCTCATGGATTCAGTACCGTAACGGTGGCCGCACGCACAATCGCATCTACACGTGACGGGCGGCACAACTCTGGACGCGAGTGTAGCGATAAGTATTGCCAAACTCACGTTTTCAATGAGGAAAGCTTTTGGGGTCGTTGACCAAAGGCGCCTTGCTGCCAAAGTTCGAAGGCCCAGAGCAATTTTGAACAAGAACTTTGGCAACAACGGCACTTTTTAGGCGAAGAGCACGCGGCCTCAGGCCGAGCAGGGCTGGCTGGGCCCCAAAACAGGAGAACCCCCTCCCACAAGGGAGGGGGAAGTGCCTAGCTGTCGCGGCGTCGGTTGCGACGCGGCTTCCACATCACCACGGATGTCGAACGCGGTACGTGGACCAGCTCGCCGCGCGATGGCCGCACCTGGCTGCGCAAGCGCTCAACTTCGGCCTGCAACTCATCACGCTCGGCGGCGAGGCGGTCACGCTCCGCGGTCAGCTCGATGATGGACTTGATACCAGCCAAGTTCACACCATCATCCTGCGAGAGCGTCTGGATCTTGCGCAAAAGCTCGATATCGCTCTCGGAATAGCGGCGCCCACCGCCGGAGGTGCGGGCCGGGGAGACCAACCCCATCCGGTCATACGTGCGCAGGGTTTGAGCATGCATGCCAGACAGTTCCGCAGCCACGGAGATGACGTACATCGCCTTGGGCTGCGCCGCATCGCTTCGGTTCATCCTGTCTTTGCTCATCACGCACCTCCTCCTAGCGGGCTACCGTGTTGCCGGCCCAGCCGGCGCGCGGATCGAAGCCCGAGTCCTTCTCCGCCTGCGCGTAATTGCGCAGCGCCGAGGAGGCAGCAGCATCCAGGGTGGAGGGCACCGTAACTTGTACGGTCACCATGAGGTCACCGGCCTTGCCGCCGCGCTTGGCCACACCGCGGCCCTTCACTCGCAACGTGCGGCCGTCGGGAGTGCCCGCCGGTACCTTCACGCGCACGGGTGAATCGAGGGTCGGCACCGTAATGGTGTCGCCCAAGGCCAGCTCCGCGAAGGAGACAGGGACGGTGACGTGTAGGTCATCGCCCTCCCGGGTGAAGACCTTGTCGGGTTTTACCGTGACCGCCACGAAGAGGTCACCAGACGGCGTGCCATTCGGGCCAGCTTCGCCCTGGCCGGCAAGGCGTACCTTCTGGCCATCGATCACGCCTGCGGGGATGCGCACCGTGATCGAGCGGGTGCGGTGCACCGTTCCGGAACCGGAGCAATCAGCGCACGGGTCCTCGGCGCGCTGGCCGGTGCCATCGCAATCCGTGCACGGCGCCGAGAAACCGAAGGTACCGCGCTGCTCAGAGGTGAAACCGGTGCCATCGCACGTCGAGCACGTCGTCAGCTTGCCGCTCTTTGAACCGGAGCCATGGCACGTGGTGCAGGGAGCTTCGCCGCTGAGCTGCAGCGGGATGGTGGTTCCCTTTGCTGCCTCGCGGAAGTCGAGGGTTATTTGCGTTTCGACGTCGGCCCCCCGCGACGGCCGAGCTGTGTGGCCAGCACCACCGCCGCGGTTGAAAACGCCACCGAAGATATCCCCAAGACCGCCGCCTTGAGACGCTCCTCGAGCGGATCCTCCGAAGATGTCCGAGATGTCAAATTCTTGCGCACCCGGTCCACCCATGTGCGTGGATCGAAACCCGCCGGGAAACCCGGCGCCTCCTCTCCGTCCAAAGCCACCGCCGCGCATCATGGCCTTGAACTGGTCATAGTCCTTGCGGGTCGCTTTATCTGAGAGCACGTCATAGGCCTCAGCCACCTGCTTGAATTTCTCCGCCGCCGCGGGGTTATCCGGGTTGGCATCGGGGTGGTTCTGGCGGGCCAGCTTGCGGTAAGCGTGCTTAATCTCTTCGGCGGTAGCGGATGAGGAGACCCCCAGATCCGCGTAATAATCCTTGTCTGCCCATTCTGGCTTAGCGTTCACTGGGCATCTCCTCCTTTCAGGAGAGTCGATTCATGGTTGGGTTTTAAGATTTTTTGCTAAGTAAAAAGCTAACTAAGTAGAGAAAAGAAGAGTGGCGCCAAGGAACATTGAGCCCTGACGCCACCTGCAATACCTATTCTGCGTTGTCCGAGCTATCCGGACTCTCAGCGGTATCGGCTGACTCTGCAGGGTCGGCGATAATCACCATGGCGGTGCGCACAACGCGCTCCCCCACCGTGTAGCCGCGGCGCAGAACCGTGCCGATGACCTGCTCGTCACCGGTGGACAAGTCCTGGACCGCTTCGTGCACCTCGGGGTCGAAGGCATCGCCCTCGGCGCCGAACGGGGTCAGCTGGTTCTTGGTCAGCACGCCCGTGAGCTTGTCCGCGATGGCCTTGAGCGGGCCCTCGTTGAGGTCACCGTGCTGGCGAGCGAGCTCCATGTCATCAAGGATTGGCAGGAAGTCTGCCAAGACCTTGGCCTTGGTGGTCTCGATCACGGCCTGGCGGTCGCGCTCGGTGCGGCGGCGGTAGTTGGTGTACTCCGCGTTGAGGCGCTGCAGGTCCTCGGTGCGCTCAGCGAGCTGAGCTTCCAAGGAGTTTTCCGCAACGGTCTCCTCACCCGCGGCCGCTTCATCGGTGATGTCGCGGGCGGCGTCCTCTACCGCGGCCTCTGCCTCAGCGGTGTTCGCCGTGGCGTCATCCACGGCGCCGTCGGCAGAAGCGGCCTCGGCGGCGGCAGCCTCCGCAGCCTCAGCGGAGGTTGCCTCAGGGTCGGTATTGGCCGGGTTGCCCGGGTCCTGAGGGGAGGTCATGGTTTACTTCTCCTTGTTCTCGTCGTCCTCGTCGACAACCTCGGCGTCGACGACGTTCGGGTCACCAGCGGCGTCGCCAGCAGCGGCACCCTCGGCGCCCGCCTCAGCAGCCTGCGCCTCGTACAGGGCCTTGCCCAGCTCCTGGGACTCGGTGCCGAGCTTCTCGACGGCCGACTTAATCGCCTCGATGTCATCGCCCTTCAGCGCCTCATCGACGGCATCGGCAGCCTCGGTCACGCGGTTCTTCAGATCCTCCGGCAGCTTGTCGGAGTTCTCATCCATGAACTTGCGGGTCTGGTAGGAGGTGGACTCCGCCTGGTTGCGGGTCTCCTGCTCCTCGCGGCGCTTCTTGTCTTCCTCAGCGTGTGCCTCGGCGTCCTTGACCATGCGGTCAATCTCCTCCTGGGACAGGCCGGAACCATCCTGGATCTTGATGGTGTTTTCCTTGCCGGTGGCCTTGTCCTTAGCGGAAACGGAGACGATACCGTTGGCGTCGATGTCGAAGGTAACCTCGATCTGCGGCACGCCACGCGGTGCCGGGGCAATGCCGCCGAGCTCGAAGGAGCCGAGCAGCTTGTTGGCGGAAGCCATCTCGCGCTCGCCCTGGTAGACCTGAATCTGCACGGAAGGCTGGTTGTCATCAGCCGTGGTGAAGGTCTCGGACTTCTTAGTCGGGATGGTGGTGTTGCGCTCGATGAGCTTGGTCATCACGCCACCCTTGGTCTCGATGCCGAGGGAGAGCGGGGTGACGTCGAGAAGCAGCACGTCCTTAACCTCACCGCGCAGCACGCCAGCCTGCAGAGCAGCGCCGACTGCCACAACCTCGTCCGGGTTCACGCCCTTGTTCGGGTCCTTACCAGTCAGTTCCTTCACCAAGTCGGACACAGCCGGCATACGGGTGGAGCCACCGACGAGGACCACGTGGTCAACCTGGGACAGGGACAGGCCAGCATCCTTGATAACCTGGTTGAACGGCTCCTTGGTGCGGTCCAGCAGGTCCTGGGTGATCTTCTGGAACTCGGTGCGGGACAGGGTCTCATCCAAGAAGAGCGGGTTCTTCTCGGAGTCCACCGTGATGTACGGCAGGTTGATGTTGGCGGACTGGGAGGAGGACAGCTCAATCTTGGCCTTCTCAGCAGCCTCACGCAGACGCTGGACAGCGCGCTTATCCTTGGTCAGGTCAACGCCCTGGGAAGCCTTGAACTTATCGACGAGCCAGTCGACAATGCGCTGGTCCCAGTCGTCACCACCGAGCTGGTTGTCACCAGCGGTAGCCATGACCTCAACAACGCCGTCACCGATCTCCAGCAGGGAGACGTCGAAGGTACCGCCACCGAGGTCGAAGACCAGGATGGTCTGCTCCTGCTCGCCCTTCTCCAGGCCATAAGCCAGCGCGGCGGCAGTCGGCTCGTTAACGATACGCAGGACGTTGAGGCCTGCAATCTGGCCGGCCTCCTTGGTGGCCTGGCGCTGGGAATCCTCGAAGTAAGCCGGGACGGTAATGACGGCGTCGGTAACGTCCTCACCCAGGTAAGCCTCGGCGTCGCGCTTCAGCTTCATGAGCGTGCGGGCCGAAATCTCCTGCGGGGTGTACTTCTTGTCATCGATATCGATGGTCCAGTCGGTGCCAATGTGGCGCTTGACGGAGCGAATGGTGCGGTCAACGTTGGTGACCGCCTGGTTCTTGGCGGACTGGCCAACGAGAATTTCGCCGTTCTTGGCAAAAGCCACGACGGACGGGGTGGTGCGGGAACCCTCGGAGTTAGCGATAACGGTTGCCTCGCCACCTTCCAGCACGGATACAACCGAGTTGGTGGTACCAAGGTCAATTCCTACTGCGCGTCCCATAATCTTTTCTCCTTGCGTGTTGGGGTTTGTTTTAAGTTGATAGTGCGCGACTCAACTTCTGCCGCGTCCAGTCAGCGACTCTAACAGAAGCGACACTCAAAGTCATCCAAACCTGAGCGCCGGTCACTCAACCTACACAACGCAGGCAAACTCAAAGTTGTTCCCGATCGACTCAACTTTTTTATTTATCGCCAACACGCTGGGAAAACAAACCCGGTTTGGCGGAGACTCACCCTACAGGGACGATTGCCGGCTCACCGTCCACATCTACAACGCGGACTGACAGCCCATAGAGTTCCTCAATAAGGGCAGGGGTGATGACCTCGCGCGGCACGCCCGCGTCCCGCACCGTTCCATCTTTCATCGCCACGACGTGATCCGCATAGCGCAATACATGCGCCAAATCATGAATGACCGCAATAAGGGTTTTGCTTCCTGCCAGCTGCCGCATCAGCCGCATGAAGGAATGCTGGTATCCAATGTCAAGCGCGCTCGTTGGCTCATCCAAGAAGAGCACAGGCGTTTCCTGGGCGAGGGCCATGGCCAACCAAGCACGCTGACGCTGACCGCCAGACAACGCCGCTACCTCGGCCGTCTCCAGTTGTTCAAGGCCCACCTTTGCTAGCGCACGACTAACGGCACGCTCGTCCTCCTGGCTCCTCCACCCCATAAATCCTTGGTGGGCGAATCGCCCGCGCGCAACCAGTTCCCTGACATTGATCCCTTCGGGAGCTATGGATTGCTGCGACATCACGGCGACGCGCCGAGCGTAGCTACGCCGAGAGAATGCGGCTGCATCTTCTTCGCCAATGCACACCGCGCCCGCGTTCGGCATTTCCAACCGCGCCAACACCTTCACCAAAGTGGATTTTCCACAACCATTGGGGCCGATAATGGCAGAGAATTTCCCGGCCGGAAAAGACACATCCACCGAGTCGAGAATTAACGGGGCAGTCCTCCCATAGGACATGCTCACCCCCTCAGCCCGCACGCTCGGCGCACCGTCACATACTTTTAGTTGGTTCACTTTACTGACCTTTCATTCCGGCAGATCGGGATTGCCACAGCAGCAAACCCGCCAGGTAGATGCCACCGGCGCAGACCGTAATAAGACCGGCAGGCAGAGCAATTGGGAAAAACAGCCGCTGCCCTGCTAAATCGGCAGCGAGCAAGAAAAGTGCACCGAGGACTCCAGAGAGCAACACCGGCGTCCTGTCTGGACGCGAGAGCAACCGAGCCATATGTGGGGCCGCGAGGGCAATAAATGAGATTGGGCCCGCTATCGCCGTCGATACAGCGACAAGAACTGTGCCAACCAGAACCATCACCACACGTGCACGACTCACGTTCAACCCCAACGCACTCGCCGTGCTATCCCCCAGGGCAAGCGCGTCACACCAGCCACGCAGCAGCAACCCAGCGACGCACGCCGCGCCTCCCAGCACCCCCAATGGAATAACTCGCGCCCAGGACACAGCATTCAATGTTCCAGCAGCCCAAGTCGCCGCACCTAGGGACTGCTCCAACTCACCACTAAGAATCAACCACTTGTTTATTGCTGAAAGGAAGAACGTCACTCCAATCCCCACCACAACCAGCCTTGCTCCCGTGAGCCTTCCGGCAAATGAAAGCCCCATGATGAGTAACGCAGTGATAGTCCCACCCACCAACGCGCCTAGCGCAATGTTGAATGCGGAGCTAAAGCTCGCCAAGGAGACCGCGATGACACCGGTATAGGCACCGGTATTAAACCCGATAATGTCGGGTGACCCCAGCGGATTGTGGGTGAGGATCTGAAAGATGGCGCCCGCTATGCCCAAACACATTCCTACGACAATCGCGGCAACCACCCGCGGAGCACGCCATTGCCACACGACGGTGGCTGCAAAGTCAGTGCTATTGGGATTCGTAGCCACGGACCACAACGCTGCACTATCCTGCCCGGCACCAGGCGAGAAGAGCGAATAGGCAGCAATAGCCAGCGCGACGATCACAATGCCCGCAAAGGACAAAACACTTCTCACGCTCACAATCACAGCCTCCTTCCAGCGCGATGGGACAGCGCAATCAATACTGGGGCACCAATGAGCGACACCGTGACGCCAGCCGGCAACTCAGCAGCAGTGAGGTAGCGGCCCACAATATCGGCGCCCAATAAAAACAAAGGCCCCACCACGGCAGCGGCGACAAGCTGTGCCCGCTCTTCGTATATCCCGCACAGCCTGACAACATGCGGGATAACTAGTCCAACGAACACAATCACCCCCGCCGCTGCGGTGGCGGTAGCAGCCAACACCGTTACCGCCGCGACAAGCCCCAAACGAGTCAGTTTGAGGTTAATGCCGAGACTCGCCGCAACGTCATCCCCCAGAGCAAGGGGCGGCAAGTGGCGAGCAAAGACAATCAGTAGCACCACGCCTACCACCAGTCCGCCGAAGGCAATCACCACTGGCGTCCACGAAGCAACGTCAACGGAGCCCGTCACCCAAGCACGGATTCTTGCAAAGGCGTGAGGATCTATCAGGATCAGCGCGGAGGACAGGCCATCACATACCGCCCCGATGGCTACGCCTGCAAGAATCAGTCTCAGCGGATCAACATCGCCCGCTCTGCCACGCCCTACCGCGGTGACCAGCAGCATGGTCACTGCCGCACCGATGATGGCTGCGAGCGAAAACGTAAAAGGTGATTGCCACCCCCACCAGCCCAGAGCAATGGCGGCGGCCAAGCTGGCGCCTACGTTAATCCCGAAAACTCCGGTATCTGCCAAAGGGTTGCGCGTCATGATCTGCAGAACTGCACCAGCGAGGGCCAAAGCACAGCCTGCGCAAACAGCAACGAGTGTACGGGGAAGACGCCTCTCCCACACGATCGAGGAAGCTATACCAGGCTGTCCCCGAAGGGCGGCCAACACGTCACTGAAGGGAATGCTACGCGCGCCCAACGCCAGCGACAGCGCCACGCCGATACAGAGAATGGCAAGGCCAGCAACTACTACCCAACCAAGACGCCGGGTATTTCCCTTTCCGGCGCGCAACCCCTGCTCAATCACCGACACCACCCAAATACCTTCATATACTCACGCTTCCTTAGCTCGACCTAATTTAGGTTAGGCTACCTTTTATGAATATTCGAAAGAGAATCGCACCCCGCACCCCTCTCCTCCGCCTCACCGCTGTTGGCCTTACCGCAGCGCTAGCGCTCACCGGCTGCGCCAGCCTCGAAAACGCCAACTCAAACGCTGACGCTTCTAACTCTGCGTCCTCACCGTCCGGGAAAGAATCAGGAAACGCCAATTCAGCCTCGGGAAATGACTCCGTGGCCACCGGAGGCGAAGGCTTTTCCGGAGCAGGAGAGAAAAGCCAACACTTTGGCAGCGATGCAGCCCCTGGTCAATTCCCACGCACGGTCACGCATGCACGCGGAACGACCGAACTCAAAGACAAGCCGCAGCGGGTGGTTGTTCTAGAAAGCGGCGAACTCGATTCCGTCCTAGCACTCGGCATGAAGCCAGTCGGCATGACCACGTCCAAGGGCCAGAATCCCGTCCCGGATTACATGGCCGACAAAGCAAGTGACATCGAAACGGTAGGCACGATCAACGAAGTCAATATGGAAAAGATTGCTTCGCTCAACCCCGACCTCATCATCGGCTCGCAGCTGCGCATGGATAAGCACTATGACCAGCTCAATTCCATCGCACCTACCGTTTTCTCGATCCGTCCTGGATACACCTGGAAAGAAAACTTCCGACTCATCGGCGAAGCCCTCGGAGAAGAGGAGCGCACCGAACAAGTCATGGCCGACTATGACAAGAAGATCGAAGAAGTAAAGAAGGTCATTGAGGACGGGCCAGCTAGCGAAGACACCACCGTCACCATTCTGCGCTTCATGCCGGGCAAGGTACGCCTCTACGGGCGCCTTTCACTCATTGGAACGGTGCTTGATGACGCCGGCCTCGCCCGCCCCGCCAACCAGGACATCGAAGAGCTCGCTGCGGAAATCTCGCCGGAGAACATTGACCAAGCGGACGCCGACTACATCTTCTACTGCAGCTACGGAGATCCCTCCGCCACCGGCCAAGACACCGCCGTTTCTACCGCGGCGTTCCAACGGCTACCTGCGGTCAAAGACGGCCATGCCATCGAGGTCAGCGACGATACGTGGGCACTCGGCTTGGGGCCTCTGGGCGCACAGAAAATCGCGTCAGATCTCGCGGACTATCTCAGCCACTAACACGGGGGTAGCACCCTCCCCTCAAAACAACACCTGTGGGATTGACTCACCCCAACTTAAGGGGCTAGCTTTCATGTAAGCGAGATGGGTTACACGTCTACGATTTCTGTGCGGCGGGCCATATCAAGGTCACCGATTTCTCGCTAATCAGGCCAGGCCGTTGCCTGGCTGCTCCCCACACGCAAGAAGGGTGGTCGCACATGAATGCTCACTTCATTAGGCAGCGTCGTTCTTCCGATCGGCCACCGGTTGTGTACGCCAGCGTTAAATAAGCACCTCTTTTCACACAGACTGAACGGCACGGCGCAGAGTATGCGCCCGTGTTGGACTAGAAAGTCTGCAGTTTCCGCTTTCCGCAAGGCCGCACCAGTGTGCCTTGAGACCCATAAAGGTTGTAATCCATGACTAACGATGCTCACACCCCCGTTCCCGAATCCACCGACATTGACGCCGCGCTGATCGCCGACGCCGCGGCCCAGGCCCACTCCTGGCTCGCCTCCACCGCCGACGAGCAGGACCCGGCCACAGAACAGCTCGCAGACTTATTGCGCAACCCGGACGGGGTGGCCTTCACCATGGACTTCGTGGACCGCGTCATGCGCCCCGAGGATGACAAGGTAGCCGCCCACGCGCTGAAGTCTGTCACCACCACCTATGACGCGTCCTTCCTCGGCCTCATCAACGGCTCGCTGGTGGGCCTGGGTGGCTTCTTCGGGCCCATCCTGCCCAACCTGGTCATGCCGCTGGCGCGCATGCGCATGCGCCAGATGGTCGGCCACCTGGTCCTCGACGCCGAGAGCGATGCACTGAACAAGACCTTGGACAAGGCCGCCGAGTCAGGCGAGCAGCTCAACCTCAACCTCCTCGGTGAGGCCGTGCTGGGCGACGACGAAGCGCGCTCCCGCGCCGAGCGCACCCTCAAGCTCATCAATAACCCGCGCGTGACCTACGTCTCCGTCAAGGCCTCCTCCATGGTGGCCCAGCTCAACCCGTGGGATATCGAGGGCTCCCTGGTCCGTCTCAAGGAACGCCTGCGCCCGCTCTACGAGGCCGCCGCGCGCCGCCCCGATAAGGTCTTCATCAACCTGGACATGGAGGAATACCACGACCTCCACCTCACCGTGCGCTTGTTCACCGAGCTGCTCAGCGAGCCGGAGTTCACCAACCTCGAGGCAGGCATCGTCCTGCAGGCTTACCTGCCGGATACCTTCGACGCCCTGGCGCACCTGGCCGAATTCGCCAAGCAGCGCGTGGCCGAGGGCGGCTCCCACATCAAGATTCGCATCGTCAAGGGCGCAAACCTCTCCATGGAGCACGTCCAGGGTGAAATCCACGGTTGGCCGGCAGCGCCCTATTCCACCAAGGATGAGGTGGACGCCAACTACTACCGCCTGCTCGACTACATCCTGCGCCCCGAATTCGCCGATTGTGTGCGCATCGGCGTGGCCACCCACAACCTCTACACCGCAGCATTCGCCTACAAGCTGGGCACCAAGCGCGGCGTTATGCGCATGATGGATTCCGAGATGCTCCAGGGCATGTCCCCCGCCCAGCAGGCCGCGGTCCGCGAGGCCTTCGAGGGCCGCCAGATCCTCTACACCCCGGTGGTGCACGCGGAGGACTTCGATGTCGCCGTCTCCTACCTGGTGCGCCGCTTGGAGGAGAACTCTGCACCGCAGAACTTCCTCTACGCCCTCTTCGCGCCGGAGGAACAAGCACTGAAGGACCAAGAGGAGGTCTTCCGCGAGGCCGTCGACCAGCGCTGGGATACCTTCGCTGGCCCGCGCCGCACCCAAAACCGCCTGGAGGAAGCCGAGCAAGCAGCCGGCCGCCAGGCACCGCGCACCGGACGCTTCGCCAACGAGCCCGACACCGACCCGGCCCTAGAGGCCAACCGCGAGTGGGCGCTCAAGGCCCTGGCCACCGACCCGGGTGAGCATGGCGTGGAGGAGGTGACGGATGCGGGGGTCGTCGACAAGCACGTGGCCCGCGCCGCCGAGCTCGGCGCCGAGTGGGGTGCGCGCCCTGCCGAGGACCGCGCCCGCGCACTTGAGGCCGTGGCCGATGAGCTGGCCAACCGCCGCGGCGAGTTCATCTCCGTGGCCGCCTATGAGGCCAACAAGACTGTCACGCAGACCGACCCGGAAATCTCCGAGGCCATCGACTTCTGCACCTACTACGCACAGTCCGCGCGCCTGCTGGAGAGCTACGCCGCCGAGTTCACGCCCCACCGCGTGACCGTGGTGACCCCGCCGTGGAACTTCCCGGTGGCCATTCCCACCGGCGGCATTGCGGCAGCGCTCGCTGCGGGTTCGGCCGTCATCATCAAGCCGGCGCCGCAGGTCGTGCACTGCGCGAAGCTCGTCGTGGAAGCCTTCCGCGCTGGTTTGGAGGCACAGGGCCTCGACCCGGATCTGGTCCAGCTCGTCTTCACCGATGAGGGTGACGCCGGCCGCGCGCTCATCTCCCACGACGATGTCGACGCCGTCATCCTCACCGGTGCTTCCGATACCGGCAAGCTCTTCCGTTCCTGGAAGCCAGAGCTCAACATCATGGCGGAGACCTCCGGCAAGAACGCGCTCATCATCACCCCGTCCGCGGACCCGGACCTGGCTATTCAGGACCTCTACCTCTCCGCCTTCGGCCACTCCGGCCAGAAGTGCTCCGCGTCCTCCCTGGTCATCTTCGTCGGTGCGGCCGGCGAGTCGCAGCGCCTGCGCTCGCAGCTTGTCGACGCCGTCAAGACCCTCATCCCCGGCCCCGGCTATGAGATCACCACGACGATGAACGGCCTGGCCGAGGCCCCGGGCGAGAAGCTGCTGCGCGGCCTCACCCAGCTGGAGCCGGGTGAAAAGTGGCTGGTAAAGCCGGAGAAGCTCAACGAGGAAGGCACCCTGTGGTCGCCGGGTATCCGCGATAACGTGCGCCCCGGTTCCTGGTTCCACGTCAACGAGTGCTTCGGCCCGGTGCTTGGCATCATGCACGCGGAAACCCTGGAGGAGGCCATCGAGTGGCAGAACTCCACCGGTTATGGCCTGACCGGCGGCATCCACACGCTGGATAACGATGAGATTGACTACTGGCTCGAGCGCGTCGAGGTGGGCAATGCCTATGTCAACCGCGGCATTACCGGCGCGATTGTGCAGCGCCAGTCCTTCGGCGGCTGGAAGCAGTCCGTCATGGGCCCCGGTGCGAAGGCCGGCGGCCCGAACTACGTCGCACAGTTCGGCACCTGGTCCGAGGGCCCGCTGCGCCCCTTCGACGTGGATATCTCCCAGCCGGTGGCGGCCCAGCTGCGTGCCTTCGGCGATCTGGGCTTCTCGGAGGAGGATACCGCTTGGCTGTGGCGCGCAGCAGAGCTCGACGAGCTGGCATGGCAGCAGGAGTTTGGCCGCCAGCACGACCGCGCAGGCCTGGTCTGCGAGGCCAACGTCTTCCGCTACCGCCCTGTGCTCACCCCGCTGCAGGTGCGCATTGGTTCCGATGCCGCGCTTCGCGATGTCTCCCGTCTCGCCCTCGCCGCAACCCGCACCGGCTCCCCGGTGCGCTTCAGCGCCGCCCCGGAAAAGGCCGCGGAACTGCGTGAGCTGGGCTTTAAGGTTGACAGCGTGTCTGCGGGTGCCTTCGCCCGCGAGGTCGCAGGGCTGGAATCTGGCCGCGTGCGCGCTGTGGGCTCTGTCGAGGAGGGCGTCTTTGAGGCGGCGGTGGAATCCAACTCCGTGGTCTTGGATCAGCCAGTGCTGGCTGATGGCCGCCGCGAGCTTCTGCCCTTCCTCCTCGAGCAGGCAGTCTCGGTAACGATGCACCGCTTCGGCATCATCCGCCAGGTAAGCAGCATCCGCGCATAGTTCGTTTTCTGCGCTCATATGAGAAGATGGAGCGCATGACAAACAACAATGATGACGGTGCCCGCTCGGGCACGTCCTCCACGGCCTCTGGCGCGGCGGCTTCTGCCGCCGCGGAGCCCATTAATGAAGAAGCTACCCTCCCGGTGTCGAAGACCGATGACAAGTCTCGCGTCCTCGGGCGCGATGCCATCTCCTTGGCCAAGGTGTGCTTGATCTTCATCATCGTGGTGGCGGGCGTCGGCCTGGCCGGCTACCTGCTGAAGTTCATCTGGGTGGGCCTGCTGCCGGTCATCCTGGCCATTTTGGTGTGCACGGTGCTCTTCCCCGTGACCAACTGGTTGCGCGCGCACAAATTCCCCCGCGCGCTGGCCTCCATCACCACGCTGCTGGGCTTTTTGGCCATCATCGGCGGCGTCTTCGCGGCGATGGCCCCGGTCGTCTCCTCTCAGGGCGCGTCCTTGGTCAATCAGGCTGAAGGCGGCTTGAACAAGCTCGTCGATATGGCCAAGGACCTACCTTTCGATATTGATGCCGCGAAAGTCCAGGAAGTACTTGATGACGCCATGACCTTCATCAAGGGCCAAGCTTCCAACATCGCCACCGGGGTGATTTCCGGTGTATCGATGGCCAGCTCCATCGCCATGGCGCTCGCCATCATGCTCTTCGTAGCCTTCTTCATCCTCAAGGACGGCGATAAATTCCTGCCGTGGCTGCGCACCTACACCGGCTACTCCGCCGGCTGGCACGCCACCGAGCTGCTGACTCGCGTGTGGAACACGTTATCTGGCTTCATTCAGGCGCAAGCAGCCGTCGCGGCCGTCGACGGCATCCTCATCGGCCTCGGCCTCTGGGTTCTCCAGGTACCGCTGGCCCTTGTCATCGGCGTAGTTACGTTCTTCGCCAGCTTCATCCCGGTCATTGGCGCTGTCACTGCGGGCGCTTTGGCCGTCATCATCGCGCTGGTCTCCGATGGGCTGACGAAGGCCTTGCTCGCCTTGGCTCTCATCATCATCGTCCAGCAGGTGGAGGGCAACGTCCTCCAGCCGATGCTGCAATCCAAGGCCATGGGCCTGCACGCGGCAATGGTGCTGCTCTCCGTCACGGTCGGCTCCGCCTTGGCCGGCATCATCGGCGCCTTCCTGGCTGTGCCGGTGGCTGCCACCATTGCCGTGGTCTTCCGCTACCACCAGGAGATGGCCAGCCTGCGTGCCGGCGAAATCGAAGCTAAAAACATTAAGATTTCCACGGCGGAGGGCCATGAGGACGTCATGGAGCTCTACGAGAACCTAGAGGCCAGCGGCGCCCGCTAGCCACACAACCGGTGCATGGCTCTAGCCCTGGCCGTGCAACTGCCCTAGTTGCCAAACTTCTCCCCCACCACCCGCGGCGGGAGCGATGGTTTTGGCAACTAGGGCACTTTCCGTATGTGGGGTCTAATCCGCGGACACCGTGCCGAAGGCGGCGGCCAACTCCTCCGCCGCGTGGTCGAGCACCGAGGCCCACGAGCCATAGGATTCTTCGTTAGCGGTGTCCGAAACCTGCTTGAGAAGCGTGCACGGCACACCAAACTTTCGGCACACCGCAGCGATGGCGTAGCCCTCCATATCGCACAGCGCAGAATCCTGGGCAAGGCGCGTGCGGGTCGGGGTATCCGAAATAAAGGCGTCACCCGTGGCAAGCGTGGCGGTCGGCAGCTTGCCGGAGGTCTCTAGCTCGATGACCTCGGGGAGCAGGTAGCGGGAGACATCGCTGAGCACCTCCAGGTGAAAGTCGTGCTTGCGCACGTGGGAGATCTCGAAGACGCCTGAGAGATCGTCGCGAAGCGCGCCCGCAGTACCGATGTTGATGACACGCTCCGGCAGCACCTCTGCCGACGCCAGCACCGTTGTCAGCTCGATGGCGGCGGGAACCGTACCAATACCCGTGATGAGCAGCGGCGCTCCCTCAGGAACATGCGTGGCTTCGGCATCCACGGCGGCGACGAACAGTGTACGACCAGACAGATTCTCCATGCCTGAGAGACTACCCGCTGACCCGAGGAATGCTCTCCGTAACTCTGGCCGGGGTCTCTGCGGCCTTTGTAGGGTCTGGAACCACACCGAGACCTCAGAAAGGAGAACACAATGTTCACACCACGAGTTTTCGCCGGAGCCGCACTACTTTGCTTCCCCCTCATTGCATGCAGCAGCCCAGAAGAGGTTCAGGCCAGCCCCGTCGCCGAAGTCTGCGAGGCAGGAAATGCCCACGCCGCTTTCGCCGACAACATCGCCCAGGTTCCCCAGTGGAATGGACATGATTGGGCACTGGTTGATTCCGCCCACTTCGATCCGTGCGCGAGCTTAAGTTGGCAGACCATTTCCGTCGAAGGCGCAACGGCCTCCTCGCCGCACCACATCATGCTCTTCCACTACGGCGAGTACATCGGCACCGCCACCACCGAGCCCTACGCCTTCTTCCCCAGCGTCGAGCAGGTCAATGGCAGTGAGATTTCCGTGACCTACCACTGGCCGCAAGAAGACGACGCCAATGCCGCTCCGACGGACACCACGGAAGCGAACTTCCGCTGGGACGCCGCCCATAACAAAGTCGTCATGAGCAGTGACGTTCCTCCTCGCTAAGATAAAACCAATCGTGCGCCTCACACGAGGCGCACTTTTTATGGAAGGAACACTAATGCACAGGTCTGCCCTCGTGGGCACTGTCCTCATCTGCCTCCCACTCGCTGCTTGTGCGCAAAGCCATCAGGACGAGGCAGAGACCCCTATGTTCAGTGCGGTCCACAACAGCTCGGCGAACGTTGCCACCGAGAACACCACGGAAGAGGAGATAAGCCCTGAGCCGACGAGCAGCGAGGCACCTTCCCCTACCCAGAGCGCGGACAAGTCGGAGTCCTGCGAGGATATTGACGCCGACGAGGCCTATCAATCAGGCATTGGCAGCATCGCGCCGTGGAATGACTTTGGCTGGCAACTATCCTCCTCCTCAGGGTTCGACCCTTGCGCGGATTTGAGCTGGCAAATTATCACCATCGAGGGTGCCACGGCCTCCTCGCCACACCACATCATGCTCTTCCACAAAGGCGAATACCTTGGCACCGCCACCTTCGAGCCTTATGGTTTCTTCCCCACCGTCGAGCGAGTGAATGACGCTGAGATCGCCGTGACCTACCACTGGGCCCGCGAGGGCGAAACCACCGCCGGGTGCACCGGCGAAACGCATGCCGGATTCCGTTGGGACGAAGACCAGCAGAAAACAGTCATGAGCGGCGACGTCCCACCGAATTAAACCCCTTATTGTGAGGGTAAATACGGCTATAGTGTGACACGGCTTCCTGTGGAAGCTGCTGTCATCCGCCCCCGTTTTAAGGAGTTTCCTGCGTGACCAATAGCCACCCTTGGCCCCCGCCAAGCAACGAGGGCCCGGAACGTCCTGCACGCTCGGGAAGCATTGTGATCATCGCCGTCGTCGTACTCCTTGCGATCATTGCTGGTGTCACGTGGCTGTTAATGTCGCGCTCCTCTTCTGAAACCACAGAGCAGGAGGCCCTCTTTACGCAGGTGGCCCCGAGCACCAGCACAACAAATGCTGAGGCCACCACAACAAGCAGTGAAACCCGCACTACCAGCGTTAAGACGAGCACTGCGAAACCCGTGACGTCTAAAGCCACACCTCAGAAGGCAGACAGGTGCGGTACAGCAGCTGAAAAGACCAGGAACGATATTCCCCGCCCGATGACGCTGTTTTGCAATGACGACTGGCTCTACCTCGCCTCAGAAAACAGCTCCTCTTTTTATCTCTATTCCTGGGGCGGCGGAGAATGGGTTTCCTATAAAAACGACGGCCTCGTTGACTCAACGACGATCAAATGCTGGGATTCCAACCGCCTCAGTGCCAACAATGTCCCGAAGCAAATCACGGATGACATCCCCCTCTGCGAGCAGAGCACTGAGGACAGCGCTGAGAGCACACAAGCGCAAGAGACCTGCGATGGCCGCTACATCCTCATCGTGGACTCCCTCCTCGTCCCTTATGGCGAGTCCCCGCAATCCGAAATCGACCGCGTGGAGGCCCACTACGCCGGGGCCAAGATCATGCCGGGAACAGCATGCAGCTCGCTGCGTTCGGAACACGAAGGCAAGCAGGTCTATGCGGCCTACTACGACGCCGGACACAGCGTGGATGAGGTCTGTAAGCTCAAGGCGCGATACGGTGGCAACGCCCGTTCGCTCAATAACAATGCAGATTTCAGCGATCCCTGCTAACCCCTCGAAAGGACTTTTCGCCTCGTGGCACACTACAACCTCTATAACTCCCTCAACCTTGACCCTTCCGCTGATTCCGCGACCCTGACCTCGGATATCGAGCGCCGCCTCGCCGCGACTGACCCGTCCAACGCAGCGCTTTACGACGAACTCTCCACCGCCCACAGCATCTTTTCCCGCCAGGACCGCCGCGAGCAGTATGACCGAGCTATCGCGGATCCCTTCGGCCCCGAGGTAGACGTCGCCCGCATCCGCGAGATCGCCACGTCTGGATCCGGAGTGCAGCTCATGCCCCAGCCGTCGACCGCTCAGGCTTCAGGTTCCTCCAACTTCAACGTTGACCTGAGCAACTTCTCCTTCGCCGTGGAGCCCTCCCGCCAGCGCGCGCAGTCGATCCAGTGGTGCATCGTGTGGGGCCTGCTGGCCTTCATGTGGATCATCTCCACGATTCGCGGCCTCGGCGCCCTCGCGGAGGTCGGCAACGCCAGCGGCGTTGAACTCCTCTACGGCGCTGATGACTACGTCGACGAGGCCAGCTCCGCCGGCGCCTTCTTCTTCATGGTCGCCGGCGGCACCCCGGTCTACCTGATGATCGCGGAGTTCATCTGGTCCCTGCGCAAGACCTTGGGCCGCAAGCAGGCCGAGAAGAACGCCACGGCCTAAACTCGCGGGTTAGCGCAGGCGCTGGCCCACAAATCCTGCTGCCAACGTGTTGCCGCTGGACTGATCGATGAGCAGGAAATTGCCCACCGCGCCGCGGGCGGCATAGTCCTCGACGGGAAGCTCCGCCTGCGTTTGGACGGTGATGTAGGCGATGTCATTGAGTGCCGCGGACTCCGGAGCCTCAACGTCCGCCACGCCATCCAGGTCGAGGATGCGGTCCACCGATGCCACGCGCGCCTTGACCAATGCTGTGCCATAGCGCAGCTTCACCATCTGTCCCGCGCGCAGCTCCTTGTCCGTGAGGACCACCGCGGTGGCGGCGAATTCGCGCACCTCCTCCGGGCGCTGCGAACCGGCGATGAGGTCGCCGCGGGCCAAGTCGATGTCATCGGCCAGCCTAAGTACCACGGAATCCCCGGCGCGCGCCGCCTCATCGAAGCCAAGCGGGCCGTCGGTGGTATCAATCGCGGTGACCGTCGAGGTCCGCCCGCCCGGCAGCGTCACCTCATCCCCCACCGCCACGTGCCCGGCCTTCACGCGGCCGGCATAGCCGCGGTAGTCGGAGGCGTGCTCGCGGATGACGTACTGGATGGGGAAACGCATGTCCAGATCGTCGGCGCGGCCGGTGGCCACGGGGACGGTCTCTAGCGTTTCGAGGACCGTCGGACCCTCATACCAGTCCATGGTGGTAGAGCGTTCCACCACGTTATCGCCCTTGAGCGCGGAAATCGGGATGGCCACCGAATCGGTGATACCCAAGCGCGCGGCGACCTCGTTGAACTCAGTCTCGATCGCACGGAAGGTGGCCTCGTCGTAGTCCACCAGGTCGATCTTGTTCACGCCCAGGATCACGTGGCGCACGCCCAGGAGTGCGGCCACGTTGAGGTGTCGGCGGGTTTGTTCGACGACGCCATTGCGGGCGTCGACAAGCAGCACCACCACCTGGGAGGTGGACATGCCGGTGACCGTGTTGCGCGTGTACTGCACGTGGCCCGGGGTATCGGCGAGGATGAAGGTGCGCTTATCGGTGGCAAAGTAGCGGTAGGCCACGTCGATGGTGATGCCTTGCTCGCGTTCGGCGCGGAGGCCGTCGACAAGCAGTGAGAGGTCCATGCCGTCGAAGCCGCGGTCGGCAGAGGAACGCTCCATGGACTCCACCTGGTCCGCCAGCACGGACTTGGTGTCGTAGAGCAGGCGGCCCACGAAGGTGGACTTGCCGTCATCGACGGAACCGGCGGTGCACAGGCGCAGGGTATCGCGCTGTTTGAGCGCGCCGACATTCGGTGCGAGGGTAGTCGTCATCAGAAGTAGCCTTCCTTCTTGCGGTCCTCCATGGCGGACTCGGACAGTTTGTCATCGGCGCGGGTGGCGCCGCGCTCGGACAGGGTGGAAATGGAGATTTCCGCGAGCACCTCATCGGGGGAGGCGGCGGTGGATTCCACAGCACCGGTGCAGGACATATCGCCCACGGTGCGGTAGCGCACGGTGCGGGTCTCCAACGGTTCATCCTCGCGCGGGCCGCCCCACTCGCCCGGGGTCAGCCACATGCCGTTGCGGTTAAACACCTCGCGCTGGTGCGAGTAGTAGATGGAGGGAAGCTGCAGATTGCGCGCGCCGATGTACTCCCAAATATCGGATTCGGTCCAGTTGGAGATGGGGAAGACGCGGACGTTTTCGCCGGCCATCTTGCCACCGTTGTAGAGGTCCCACAGCTCCGGGCGCTGGCGGCGCGGGTCCCAGCCGCCGAAGGAATCGCGGATGGAGAAGATGCGCTCCTTGGCGCGGGCGCGTTCCTCGTCGCGGCGGGCACCACCCAGGACGGCGTCGTAACCGCGCTCGGCGATTGTCTCCACCAGCGGCACGGACTGCAGCGGGTTGCGAGTGCCATCGGGGCGCTCCTGGAGGTCGCCGCGGTCGATCCAATCCTGGACGTGAGCGACGTGCAGGCGCGCGCCGGTCTCGGCGACGAGCTGATCGCGGAAGTCGATGACCTCCGGGAAGTTGTGCCCGGTATCGACGTGGATGAGCTCGAAGGGCACTGTGGCCGGCGCAAAGGCGCGGCGGGCGAGCTCGAAGACGACGACGGAGTCCTTGCCGCCGGAAAAGAGCAGGCCTACCTTGTCGAATTGCCCGGCGACTTCGCGCAGGATGTGAAGGGATTCGTTCTCTAAGTCTTTAAGGTGTGGTGAAAGAGTCATTAGTCGTGCAACCCGCATTCTGTCTTGCCGTCAGTGAAAACGCGCCCGGAGCGCGCATCCTCGCCCTCGCCTACCGGGAAGGTCAACGGCGCGCAGCCGATAGAGCGGTACCCCTGGAGGGTGAGGGGGTGGATGATGAGGTCGTGTTCCTTGATGTAGGCGTCGGTGTCATCGAGGTCCCACGTAATAATCGGGGAAATCTTCAGCCGCCCCGTGCGGTCCAGACTCAGCGCCGGGGCGGTGGCGCGGTGCTCGGAATCGGCGCGGCGCAGGCCGGTGACCCACCCGACATACGGGTCCATAGCCATGTTGAGCGGCTCCACCTTGCGCATGCGGTTATAGGCCGCGACATCGCGCGCGTACAGGCGCGGGCCATAAATCTTGTCCTGCTCCTCGGGGCTCAAGATAGGCAGGACGCGCACCAGCGGCAGGTCCGCATAGCGCTTGGCGACGTCCCCCGCCACCTCCAACGTCTCCGGAAAGTGCCAGCCGGTGTCGATGAAGAGGAGGTCGGCGTCGAGGTGCGCTTGGTGCGCGAGCTCGGCGAGCACGGTGTTTTCCATGGACATCGTGACGGCGAGGCGGCCGGGTGCGTGCTCGGCGGCCCATTCGGTGATGGTCTCGGCGGAGGCGTCATAAAGCTTGTCGGCCCACTCCTCGACGAGTTCCTGGTTGCGCTCGGCCACGGCAAGCTCGAGCGGCGCGGTGTCGCGGGTGCCTTCGGGGCTAATGCTGGGATCGCGGTAGTCGCCGCGGTCCAGCAGGTTTATCGGTTCGGTCATGACACCTCACATTAAAGGGAGGCGGACGTGTGCGCAGCCCCACAGTGGGGCGCGGGGGCTGTGAGCTTGGGTACTAGGGAGAATAAAAATTAGATAGAATGAACCGAGCGGACTAGATTTACAGACTAGACAGTCTATTCCTACCGAACTGAAGGGGTTCTCATGCAGCGTGTCGCAATTGTCGGGGACAGCCCCGCCGCGCTCTCCACCGCCGAACGGCTCATCAGGGCCGGGCTGTGCGTGGACCTCTACTGCGAGCGCCCCGCGCCCTTCGGTTTGCTGCGCCGCTTCGCTGGGCTCGCCGGCGCGGAATCCGTTGCTGAGCCGTGCCCAAAGGGGACAACGCCGCGGCTGCGGCTCATCGGCAACGTCCGCGTCGGAGCCGATATTTCCCACGCGGACCTCAACCAGCTCTCCGCCTCCGGCGACCGCCACCTTGTTCTTTTGGAACTCATGGCCCGCGGCGTGGCCATCACCACGTGGGAGGGCCTGTGCCAGCCCACCGACGACGTCGAGGACTGGGCCGCCGTCACGGCGCGGGCCCAGCGCGCCCCGGTCTGCTTTTAACCGTCCTCGCGCTTTGGCTTGTTGAGATCCTCGAGGGTAGCTAAGCCTAGGGAACGCAGGATCCCCTCGACCGAGTTGATCTCGGCCTCTACCGCACCCAACCTGTCAGCTTGCAGCGCTGACAGCTGTCCGGCTTTCTCCAAATACTTCAAGCGTGGGTAGCGCCCTGCCAAAAGCGTTCCCCAGTAGACGCGCAGATCCAAGATCTCCTGGTTTCCTGGCACCGGTTCGCCATTGTGAAACGCCATGATATCGCGCAGTTGTTGTTCAACCATGGACAAATCCATGTCTGCGCCGGGAGCGCCCTCATCGGAGGAATAGGTTTCCTCGCCATGGCGCAACGGGCGGCGCTCTTTATCGTAGAAGCGATGCAACGTCATGGCGTCTGCTGCCATAACGGGATCGTTGACCGGCAGAGTAGGCGCATCCTCGTGCCCCAACAACTGACCGCGCGACATTCTGATAAACGTGCGCTGGTGTTCCATTCCCGGTGCGGTGCATTCCAAACCCACGCCATAGGATTCCAAATCTTCCTGTTGGAACATGTATCCCAGGTAGCGAGCGTGTGGATTGATGGAAAAGTCTGCGCTGGACGCTCCTGGCAGGTGGAAGTCCACCTGGCGGATGTAGCTGCGCACTCGCGCAACCTGTTCGGGGCTTAAGTAAAGATCCTCATAGAGTGCTCGTGACATGGCGTACTCCTAAAGCATTTGTAGGCGGTCGTAGCTGTCGGTGTCTTCGAAAAAGCCACCGCGCCCGTTGCCCACAATGTCGAAACGATTGACAACTTCGATGCGGTCAAGCCACTTCGCAGAGCGGAAACCGGTGGAGGTCTCCAGTCGCAAGCGCATGGGCGCACCGTTCTTGATGGGAATCTCGCCGCCGTCATAACCAATTGCGATGAGCGTTTCCGGCTGACGGGCCTCCTCCATGGGCATGGACTCGTAGTAGTACGAACCGTTGTAGTTATCGTCGTCGCGAGTCATGTTCTGGAAACTGTGCACGACGACGTCGGAAGCCCCGTCCAGTGGCTTGACTAAATCCAAGAGCTGCGCCAACGGAACGCCTTCCCACTTTCCGACAGAGGTAAATCCTTGAACGCAATGGTGCACCGTATTTTGGGAATACCCAGCCGAAAGCCGGCGTAGGTCCTCCAACGTCAGACGCATGGGCTTTTCGACGAACCCACCAATCTCCAGCACGTAGTCCTTTTCAAATCCATTACAAAGGAGCGCCATGTATTCCTCGGTACCGGGTGGCATGCCCGAGGCCCGGTGATGCGGTGCCTTGGTGACCTCTGAATCGGCATACACCCCGCGTTGGCGCGAAGGAACCTTCGAGCGCAGGAAACGGGTGAAGGGGCGCACCACGGCGTTATGCAACGCGGCAACTGCCATCGGGCGCTTAAGGGAGGTCTTCGTAGCCCAAATGTGGACAAAGACAATAAGCATTATGCCCATGGTGAAAATGATGCCGCCGGCCACCGGCTTATCGGCATGCCCAAAGACCATCTTGGACACCTCGTGACCGTATCCATGCATGATCACCATACCCACGTGAATAACGATGAAGACAAGGTAGGCCACAAGGCCCCAAAAGTGCAGGGTGCGGATGACCTGACGGCCTCCCATCGCCTTGGAAATCCGCGGGAAGTGGTTATTGATAGCGGGCGACTGGAACATGCCAGTGAGGATCATCCACATTGGCAAGATGAGGACAACAAAGCCATAAGACAGCTGTTGGATTGCATTGAACGGGTAGCCGTCCATCGCGCCGGGGATTTGGAAGCCAAGGTAGTGGACTAGATCATCCCATGCTTGGGCAAAGACTCCCCAGCTTTCGGGCCAGTAGCGGCGCCACTGGCCGGTAGCCAGCAAGAGCCCCCAGTAGATAACCAGTAGGAGCATCCACCCCATCACTGAGATGAAGTGCCAATAGCGGCCTTGCCCCAAGGCACCATAGCCTGGAAGGGAAACGATTGGACTGTAGTTTTCGTATTCGCCGGAGACTGGGAAGTACTTGCGCTTGCGCTTTTGTTTGATAGAAAACTGCGCCCATTGTTTGCCTAGGGGCGTGTGAATCGAACGATGCAGCTTAGGGAACGTGCCTAGGATTTCGATACCGCTACGGATGAACAGCGTGACAAAGAGGATATTGACAAAATGTTCGATACGTAGCCAAACGGGAAATTCAGTCAACATGATTAGTCCTCAAAACCTTGATCGTCGGGATAAGCAACGAGCACGCCATAGTCCAGCGCCCAGTACACGACGAGGTAGGCGAGACCACACAGTGCTGTGGTATTCCATGCGGCGGCGAGGTACACATCGGCTCCGTTCCATACCCATGGCGGGGTGCCGGCGAGACCGCCGAAAAACAGAAGCAGTGAACCCACGGCGGGAATGAGTCCGAAATCCCACACACGCCACGGCGTCACGGCACCAAGAACAACAACGACGGCGCACAATGCAACGAGGAGATAGAGGACAATCTCTTGCTCGGGAAAAATCGAAAACTCGGCCCGCGCCACGTACCAGGCCAATCCCCCTTGTAGGGCCATGATGGCCACTATCATGACGCGGGTTAGCTTTGGCAGGTTGATGCGAATATAGCGGAAGAACGGTGCACGCTCTTTGCCCGGCTTGACGTGCAAAGAGATGTCATGAAGGTTTGGGTCAACCGATGAAGGTATGGCAGACATGAGCTACTTCTCCTATCGCGCCCGCTGCGGTCCGCAGGCGTGCTGCGCCCGTGACCATTGCTGGGCACTCGTGTCCAGATGACTCGCTACCGTCACCTGCTGGCAACGCCTGCCCTACCGGAGATTGGCAACGCTCGAGGCAGGCTGGAGCTCTTCTCAGCTCCCTGAAACTCAGTAAACCCCACACCATGAGTTACAGCGAATATGGACGACTGTTCAAATTGCGCCCACGTCTACTAGCTGCGGTTTAGACAAGCGTTCAGAAACCGTCCGTTTGTCCCATTTATCGCACGCGATGAAGCGGTGTTTAACTTGGCAATGTCGAGCTCAACGCTAATTTCTGCCCTCATCCTCGCGCTCAATTCGCTACGCGCTTCAAGGGTAGCCACGCTCCGGAGAAGCATCGATGTACCACCCACACCATTCTTGAAAGGACATGCTTCTTAAATGTCTGCCATGGTCATTTTCGGACTCATCGCCTCTGTAGCACTGCTTTTCGCCTTCGCAATGCTCAACCTTGGGAAATGGACGGTTGATGACTACCCATACCAAATCCTCAACTTCATTGGCGCCGGTTTCCTCGCCGCCTCAGCCGCCACGCCCTTCAACGCCGGCGTCTTCTTCACTGAACTCATCTGGTCCCTCTTCGGTCTGTATGGAATTATCCGCATCTACCTAGACCGTAAGAAGAACACTGCCCAAAGCTAGGGCTCACCCGACCCGCCTCCATTTTGACAGAAAGAATCACCCCCATGAGCTTCGCTTTCGAAATCGGCATCATCGCCGGCATCCTGTTCGTCGTGGCCTACGGCCTGCTCAACTTCCGCGTCCTGACAGCCGATTCCCCGCTGTACCAATCCCTTAATTTCCTCGGCGCGACCGGATTCGTCTACACCGCCATTTCTCCCTTTAACCCAGGCCTGTTCATTGTTGAGACAGTATGGGCCGTCGTCGCGCTTCTTGGCCTCTGGAAGATTTTCACGAAGAAGGCCCCCAGCCAGGCCCGATAAAACCCTCGCCGCTCGGCGCAAACGAGCACTAGACTGAAGGCCCGTCACACACAGGGAGCACGATGTCTAAAGAAGATGCACAGCCACAGCGCAGAGAACTCATCCTGACTGCGGCCCTTAACACCATCGTTCGCGAAGGCGTTGCCGGGCTATCTTTACGGGCGGTCGCCGCCGAGGCACACGTGGCACTCGGCTCCATTGCCTACTATTTCACCGATAAAGACGGCCTCATCAACGCCGCATTCCAGGACTTCACGCACCGCTCGGTGACTGAGTTTCGGGAATTCTATGAAGGCGTCTCCACCCTCGAAGAAGCACGGGCCGCCACTGTGGACATGCTCTCGGCTACCGCCCGTTCACGCACCGATATCATCCTGGGCAGCGAGCTTTACTCGTTGTCGCTGCGCCGCCCGCGCCACCGCATGATCCTTCTGGAGTGGACACGGGCGTGCCAAAAAGTCCTGTCCACATATTTTGATGAACCCACCACGCTGGGGCTTGATGCCCTCTACGAAGGAGCAGTCCTCCACCACGCCATGCGCGTGGGAGAGACTTCGACGCAGCGGATCGCTCTCGCAGTAGAGCGCCTAACCCCACCGGAGTCATTCATCTTGCACACCCCACGCGCGAGCTAGCGCCCGGGCTAGCGATCGCGCGTACTAGGGGATAGACTTGCGCGGTCATTGACCTTTGGCCTTTCCAGGCCGCTCACATGAAACGTTGGTCTATGGAACTCCTACGTATCCTCATATCCCGCTCGAAGCCGTATACCGGCTACGTCATCGCGGTGCTGCTTCTCCAAGCACTGTCCACCGCAGCAACGCTTTACCTTCCTTCGCTCAACGCGAAGATCATCGACAAGGGCGTTGCCCAAGTAGACATCGACTACATCTGGCACACCGGCGGCATCATGCTCATCGTGGCCTTCATCCAGGTCAGCGCCGCCATCGCCGCTATCTGGTTCGGCTCCCGCACCGCGATGGGCCTCGGCCGTGACCTGCGCTCCGAAGTCTTCCGCCGCGTCACCCGCTACTCCGCCGAAGACATGAGCAATTTCGGCACCGCCACCCTCATTACCCGCGGCACCAACGATGTCCAGCAGGTCCAGATGGTCTACATGATGATGCTCAACTTCATGGTTGCCGCCCCCATTATGTCCATCGGCGGCATCATCATGGCCATCCGCGAAGACGCCGGAATGTCCTGGCTCGTCGCGGTGTCCGTCATCGTGCTGCTGGCCGCCATCTCCGTCATCATCGTGCGCCTCATGCCGCTCTTCCGCTCGTGGCAGGAAAAGCTCGACGTCATGAACGGCACGCTGCGCGAGCAAATCGCCGGTATTCGCGTCGTCCGCGCCTTTACCCGCGAAGAGCACGAAGCCGAGCGTTTCCGCACCGCCAACCGCGACATCACCAACCTCTCGCTCAAGGTGGGCCAGCTGTTCGTCCTCATGTTCCCCATCATCACCGTCATCCTGAACGTAGCCACGGGCGCAGTTCTGTGGTTCGGCGGCCACCGCGTCGACGATGGCCTCGTGGAAGTCGGCTCCCTGACCGCCTTCCTGCAATACCTGCTACAGATCCTCGCGGCCGTCATGATGGGCACCTTCATGGCCATGATGCTGCCCCGCGCCGTCATTTGCGCGCGCCGCATCACCGACGTCCTCGAGCACGATCCCTCCATCGTCGAGCCCGCTACCCCGCTCACCCCGGAGCGCTCCGAGGGCGTGGTCGAGTTCGACAACGTCACGTTCCAGTACGCCGGCGCCGAAGCGCCCGTGCTTCACAACGTCTCCTTCACCGCCACCCCCGGCACCACCACCGCTCTCATCGGCGCGACCGGTTCCGGCAAAACCACCGCACTCTCCCTGATCCCGCGCCTCTACCTCCCGACGAAGGGGCGCGTGCTTCTCGACGGCACCAATATCGCCGATATGGCACGAGGGGACGTCGTCAAGCGCGTGGGCCTCGTGCCTCAGAAGCCGTACCTGTTTAGCGGTTCCGTGGCCTCCAACCTGCGCCTCGGCGCCCCGGACGCCACCGACGAGGAGCTGTGGGAAGCGCTGCGCGTGGCCCAGGCAAACTTCGTCGAGGACCTCGACATGCACATCTCCCAGGGCGGCACCAACGTTTCCGGCGGCCAGCGCCAGCGCCTGTCCATCGCACGCATGCTGGTGGCGCGGCCGCTGGTGTACCTCTTTGATGATTCCTTCTCCGCGCTCGACGTGCTCACGGATGCCGCGGTACGCGACGCCATGCGGGAATACACCGCGAAGGCGACGACCATCATCGTGGCGCAGCGCGTGAGCTCGATCGTGGATGCGGATCAGATTCTGGTCATGGACGCCGGGCGCGTCGTGGCCCGCGGCACGCACGAGGAGCTGCTGGAAAGCTCGACGACGTACCGCGAAATTGTGGAATCCCAGGAGGTGGCATAAATGACTGAGCAAGACAACGCGACGTTAGAAGCCGAGATCGAGCAGAAGACCGGCGAAAACGCGCCGCGCAAGGCCAAGAATTTTTGGCCCTCCGCCAAGCGTCTCTTTGGTCTGCTCGCGCCATTCAAGGCGCAGCTTGTCGCGATTGCCGCGATGAACCTCGTGTGCGTGTTCCTCGCCGTGGCCGCGCCCAAGGTTATGGGCAAGGCCACCGACGTCATCTTCTCCGGTGTCATTTCCCGCCACCTGCCCGCCGGCATGACCAAGGAGCAGGCCATCGCCGCTCTGCGCGCGGGCGGGCAGGACAAGTTCGCGGACATGGCCTCCGCCATGGACTTGAACCCCGGCTTCGGCATTGATTTTTCCAAGCTGGGCACGATCATCGGCATCGTGATTGCGATGTACGTGGTGTCCTCGCTCTTCCAGTGGTGGCAGGGCTACCTGCTCAACACGCTGGTGATGAAGGTGGTCTTCGATCTGCGCGAGCGCATCGAGGCGAAGATCAACCGGCTGCCGCTGAACTACTTCGATACGCAGTCGCGCGGCGACCTTCTTTCGCGCACCACCAACGATGCCGACAACGTCCAAACGGCGCTGCAGCAGGCCATTTCGCAGCTGTTTTATAACCTGCTCATGGTCATCGGAATCACGGTCATGATGTTCACTGTGTCCTGGCAGCTGGCCCTCGTTGCGCTGCTGGCGCTGCCGCTAACCGCGGTGGTCATCGGGGTCGTCGGCTCGCGCGCGCAAAAGCAGTTCAAGGCGCAGTGGAAGGCCACCGGTGACCTCAACGGGCAGGTCGAGGAAGCCTTCTCCGGCCATGACCTGGCCACGGTTTTCGGGCGCATCGATTCTATGACGGAGGATTTTGATAAACGCAACGAGGAGCTGTTCCGCTCCGCGTCGCTGGCGCAGTTCCTGGCCGGAATGATGATGCCGATCATGCAGTTCATCTCTTATCTGTCCTACGTGGTCATCGCGGTGCTGGGCGCGCTCAAGGTGGCTTCCGGCTCGCTGACGTTGGGTGGCGCGCAGGCCTTCATCCAGTACTCCCGCGAGTTCAACCAGCCCCTGGGCCAGCTGGGCGGCATGATGCAGCAGGTGCAGTCGGGCGTAGCCTCGGCCGAGCGTGTCTTCGAGTTCCTCGACGCCGAGGAAGAGCCCGCTGAGGAGCCCACCTCCCAGCTAGGTGGGCGTGCCAAGGGGCTCGTGGAGTTCACGGACGTCGACTTCTCTTATGCCCCCGACAAGCCGCTCATCCAGGACCTCAGCCTGCGCGTGGAGCCGGGCCAGACCGCGGCCATCGTGGGCCCCACGGGCGCCGGCAAGACCACGCTGGTCAACCTCATCATGCGCTTCTACGACATCGATTCCGGCACCATCCGCCTCGATGGCGTGGACACCGCGCAGATGTCGCGCCACGAGCTGCGCTCCCAGGTGGGCATGGTGCTGCAGGACGCCGTGGTCTTCGAGGGCACCATCATGGACAACATCCGCTACGGCCGCCTCGACGCCACCGATGAGGAAGTCATCGCCGCCGCCAAGGCCACCTACGTGGACCGCTTCGTCCACGCGCTGCCTGAGGGCTATGACACCGTCATCGATCAGGACAATGGCGCGATTTCCTCCGGCGAGCGCCAGCTCATCACCATCGCGCGCGCCTTCCTGGCGCAGCCGGCGCTCCTCATCCTCGATGAGGCGACCTCCTCCGTGGATACCCGCACCGAGGTGCTTGTTCAGGACGCCATGAACGCGCTGCGCGCGGATCGCACCTCCTTCATCATCGCGCACCGCCTGTCCACGATTCGTGACGCCGACCTCATCGTCGTCATGGAAGAAGGACGCATCGTGGAGCAGGGCACCCACGCCGAGCTTCTCGACGCCCACGGCGCCTACTGGCGCCTCCACCAGTCCCAGTTCCGCGAGGACTAGTCGACGGTCACGGACATCCTCGGGGCCGAGAACGTGTCACCCGTGAGGTTCGCCAACTCGAGGGTGACGTCGCTTAAGGAAAGGTGCTCCATGAGGGCGTCGGGAAGCTCGGCGTCCGGAGCAGGGGGAATTCCGAGCTGATCGAGAACGGCATTGATATCGCCGCCGGTGAGATCCGCCGTGACGGGCACGGTGCGCGCACCCTCGACGGTGGGCGTGACGGTCAGCGAGGTCGCCACGATGCGCGCGGGCTCCACGGTGGTTACTGAACCACCGGTGGTGAGCAGGCCATCGCCGGCATTTCCGGGCAAGGTGATGGCCAGGTTGCGCACGGCAAGGCGATCGCCGGTGAGCTCGATAACGCGCACCTCGCCGTCGCGGGTGGGCATCGTGCCCAGCGTGGCTTTCACGTTTCCCGTTAGCGTGACCTCGTCCGCCTTCACGGTGGAAAAGTAGGGCTGCGCCGGGGCGACCTGCGCGCTCACGCCCGTCGCGCTCGCCGCAGCGACCATGGCGGCCACGAACAACACGCTCCGTGAGCGCGAAGGACGGTGCTTAAACATCGGTGGGCTCCCACGCCAGGGTGAGCGCGCCGCCAATGATGCCGAGCAGCGTGCCGATAAGGAAGCCTCCCAAGTTAGAGGTAGGCAGCGCAATCACGGCCACGATGATGCCGAGCACTCCCAGATACGTCGAGGTGGCCGGGCGAAACCACGCTCCTAAGCCGAACATGACCAACAGCGCCCCGATAAGCAGCGTGGACACGCCCGACACCGTGGAAATCATGACCAGCAGGTCCGAGATGTGCACGGTGAAATACGCGGGCGTGGCGATGACGATTCCCGAAAGTATGAGCAGCAAGCCCGGGATGAACGGCCGCCCACCGCGCCACGCCTTAAACCGATCAGCAGCCATTTCCGCGGCCCCGTTCCACGGATACACCCACGTTCTGTGCTGACAGCGTCTTGGCGCCGATGGAGGTGGCGCGGACGTCGTCGGCAGTCAGCGAAACCTTCTTTGCATACAGGCCCCACGTTCCGGGATCCGCGGTGGTAGACAGCTGGCGCGCATCGATGCCCACGTTCGCATCCTCCATGACCAACGAGCCCTCGATGTCCGACGCACCAACCAACAAGTCGGTGGCCTCCACGCTGTTATCGCCCTTCGCCTTCAGCGCCAGCGTGGCCTCCCCCACCGCCGGCAGGTCCGTCGTGACGTAAAGGCAAAGATCCGAGGCCACCGCGTGCTCCATCTTCAACCGGGCCGTCGGCACGTCCTCCTCACCCTTCTTGTCACTATCCACGAAGAGCGAGAAAGCCTCGCCCTCCAAGTGCCGCATGTTGACGTTGAAGAACGTTCCCGATAGCGCCAGGTTCGCCGTCAGACCGCCTTGCGCCACCGCAAACCCCGTCACGCCGAAAGCCGCAAAACCTGCGATAAGCCCCACCGCCGCCTTCGGCGCACTGATTCTTCCCATACACGTCAGCTTATTTCTCGGCCTCCGAAAACACTAGCTGAATGCTGACTCACTGATTTTGGGGCCGAGGATTTAAGGTAAGAGGCACACACAGCAGCAATTAAAGGAGCGCGCATGTTCGGCTGGGTTGCCATCGCCGCATCGGTCCCGGTGTGGCTGTACTTTTTCTACCGCCTCACGGCGCTGTTTCGGTTCATCCGCTCCGGCGGCCCCACGCAGCTAAACCGTACCGACCGCCCCCTGGCGCGCCTCGGCCGCGTGCTCATCGAAGTCTTCGGCCACACCCACTTCAAGGGCCGGCCGCTAGTCAACGCCGCGCACTGGCTGGTCATGGTGGGTTTCCTCTTCGGCGCCATCGTGTGGTTCGAGGCCTATATCCAAACCTTCGCGCCCGATAAAGGCTGGCCGTGGCTGGGCGACTGGCCGGTGTACCACTTCATCGAAGAGGTCCTCGCCATCGGCACCGTGCTCGGAATCTGCTTCCTCATCGGTGTGCGCCTGAAGCTCGGCCACACCGAGCGCGGCAGCCGTTTCTATAATTCGCAGGTCTTCCCGGCGCACCTGGTGGAGGCCATCGTGCTCCTCGAGGGCCTAGGCATGCTCGCCGTCAAGGCCTCCGCCATCGCCACCTATGGCGGAGGCTCGCCGTGGGCTGATTTCTTGACCATGCGTGTGGCGGGGGTTATGCAGGCGTCGCCAAGCATGGTGCAATTCTTTGCCCTGGTGAAGCTGCTGACAGGCTTGGTGTTCATCGCGTGCATCGCCCGCTATTTCCAATGGGGCGTGATGTGGCACCGTTTCATGGCCTTCTTTAACATCTTCTTCCAGCGCAACGCGGACGGTGAGAAGGCGCTGGGGGCTGTGCCCACGCCGGACCTGGAGGACCTTGAGCCGGGGAGCTGGAAGATGCTTCTCGACGCCTCCTCCTGCACCGAATGCGGCCGCTGCCAGGACCTCTGCCCCGCATGGAACACCGAGAAGCCGCTGAGCCCGAAGAAGCTCATGATGGACCTGCGCCAGGGCGCGCTGGATAACTACAACCCGCACGAGGGGCTCAACGTGCTGGCGATGGCGGGCACGATTGATGATGACGTCCTGTGGGCCTGCACCAACTGCGGTGCGTGTGTGGACCAGTGCCCGGTGGATATCGAGCACATCGACCACGTGGCGGACCTGCGTCGCTTCAAGGTGCTGGCGGAGTCCGACTTCCCGTCGGAGCTGACCGGGCTGTTCAAGAACATGGAGACGAAGGGCAATCCGTGGGGCCGCAACGCCTCGGAGCGACGCGCGTGGATCGATGAGGCACGTGCCGACGGCATCGAGGTGCCGATCATCGGTGAGGACGCGGAAGACTTTTCGGACCTGGAGTACCTGTTCTGGGTCGGTTGCGCGGGTACTTACGACGACAAGGGCCGCGCCACGACGCGCGCCGTGGTGGACATGCTGCACACCGCCGGCGTGAAGTTCGGTGTGCTGGCCACGGGCGAGACCTGCACCGGTGACCCGGCGCGCCGTGCCGGAAATGAGTTCCTGTTCCAGGTGATGGCGGAGCAAAACGTCGCCACGCTTAACGACGCCTTTGCCGGCGTCCCCAAAGGCCAGCGCAAAATCATCACGACGTGCCCGCACTGCTTCAACACGATTCGCAACGAGTACCCCGACTTCGACGGCCACTTCGACGTGCTGCACCACACGCAGCTGCTCAACCGTTTGGTGCGGGAGAAGCTGCTGGTCCCGGTGCCGCGCTCCCCGGAGAACCGCAAGCCGGTGACCTACCACGACCCATGCTTCCTGGGCCGCCACAACAAGGTCTTCGACCCGCCACGTGAGCTCGTGGAGGCGACCGGTGCGTCGCTGGCGGAGATGGACCACAATCGCGACGAGGCTTTCTGTTGCGGTGCCGGTGGCGCGCGCATGTTCATGGAAGAAAACCAGGGCAAGCGAGTTAATGAATTCCGCTCGGAGCAGGCCGTGGCGACCGGTGCGGAGCAGATTGCGACGGGCTGCCCGTTCTGCAATGTCATGCTCACCGGTGGCGTGAAGTCCATCGCGCCGCAGACTCAGGTCAGCGATGTGGCACTCATGCTGCGCGACGCCATTGCCGCCTCCGGCAACCTCCCCGCTCCGCGCGAAAAGGCCTTCCTCGACACGCCTCGCCGCCTGCCCGTGGAAGATTCCGACGCGCCTTCCCCGAAAGGACCCGCGGCGCAATCTGCCCCGACAAGCTCTCCGCAGGCCCCCACCGCTGCGCCGTCCGCACCAAGCGCTCCCTCTGCGCCGCAAGCTCCGTCCGTGCCAACCGTGCCTACTGCTCCAGCAGTTCCTTCCTCCCCTGGCGCTCCGATTGCACCGGCGGCTCCGGCTGCCCCCAGCGCTCCCGCTGCGCCGTCCGCACCAAGCGCCCCGCAAGCACCCGCAGCGCCTAGTGCCCCGGCTGCTCCTTCGGCACCGAAACCTCCAACTGCCCCCAGCGCACCCGCCGCGCCGTCCGCACCAAGCGCCCCGCAAGCACCCGCAGCGCCTAGTGCCCCGGCTACTCCTTCGGCACCGACGCCCCCAACTGCGCCAAGCGCTCCCGCCGCGCCGTCCGCACCGACACCACCGGCGGCACCCAGCGCACCCGCGGCACCAAAGGCTCCAGCCGCGCCCAGCGCACCTCAGGCACCCGCAGCGCCGGCTGCGCCCAGTGCGCCGGCTGCTCCAGCAGCGCCAAGCGCACCAGCCGCACCGAAAGCACCATCTGTGCCAGACGCGCCAGGGGCGCCGAAGACTCCGGGGGCGTCGGCAAGCAAGGGCGACTAGTGCGACGTCGGCCACACCACCAACGCACGGGGTAGGCGTGCCTGATACCCCACAGGTACGCTCTACCCCATGCAAACTGACGTAACCTACGTCCTCGCCTCGGGCGAGACCAACTACACCAACTCGCTGGTGTCCTTCGCATGGATTATGGCGGTGGCGCTGTTGGCACCGTTGGTATCCCATGCCCTAGGCAAGAAGATGCCGGCCGTGGCGCTGCTCATTTTCTTCGGCATGCTCATCGGCCCATCGATGTTGGGCCTGGCCCATGAAGACCCCGGCATCGGAATGCTCAAGGAGCTTGGCGTTGGCGCGCTGTTCCTGCTTGCGGGTTTTGAAATTGACCTCGCCAGCCTGAAGTCGAAGGAAGCCGCGACGGGGCTGTCCACGTGGCTCATCTGCATGGTGGTGTGTGGCGTCGGCGCGTACTTCCTCATGGATGACATCCCGGGTGCCATCGTCATGGCAATTGCTTTGACGTCGACGGCACTGGGCACCATCACGCCGATGCTCAAGCAGGACAAGCTGCTTGGCACGCGGGTGGGCGATTCCGTGGTCATCCACGGCGCCATCGGTGAGGTTGCGCCGATTACCGCGATGGCGCTCCTTTTGGGAACGCGCTCCACGTGGACCACGATGTTGATTCTTCTGGCCTTCATCGCAATCGCGGTCGCCGTGGCCATCATGCCCTTTGCTATTACGACGCTCATGCCGTGGTTCAAGGACGCCTTCATCTCTGGGGCGGGTTCAACGAACCAGACCATCATGCGCCTCATCATTTTGATTCTGGCCATCCTCATGGCGGTCACCGCCGTCTTTGAGCTCGATATCGTGCTGGGGGCCTTCGCAGCGGGCATCATCCTGAACCGCATCGTGCCCGACGAGTTCCATAAGGGCTTAGAGAACCGCCTCGACGTGGTGTTTTATTCCATGCTCATCCCGGTCTTCTTCGTGGTTTCCGGCATGGCGATCGACTGGAAGGTCATCGTGGACGAGCCCCTCAAGGTCCTCGGCATCCCGCTTCTTATCCTGGTGACCCGCGGCCTGCCAGTGTTCCTGCGCGAAAATATCCACCACACGGGCTCCGACGTCGAAACCACCCGCGAGCGCCTCCAAGTGGCGCTCTATGCGGCAACCGGCCTGCCCATCATCGTGGCGGTGATGACGCTTGCGGTGGGTTCGGGCATCGTCGATACAGAAATGGCCTCGATCTTCATCGCCGGCGGTGCCCTCACCGTCGCAATCTTCCCGTTCCTCTCCGGCCTCGTGCGCGAAAAGGAGCAAGCTAAATAGGCTGTTAGGATGGCTATTGTGACTAATCCTTTCAGCATGCGGCTTTCCGACGCCGAACGGACCAACGCCGTCAACGACCTCGCCCAGGCATTGGGTGAAGGCCGTCTATCGATGGACGAGTTTGAGGAGCGCACCGACGCGATAATGGAGGCGACGACTCGCCGCGAGCTGGCGGCCGTCTTCATGGATATTCCCACCAAGGCCAACACGGAGCTCAAGATTTACTCCCAAGGTGAGATGGAGCGCGCCTACCAGTCCACGAAGAAGCCTCGACTGGCCACGGCCATGGTGGGCACGCTGGGGTTGTTGTTTGGCTCGATTGCATCTTTCGGTGCCCTGTCCGGCGTCACCGCCGCGCTGATCGGAACAGGTTTGCTCTTCCTCATCCCTGCGCTGTGGATCATGCTGTACGTGGCCAAGGTGGGCCCGGAATCCTGGCACCGACCGTCGCCGCGCCAGATCGAGCGCCAGCGCATGCGCGAGCTCAAGGCCGCGGACGCGGAGGAACGCGCGCAGATGCGGGCGTTGGAGCAGGCGCAGTGGGCGGAGAGGCGTCGTCAAGCAAGCGAAATCACCGGCGATGCGATGAATCTGGCCAAACGCAAGCTGGAGCAGTGGAACCAGAAGTAACATATCCGGCATGACACACAACCGGATTTTTGATCAATCCACCAAACTACAAGGCGTTGCCTACGATATTCGCGGCGAGGTTTCCACGGAGGCCGAGCGCATGGAGCTCGACGGGCACAGCATTTTGAAGCTCAACACCGGCAACCCGGCAGTGTTTGGTTTCGATGCGCCGGACGTCATCATGCGCGACATGATTGCGGCGCTGCCGACCTCCCAGGGCTACTCCACATCGAAGGGAATTATCCCGGCGCGTCGCGCGATTGTGACGCGCTATGAGCTGGAGGATTTCCCCAGCTTCGACGTCAATGACGTGTACCTGGGAAACGGCGTCTCCGAACTGATTTCGATGGTCACGCAAGCGCTGCTTGACGACGGCGATGAGGTTCTCATCCCCGCCCCTGACTACCCCCTGTGGACGGCGGCGACGTCGCTGGCGGGTGGCACGCCCGTGCACTATTTGTGCGATGAGGAGGATGATTGGAATCCGTCCATTGAGGATATTCGCGCAAAAGTAACGGAGAAGACCAAGGCAATTGTGGTCATTAATCCGAATAACCCGACGGGTGCTGTGTACTCGCGTGAAACGCTGCAGAAAATCGTTGAGGTAGCACGCGAATACAATCTGCTGATTCTGGCGGATGAGATTTATGACCGCATTCTTTATGACGGCGCGAAGCACATTTCGATTGCCTCCCTGGCGCCGGACTTGCTGACGATCACGTTTAATGGCCTGTCGAAGGCCTACCGCGTGGCCGGCTACCGCGCGGGCTGGATGGTGCTGACGGGCCCGAAGTCCCATGCCCGCGGTTTCATTGAGGGCCTGGATTTGCTGGCGGGCACGCGCCTGTGCCCGAATGTACCGGCGCAGCACGCGATTCAGGTCGCACTTGGTGGGCGGCAGTCGATTTATGAGCTCACCGGTGAGGGTGGTCGCTTGCTCAAGCAGCGCAATATTGCCTACGAGAAGCTCAATGAGATTCCGGGTGTGTCGGTGACGAAGCCGATGGGCGCGCTGTACTGTTTCCCGCGTCTGGATCCGGACGTGTATGAGATTCACGATGACGCGAAGCTCATGCTCGACATCCTGCGCGCCGAAAAAATCCTCATGGTGCAGGGCACCGGCTTTAACTGGCCCACGCCGGATCACTTCCGCGTGGTCACGCTGCCGTGGGCTTCGCAGCTGGAGAACGCGATCGAGCGGCTCGGCAACTTCCTGGTGAGCTACCGCCAGTAGCCCTGCACGCTACTGACGGCCAGGCTTCCCACGATCGGGCAGGCGTAAAGGGGCGCGCTCAGCGCAAAAGCGTGCGAGGCCCCTTGCCTCGAGCACTAGCGGTCGGGCGGAGCGGGGCTTCCCGGCTCGGAAGGTGTGGATGCCGGCGGCGCGGCGGGTGTGCGGGCGCTTGGCTCAGTACAGCTTTGGCTTGCGGTGCCGTCACGATGCTCCCGGATGCGCTGGGCGCGCGGCGCGCGATGCGGGTGGGCCGGTTCCCGCGGATCGCGGGGCCCAGCCGGTACCCATTTAATCTTGCCGTTTTCGCGCACAATGCGGCCACGGCCCGGGAGGCCATTGATGGCGTTGTGGTACTTGCACAGCGGACTGAGGTTCTCGGGGTTCGTTTCGCCGCCGTGTCTCCATTCTGTGATATGGTGTATCTGGGAATAATCGGCGCCGCACAGGCAGCGATCCCAGGCGCAGGTGGGTTGCTCGCCGCAGGCCATGATGCGCTGCTTCTCCGAGGCGACGCGCTGGGTGCGGTGGAGTTCCACGGGGCCTTTGACGCGGTCAACAATCATGACGAGGCCTTCTTCGGCGAGCTCGCGCTCGATGAGCTCTTTGCCCGTGATCTTGGCGCCGTTGGATAGCTGAATCACGATGTCCCCGAGATCCGGCGCCACACGGTCGCTGGTTGCTGTGGCTGCGTAGCCGGAGGCCTCATCGCTGGCAGACTCGTCAGAAACATTAGACGGTGATGCGGCAGTGGAATTAAGGCGCGGGGTGGGCGGCGCTGTGGTGGCGGGCGGGAGAGGAGGCGTGCCGTCAGCAGCGGGTGCGGCGGAGTCGGGGCGCGGGGTGGACGGATCACCGAGGCGACCCAGGATTGTGGCGTACTCGGGAAGCTCCATGACGGCGAGGGTCTGGGCCACGGGGCGGGCGAGGCGGCCCTCGCGAAACGCGGCCGTGAAGGAACCCACAGGATCGTCCTCATCGATATTGGGCCGCAAATCCTCGATGAGCGCCGCCGGGGCCGTGAGCGTGAGCTTGGATAGCTCCTTGCCACGGCGAATTGTCACGCCCGGCTTCGGCGTGGGCGGCGGGCTGAGCTCGCGAATGCGCTTGCGCGCATAGCGGGCCACGGCCTTCTCATCGCCAGTGATTCCGCACAGCTCAATGCGCAGATCCCACGCCTGGCGCTGTTTCTTCAGCCTTCCCGCGAAGCGTTCAATGAGAAGCAACGTGGGAAGGTCGTGCCCATTGGCACGGGCGGCCGCAACCGCACGCGCCTGTTTGCGGGTGAAGGAGGTGGAGGCAAAGTAGACGTCGAAAAGCGCCAGCAGAGAGCGTGCCGCAGACTCCGGACCCCATGCCCGCAGCTGCTCAAAGCTGAGCCCCGCAACGCCGGCGACGAGCTCGATGCCCGCCGCCTGGCTGCGAAGATGCGCTTCCACAAGGTTCATGCCAGCAACGCTAAACGCCCCACCCGCACCGCACAACGGCGCCGCCGCCAGCCTGTGGATAACTTGTTGATCGCGTCATCATTAGTTTTCTTTTTAATGAAACTCATTCACAATGATAGGCATGACTAACCTGAATCCGTGGCGTACTGGGCTCATCAGTTTTCTTAGCCTCTCCGCCCTGATAACGCTTGCGGGTTTGTTTCTACTACGCCCCACCACCCCGCCATCCGAGCACACCAGCGCCGATTTCTTCGCTACCTATGCGCTCAATCAGCCACAGGTGACCGGAACCGTCGACCGCATCGATCATCATCTTTGCAGCGATCCCCATGCCGGCCGGGCTTTCGACGAAGCCCCGCTGATTCCCGCCGCGAGCGAGGACACCGGCTGCACCCGCGCACTGATAGATCTGACCTCCGGCGAGGACACGGGGCGCAAAACCCAACTCATCTTCCACGGCTTGGCCAGTGACCCGACCCTAAACCAGGGCGATGAGATAGTGCTTTCCTATTCCGCGGATGGCACCTATGCCTTCGCTGATTTTCAGCGCAGTGGAAACCTTGCGTTATGGGCTATTATCGCGGCCCTTGTTATCGTCGGCTTCGCCGCCTGGCACGGACTGCGCGCACTATTGGGCCTTGTAATCAGCTTGGCAATCGTCTTCTTTTATCTCATCCCCTCCCTTATCGAGGGCCATTCGGCACTACCGCTGGCGCTTGTTACCTGCGCGGCCATCCTTTTCCTCGCCGTTCCTCTCGTGCACGGCGTGAACTGGAAATCCGCCTCCGCCCTGGGAGGAGCATTGGTGGCGCTGGCGTTGTCGGGGGCGTTGGGGTGGGCGTCGATAAGCAGCACGGCACTGACGGGTTCCAGCTCGGAGGATAACCTCAAGTTGCTGCTCTACATGCCGGGGGTTTCCGTCGTGGGCGTGCTGCTGTGCGGGTTTATCATCGGTGCGCTCGGCAGCCTCAACGATATCGCGGTGGCGCAGGCCTCCACCGTGCGCGAGCTGCACGCCGCTGATCCGACGGTGGGGCCCGGCACGCTCTTTACCTCAGCGATGAAAGTGGGCCGCGACCATATCGCCTCCATGGTGTACACCATCGTGCTGACCTATACCGGCGCGGCCCTGCCCCTGCTGATGCTCATCACGGCGGCGCAGCGCCCAGCCCTGCAGATCCTCTCCAGCGACCTCGTCGCCACGGAGGTTCTGCGCTCCCTGCTGGGCGCGATGGCCTTGACACTCGCGGTGCCGCTGACCACCGTGATTGCGGCGTTTACTGTTCCGGAAGGACGCGACCAAGCGCCTCGACGGTCCAGCCCGCGGCACGCCAAGCATCGACGCTGAGTACGTTGCGGCCGTCGATGATGTGGCGGCGGGCTACGAGCCCACCGGCCTCTACCGGGTCGAGGTCGCGGAATTCCTGCCACTCGGTGGCGAGGATGACCAGCTCGGTGTCCTTGAGTGCCGCGCTTGCCGACGCTGCGTAGTTCAACGTCGGGAACACCTTCTTGGCGTTCTCCATGCCCTCCGGGTCATAGACCGTGACGGCGGCACCGGCCAGGGAGAGCGAACCGGCCACGGAGAGTGCCGGCGAATCGCGGACGTCATCGGAGTTGGGCTTGAAGGCGCAGCCCAGAACGGTGACGCGGTGGCCGAGAAGGGATCCGTCGAAAGCCTGCTTGGCCAGGTCCACGACGCGGTCGCGGCGGCGCATGTTGATGGCGTCGACCTCACGGAGGAAGGTCAGAGCCTGGTCCGCACCCAGCTCGCCGGCGCGCGCCATGAAGGCGCGGATATCCTTGGGCAGGCAGCCGCCGCCGAAGCCCAAGCCCGCACCGAGGAATTTGCGGCCGATGCGTTCGTCGTAGCCGATGGCGTCGGCAAGCTTGACCACGTCCGCACCGGCAATCTCGCAAATTTCAGAGACCGCGTTGATGAAGGAAATCTTGGTGGCCAAAAAGGCGTTGGCGGAGACCTTGACCAGCTCGGCGGTCTGCAGGTCGGTCACGATGAACGGGGTGTTCTGCGCCAGCGGCTTGGCATAGACCTCGCGGGCAACCTCTTCGGCACGACTCTCGGCGAATTCGCCGACGCCGAGGACGATGCGGTCCGGGGTGATGGTGTCCTTGACGGCGTAGCCCTCGCGCAGGAACTCCGGGTTCCACGCAATCTCCACGCTGGTGCCCTCCGGGGCAAGCTCATTGGCCATCTGCTGCAGCTCCGCTGCGGTGCCCACCGGGACGGTGGACTTACCGAAGATGATGTGCTCGCCTTTGAGACGCGGCACGAGTTCCGAAATGACGGACTTCACGTAGGTGAGGTCCGCCGCATAGGAGCCGTGTGCCTGCGGGGTTCCTACGCCGAGGAAGTGCAGGTTGGCGAATTCCGCGGCGTCGTCATAGCTGGTGGAAAAACCCAGGCGGCCGGACTCGATGTTGCGCTCGAGCACCTCCGGGAGGCCGGGCTCGTAGAACGGCACGCGGCCGTTCTTGAGAGCTTCAATCTTGTGTTCATCCACATCAACGCCGAGCACCTCGTGGCCGAGTTCCGCCATGCAGGCGGCGTGCGTCGCACCTAGGTAGCCGGTACCAATAACAGTCATACGCATAACCGGCTATTTTAGGCGCGGTTGACCAGAAGCGCGCGGCGAGCACGAAAAGTTTAACGGAAGTTCAGATAGGACTTCGACGGCGTCGGCCCGCGCTGGCCCTGGTACTTCGAGCCCAGTGCGCCGGAGCCATACGGCGCCTCCGCTGGCGAGGACATCTGGAAGATGGCCAGCTGACCCACCTTCATCCCCGGCCACAAGGTAATGGGCAAGTTCGCGGTGTTAGACAACTCGAGCGTGATGTGTCCGGAGAAACCCGGATCAATGAATCCGGCCGTGGAGTGCGTCAGCAGGCCCAAGCGCCCCAGGGAGGACTTGCCCTCCAAGCGACCAGCCAAATTCGCGGGCAGTGTGAACTTCTCCAGCGTTGCGCCAAGCACAAACTCACCCGGATGCAACACGAAGGCATCCCCGTCTGCAACCTCGACCTCGCTGGTGAGGTCCGGCATCTCCTGTTTGGGGTCGATGTGCGTGTAGCGCGAGTTATTAAACACGCGGAAGAACTTGTCTAGGCGCACATCGATTGAGGAAGGCTGGACCATCTCTGCGTCATAAGGCTCAATGCCCAAGGCATCAGGCCCCTCTGAGTCGATGGCGGCACGAATGTCACGATCTGAAAGAAGCACGGCACACAGTCTACCTCCCCACTGGGCCTTTTATGGCCTCGGGCGGCGGCGGTGCTAAGCTTTACTGCGATGCAGATTCTGCATTGCGCCGACGTAGTTTAATGGTAGAACTGCAGCTTCCCAAGCTGCTGGCGCGGGTTCGATTCCCGTCGTCGGCTCAAATCCCGATCTCACAGCCCGCTACCTGCGGGTTTACCCCACGACCAGGCAGTTCCCCATATAGGGGCGCACCAGGTCACAGGCGCAAACATGCGCACTCGTGGGCGCAACTGTGGGCACGCGGTGGGCACGCCCACTCCCTCAAAGCGAAAGCCCCCACCAGCCAACACGGCCAGCGGGGGCTAAAGCTACACGCGCTCAAACAAGCTAGGCGACTCCGGCGGTAGCCAGTACGACTTGGTGACATGCCCACTGAGCACCTTGTACACCACACCCTCATAATCCACCAGGTCCCCCTCCTCCACCGGCAGCTCCGGGGCGAACGGGATAGCACCAGGGCTAGCAGTGTTCTCCTCCGGCGCGGTAGGGCGCACCTGCCCTGTGACGTCACGCCAAATGTACTCATCCACACCCTGCGCTCCAGGCTCCCAGGAATTAAGCCCCGCATGAGTGGACTCCCAGAAGCGTCCATTGTGGGTAATAACATTTGTCTGGCCGTACATCTTCGAGTGATCCGTGAGCGGGTTCTCCCACGCCGGCACCTTGTCCGGCGCTTCGGCAGCCTCCTCTAGCGTCACAGCCTTCGGCTTGTCCAGCTTGCCAGCCTCCTGCAACTCGCTCACCAACTCGGCCTGCGCCTGCTCAACAGCCGGTGCCGCCCTGCGCCGGTCCAACTCATCCGCGCACACCCACGATAGGACGCGCTCGAAGTCTTCCTGCCCTAGCTGCCGAATCGCCAGCTTGATCTCATCAACATTCATTTCCAATTCCTCCTGTAGTAATCCTCAAAGTCTTATATCTTCCGCCAGTACGTAGTACCCTCAGGCCCGCCAGGGTGATTAGATGCAGTCGCTTTGTTGTACTTAAGACACTCATAAGTTCCCGCAACCCCATTAACTGTGGCCTCGACAACTGAAAGACTGGAGTAGTATTCATTTAACTTCCACGGGAAGTAGCGGATATTCTCATACTCGCTGACGTAGCCAACTCGCCTCCAATATGAGTATTCATCCCAACCTTCACCTGGCTTACTCGTGCCAGCATCTGACGTGTGGGCAGCAATACACTCATAAACAGTTCCGTTACTGTGCACTAACTCCCAAAGCTTATAGTCCTTCCCGTAAGTCCACGGCCAGATATAGGCACCCACATTCGAATACACTTTCTTGCCGCCGTACCAGGCTTCCTTGATTTTCTTGCCGCCGTAGTACAGCTCTTTAACCTTCTTGCCACCAATATGAACAGGCATGGCTACTCCGTAATCACATAGAGAACATTCGACGCCGGACGAGACGGCAGTGAGGACACAACCTGAATACGTGAATCCACATAGCGCCTGTTCACCACAGCCGTTTCCGCGTCCTTAAAGTGCGCATCCTGCACGGTGATACGGCCACGAGAATCCGAACGGATTAAACGGTTAGCATTATTTCCATCAGCCTTAAGTTCGTATGCCTCAACCGCATCCGAGACGTCAGCCGAAGTATGCGTATGCCCTGCCTGTTCACTCATCTTCCATGGGGACCAGGTTTTGCCATACAAACCACGCGTCCAAACCTTATTCGAGGAACCAAATTCCGTATAGCGCTGGTAGGTCATTGACGAATCCGGGTTGAACACCTCTAGAAGCCCGGCCAGGCGGGACGGATAGTTAGTGCCAGAACTAACGTTGGCGTTCATGTTCTGATGGTAGATGCCGGTCTTCGTGTAATTGTTTAAGTCCTCATTGCCCCCAATAATCGTGATATACGCGGGGAACGCGGTGTCATCCACATACTTTTTGGAGGCCGCAACGGCGTTCCCGTCCGGTGTTTCCGGCACGGTAATCTGCCCGCTAGACAGCCGCTTAACTATCGCACCTCCGGTTGCGCGGTAGTCAATCGCGGGAATATCAGTTATATCCGCAACCTTATGCGTGTGCGACTTGTCAGCCTTCTCGTTGCCAACCTTATCGACGTAGCCCTTGCGTGCGAGATGATTGTTCTCAGTCGGGTCATTTACGTCGTGAAGGTGCCCCGTGGGGTTAGTTTTCACTACGCGGTTGCCAAATGCAGGCGAACCAAAGTAGCCAACCGCATCACTAATGTGATCGGACGTGTGCGTGTGGTTCTCTGGCGGGAACGTGCTGGGCTTGTTGTTGATCGCATCCCACGTCGTCACCCCGTCTTTACCATCCGCACCCTTAGGCCCGGTTGGGCCAATAGGTCCAGTCTCACCACGAGGCCCAGTCGCGCCCCTAGCACCAACAGGACCGACGTCGCCCTTAGGGCCAGGGTCGCCTTTAAGCCCCTGAGGGCCAGTCTCGCCACGAGGACCAGTCTCGCCTCGCGGCCCAACGTCACCCTTCGGGCCAGTCAAAGACGGGGACGTCTTCCCATTAACCGTCAGCTTGTCCTCATTCCAGGACGTTGACTCCGCAACCTTGCTCACCCTATCCGCATCAGCCTTAGCTGAAGACGCCGAGGCGGCAGCATTCTTCTCAGACGCCGCAGCCTTCGACGCATCAGTAGACGCAGACGACGCGGACGCCTTCGCCCCACTGGCAGACGCCGCAGCACTGGTCTCAGACTTCTTCGCCGCCTCAGCCGCCGTCTCCGCCCGAGTAGCCCCATCCTTCGCGGTCGCCGCATCACGCTTGGACGCGCTTGTGTTGCCGGCGATCTGTTCCTGCTTGTTGTTGACGTCGGCTAAGAGGTTTCTAGCTGACGCCAAGATACGTTGAGCATCCGAGATCACCGCCGGCGAATAATCGTACTGTCCAGCGATCAGCTCACGCAGCGGAATCGTGGACGTGCCATTTGGGACGTTGACCTCAAACGTGTCCCTGCCGCTAATCTGCCGCACATCAAACTGCACAATCAGCGGGCCAGCCTCAATGCCTTGAAGCGTGACAACACCAGAGGCATCAAAGTGATACTTGCGCGGCGACGGTGCCACCGTGAAATCACCTGCGGTCGCCGGACGGAACGTGGGTGCCCACACCGTCACAGAGTCTCTACGGTTAGCATGCTTACCCGTTGGCTCACCACCAACATCCCTAAGGTCAATCTTGATATTTACCATCACTACTCCTTCGGATCAGACATGTATGAAACGGTGCGAGTCCACGTCTTCAAGGTGCGTTGCGCCGCCGTGTCGCCCGTCGTGTACACCTCGAAGGCAATCCTGTCGCCCTTGTTGAACACCACTGACTGCTCGTCGATACTCATAACGCGCACACCGTTGCCAAGCGGCGTGAGTGGGCCAACACCATCCTTCGGCCCGACACTCGCCACCACGCTGCCATTGCGTGTGACGCGCACACCGTAGCGGTTGTGGAACGTAGCGGCCTTCCACACAACGTCGAAGGAGAAGCGGTGCACCGTTGTGCGCTGCACGGTGAACGTATTGAGGTTGGCCCAGCGACCGCTCGCGGGCGTGGACTCGCCAGCTGGGGCACCGTCGGGGAATATCTCAATGATGCGCTTGCCACGCGCCACGGAATAGTCCACAGCAATCGTGTCGGTTAACCCGGAGGTTACGGTCACGGGCAGCTTGATCGTGCGCGAACCGTCAGACAACGGAATGGGATACAGCATCTCGCTAGCAATGCTGAGTTCATCCTTGCCAGCTCTGGGCCGCGTTCGGTAAACACGGACCGACGCCTCGCCGGACCATGACCCCTTAGCCCGAAGCTCGTTCTGGTCCGGGCGCACATACCAGTGTTCATTCTCTGTGGCCTGCGTTCCGTTGCGCTGGGCCACCAGCTTGCGGAAGATGAACTCAGCTTGCTCCCTAGCAATCTCAGCCAACTCGTCTTGGTTCATGCGCAGGCGCTTAAGGATTGTGTCGAACTGCTCATTCGTTGACCGCTGCTCACGCTGAAAGTCTTTATCAAGCGTATTGAGCTGTTCCTGCTTAGCCTGCCAGCCAGTCGCCTTATCGTTGAAGTCCCGCTGCAACTTCCACAACGACGTGTTGTTCTCGTTGTACCACTTCTGAACCGTCACAAAGTCTTTGACAAACCCGTTGAACGTGGTCTGATCTGAGTTGATTTTCACCTGCTCATTCAGCGTTGCTGTGACCTTCTGGTTCCAGTTGGTTTGCAGATCATTCCACTCAGTCTGCAACTTCCACTGGCCGTTATTCCAGTCGTTGTACCACGCCTGCATCTTAATGATCTGCTGGCCACGCTCCTGCCAGAAATCAGCAAAGGACTTACCATCCGGCGCGACTGTCAGCGCAGTAATCTTCGAGGCGAGCTTACCGCCCTTGTTCAGCCCGTCGGTGATCTTCTTCTCCACCGCAGCCTGAGCTTTCTCCAACTCAGCGGCCAAGTCCAGATTGGTGCGCATCTCCTCCATCGCGGCGGCGATACGCGCATCCATCCCGTTCTTGAAAGCCACCAGCTCATCCACGGTCTTCGAGACCTTGGCGGAAGCCGACTCCAGGCTAGCGACTTGCCCCTTAATCTCGTCGTTGACCTTCGTTTGGTCTTGGCGGATCTTGGTCTGGCCTTGCAGCGTTTCCTCATACTTGGCGGTCAGCCCACGCTGCTTCTCAAGCAGCTTCTGTATCTCACCCTGAGCGTCGTCAATCGCCTTGTTGTTCTCGTCAATGCGGTCGAACATGGGCTTCACGGCAGCTTCAAGATCTGCCCTAATTGGGGACGCGTAATCCGGGATAACATCGTCAGGGTCTTTCGAGAACAAAGCTCCCAAAGTCTGAAAGACCGTCGTGAGGATATTGCGCACACCCGACAGAATCCACTTAAAAGCGCCCACCGCCAACTCGGCAGCGCCACCCAGCACCTTGCCGATAGTCTCCACAACCCCATTGAGTAGCTTGTAGAAAGCCTCAGCAATAGGCCCAAGCCCAATACCAGGACGCGTGTCAGCACTCGTGGGCGAATCATCCCGGCGCGCGACGTATTTGTATCCGGGTTCAATGTTGGAGGTTGTCATGTGGCACCTTCGTCGTTGTCCCTATTTGGCAACCCTCAGCCTACACTGGGCGGGTCGTATCGCAGTCCCTGCTCGTACATCCATTCTGCGATGCGTGCTACGGGTCCGAGGAAGACCATGTCTATCTCGGGGTAGCCGTCGCCGGCGGGTACGTTGATGTGGCCGAGGAGGTGGCTAATCTTGCGTATCTGTTCGATCTTGTCCATCGCATAATCCGTTCTCTGCTAGTAGGCGTTTGAGTTGCGCGTTTGTTTGGGCGAGTCGTAGGTTCTCGTCCAGGATTGTGTTCATTTCGGTGATGAGTTTTTCGTTGCGTTCGCGGTACATGTCGGCCTCGTCTATGAGGACGGCTATTTGGTTGTCGAGGCGTTGTTCAATGAGTACTTCGAGTTCGCGTTGTGCGTTGACTGCGCGGGTCTTGCGTGCGCTGAACCATGAGCCGATTGGTCCGAGGAGTTTTTGGATGCGTTCGGAGACGGTGATGAGAAAGGATAGGACGGCGAGGATACCTGCCGAGTAGATAGCCCACGTGTTAGAGAACTCTTCCACGGGGCTATCCTTTCTCGATAACTACAGCATGTTCTGCTAGTTCTGTCAGGGCCTTCCAGCGTACGAAGGTGGAGAAGCCGAAGAGGAAGTGCATGACTGCAATGCCGAACAGTAGGGCTAAGCCGCCGCGCCAGCCTCCGGGTATGTCGTCGCTTATGGCCTGTAGGAACATGCCGGTGCCGATCATGGCCCACACCGCGCACAGTACTGCGTGCCCGTAGGCGAGGCTAAGGAGTCGGGGTGGGTCCAAGGAGCCTATGAGCATGAGTAGTGCGCCGACCAAAAGAAGTATTGCCCATAGCCACAGTGGTGCAGCTGCTTCCACAGCAAAGAGACTTTTAGGTACTTCATGCAGGAAGCTGAGGTACAGGTAGTCCAGGGCGCGGGCGACTGCCGCAATGCCTAGGGCGGCGTTGGCTATGAAGAATAGGCGCGGCCCTAGGCTAACGAGGAGGCTTGGTTTTCCCCGCACGATCCGTTTTTCCCGCTTGGAGTTAAACATGGCTACTGGGGGCTGATGCCGTGCGCGTAGTCGATTTGGTGGGCAATGGTGGAGCGCACCATGTCTCGCTGCGCGGTGGTTGGTTCCGGCTTGTAGTAGCGGATACCCAGGGCGTTCGCCGCGCCGAGGACTACTACGAGGGCGGTTGCTGCCCAGTCGGGAAGATCCAGGCCTGAGTCGGCAACAACTGCTGCGATGGCCAGCACCCAGGCAACGGCAGTCATTACGGTTCCCTTGTAGCGCTTGAGGGCACTGGTCTGATCGGCGCGATCGGCCAGCGCTTGCATCACGAAGTCGCCTGTGGATTGTGGATTGCCGGTAGCCATTAGCGCCCCTCCTTTAGCAGTTCGCGGATCTCGGCCAGTTCCTTGCGGGTCTCGGCCAGCTCCTTCTCGCACTTCTCAGACGCCACCTTCGCGTCGTAGGCGTGTGCGTTACCGTTGACGATGTGCTCCCAGAGTGGCCCCTTCCAGCTGGAGCCAGCCACACGAGAGTTGAACACGTTTTCTAGGTTTGTTGACATTTCCTTCTCCTTCAATGCGGCTAGGAACGTGGCGCGTGAGACCTGCCCCCAGCCATAGATTTTGTTTCGGTGCTGCACCGCGCGGGCCGCGTCACGAGTGGCTGCATCGTAGATGCCGGTTACCGGCACATCCACCGTTTCTTGGAACACTCGCAGTGAGCGCATCTTGTACGCCGGCTCTCCGTACATTCCACTGATGGAATTGTCCGGCCCGGACAGCGGCCCGTAGTACTCGTCACCCGAAAGTGTCCACGCGTCCCGCGCATGATCCACAGGAGCTTGCACACCTGTAACTACACGCCCCGGACCGGCCATGATTTGTCGGCGTACCTGATCTCGGGTGAGGTTCATGTCCACGTTGCCGGGGTCCCACTTGCCCATGTTGGAATACTCTTTGTGCCCAACAACAGAGCTAGTGGCAGAGCGCTGAATCTTGCGCGAGATAGCAGCCATAGCTTTGACCATGGCTTCACGCTGAGCGTTGGTGATGTTCTTGCCGTCGTACTGCACCTCGAAACCAATCGTGTGCCAGTTCGCCGCATTCACCGGAATGTCCTTATAGCGGCCCGAGCCGCCATGCCACGCCACACCAACTGCAACGACAGTCATTACACCTTCACGGTTAACGTGCACGTTGCAGATAGGCCCCGGCAAGTCTGAGCGGCCACGCGCACAGAACTCCGCACTCGTGTTATTCGACCCCGTGTGGTGGTACATCGACCCCCAAATCCAGCCAAAGTCACCATGGCCCCGGTCTTTCCAACCAGGCATCTCAACAACTGTCAGGCCCTCCGCGCGCAGCACGTCAGCAAGCCAAACAGGATCTCCAGTCCAACCCATATCAACTCCTCCCAGCAACAACCCAAGGATACCCCACATGGGACAACACACCAGATTTGACAGTAGTTCCCCATATTGGGATACTTCTTGTGGGTGCTACCCCTGTTACCACACCCCAACAAGGGGTAGCGCCCCTACCACGCAAATATATCTTCCGTTTGGTAGTCGGGTAGACAAACCCCCCAAGTGCTGTGCTTTTAGCTTGGGGGGTTTAATCATTCCGTCAACGTGGCCTTGTTCACCAACGTCGCCAAACCCTGCAAAGCCTTGAGCACAGACTCCTGCGGATCGCGGCGCGGCCTATCCGAAATCTGAAACTCCAACTGTGAGTCATTCGTGGTGGACCAATCGAAATGAACCTCCGTGACAAACGACACGGCATAACGATCGCGCGGCAACTCCAACGCAATCATGGAACCAACCTGCAACAATGCAGACGACTCAAACGGCATCGCCCCACCCAGCGACACCTCATGCGAGCGCGTTGCACGCGTCTTGTACTGGGCTTGGCGCATCAGCATGATCGCATCCAGGGACAGGCCAATGGACGGGCTGAACGTCTCGAAGAACCCGAGTGGCCCCATGCGCTCACGCCGCGACCAATCATCAAAGCTGTGATACGCCATGAGGCGATCGTCCAGAATGTCATCCAGCCCAGCCAGGTCCAGGATGATGTTGAGCGGCGGAGGAAGCAACTGGAAGATAGCTTTCAGTCCAGCCGAGAGCATGTCGTTAAACCACTCCTGCGACTTGCCGCCGACGGTGTAGGTAGAACCCGTGGGCTTAACTGTGGTGATGTGGGCGTCGCGGTATTGGTTGCGACGCAGCATGAACTGCGGCTTTCCCCAATAGTCCACGGCCTTGTTCTCCGCGTCGTAGTCGGTGAAGCCGGTAAGGGTATCCCAGGTGTCTTTCCAAAAATCTTTGACGCTTTTGATAATCCCTTCCCACAACAATCCTCCCGGCGGCAGCTCGGCGCGCTGCTGAATATCCCAGATGAGAGCCATGCGGTTTGGGTCATGGCCCGGCGGTGGTGTTTGGCCACGCCCCGGCAGATACGCCTCATAGCAAAGCGTCAGCCCATCAGTGTCAATAAGGTTGCGCACCAGGTCCAGCACTTCGTTCATCTGAATGCCGATAATTGTTGAGCGAGAATAGTTATCCGCCGACTTGGTGGGCGCAACATAATGCACTTGCCCCTTGGTCTTTTTGCCCATGCGCTTAAAGTTCGGCGCGAGTAGCTGCTCCTTAATCAGCCGGGCTACCGGCCCTACCGCCAGCTTGATCTTCGAGATCTGAAACTCCGGCAACAACCTAGGGTTAGGCCACCCATACAGGGACTGCAAATGCCGCTCCGGGGACACACCATTCAACGTGATGGAGCTACCCTCCCACGAAACATTCTCATCCACATGAGTAACAAACCACACCGTCTCCAACGCGCCTACCTGTATCACCAGCGGAATTGAGGCGTCCGGGTGCGCATCCGCAAACAGCGCCTCATTGACAGGGTTCATCGGCAGCTCCACCCGCACCTTGCCAACGTCATTGAGCACAACGTCAAAGGACAGGTCTAGAACCTCCGCCAGCTCCACAGGGTTAGCGCCTCGACTGTTAAGCGCAAACACCCTCGGGCGCGGCGCGGTCGCGCGCAGAAACGTATCCTGCTGAACCTTCAACAGCTCTTCATAGCTCATTAGTAGAACTCCTCCCAACGCGGCGGCATATGGAGCGTGGCTACACCAGCCGCACTAGAACTGAACGCAAACGTTGACTGCTTGTAGCCCGTCACGACAAACCCAGGGTCTTGATTCCATGTGGTCACAATAGGCTTCGAGGTATTCCCCTCAGTGACCACCAGCTCCGTCGGGCTGAAGTCAATGAGCGCTTCGCCGCGCACCTTGATCTCGAACTCGCGGCCATGCTTAAAGCGCAAGGTTGTAGCCGGCCCCTGCCAGTAAAAGCGCGGGGACGCGGGAACTGAGCCGTCGTTGAACAATGACACGCTGTGCGTGACACCAGCTTGAGCCTCCACCCGTATAGGCTCATAGTCCCCATATGGGTACGGGTCCTCAGATGAGGCGACGATCATGAGCTTGGCTTTGCCAACCGCCATGGGCGCAATACCAATCAGATCCTCGAACTTATCCGCGCGGAACACATCAAGATACTTCCATGGCCCATACCCATCATTGAGGGCGAGACGCCCCGTTGGCGGCAGCTGGTCCCACTCATTATGAGAGGACGGCCAATCCGATTTGAACTGCTCCACAATGCGGCGCGTGTCCTCCGGGGTGCGGCCTTTAATGTCCACCGTCAGCTCCAAAGTCAACGGCTCCGGCACCACACTCACCAAGCGAGACACACGAGAGCGCGGCGCAGCCTGCCGGTTAACCTTCAACCCCGTGCCGTAAAAGCCCTTCGGGGAGCGCAGCAAAGTCACAGGGTGATTCTCCTGCCCCTGCCCCTGCAACTGCCACTTACGCCCAGTCACAGGCCCGTAATACACCAGCGTCTCACGCCCATACCGTTCAGCCATTAGATACTCCCAACCAGATTCTCAAACCCAACAGTAGCCTGCCGGCGGAAACGATCCGCAGCGTCCTGCGCACTATTGGCCACAATGTTGCCAATCGTCTGATTGACCGTGACACCACCCGTAGACGTCACCGACTGAGACTGAGCCACGGACGCGCGGTGCTGGCGCACAGCATCCATACCCGCGTTGAACCGAGCCATCTCCTCGTCGTTCTTCTTGTTCTGCGAGTCAATAGCCTTGCGCAGTCGCTTAGCGTCACCATAAAGTTCCTGCTGCTGCTTCGCCTTGTCTGCGGCCTGCTGCTTTTCCCGCATCTGCTTCTCAGCCTCGGTCTTAACCTTGCGCTCCTCGTTGTAGCGCTCACGGTAGTCGCCCTCCAGCTCACGACGACCCTTATTCATGTCGGAGATGATCTGGTTGTACGCCGCGTTCGACGGGTTGAACGTGTTGTACAGCGGAATGTCCCGCAGCTTTGTCGCCTTCAGACCAATCATGTCAGCGGCCTCACCCGTATAAGAATCCGTGACATAGCGACTGACCTTGCTATACGGGTACTTAATCTGCTCGCCGGCGGCAAGCCAGTTGTTCACATCCCTCGGGTCGCTAAGGATCTTCTGCGCAGCCTTAATCCAATCCTGCGAGTTCAGCGCCTTCTCCAAGTCGATAGGCGCATCCGGATCATCCAACAGCTCACCAGTGATAATCGCCTGCTTAACATGCTCCGGCAAGTCACGACGCTTATCAAACTCATACTGCAACCAACCCGGCGCGGCATCGTAGACCTTTTGTTGTTCCTCGGTCAGTGGGACGGATTGGTTCTCCAGGGCGCGCAGTGCCATGTAGGAGGTTGGGTCGGGGTTGTCGTTGCGGTCGAGGTAGGCGCGCATTCCTACGCGTTCGTTGATGAGGCCTGCGCGGTCTACGGCGCGTACGGCGTCGTCGTGGTCAACGTCGGTGTCGGCGTAGATGAATTGGCCGTCCTTGAAGCCTACGAGGCGGCGGGCGTAGCCTTCGTCCTTGAGTTGCTTGATTTCTTCCTCGCGGGCTAGGGCGCGCTCGTACTCGGCAATGAGGTCGGGGCTGGCTGGTTCCTTCTTCTTCTTGGACTTGTTGTCCTTGTCCTTGTCTTCGGCGCGCTCGGCAACCTTTTGGTAGGCCTTGGCCTTGGCTTCTTGGCGCAAGCGTTCGCGGCGCGCTTCGGGGTCTTCCTTCTTCTTTTTTCCTCCGCTGGTCTTTCCGCCGCCCCAGTATCCGGGGACGTCTAGCATCTTGGTCAGCTGCTCCAGGCCCGGCAGTTTGGTGGTGCGGATCAGGTCGCTGATGACCGCGCCCCATACCTGCTCGGGTGAGCCGGAGTTCACGGCGTTGAGTGTGTTGTCGTACTCGTTGGAGCGCTTGGCGTTGATCACCCACTCGTCCTTGTTGAGGCGGGCGACTGGCATTCCGGTGGTGTCGTCCAGGGCGAGGAAGCCGTCGGTGACTTCAGTGCCCGGACCTGTGGAAGGCAGTCGGTAGCCCTTGTGCTTGTCACCCTTGGCGTATGCGGGGATACGCGCAAAGGAACCACCAGTGAACCGGCCACCTGTGGCACCGAACAACGGGGCAAGGCCCGGGGCGTTGATAGCGCTAACCGCGTTCTGCACAGAACGAACGGTGACAATGGTGTGGATTGAGGTTGTGCTCTTGCCGTCAAGGGCGTCAATGGCGGCTGCTACAGCAAGTGCATTGTCCTTGATGTGGTGCTTCGAGTCGGTGTTCTCCCCGTTCAGCGCTTGCACATCCGCAATGACTTGTTGGGCGTTGTCGCTAATGTTGTGCTCCGAGTTGGTTGAATTGCCGTCGAGCTGCAACAGGGAGGCCAGTACTTCGTCAACGTTGTCGTTGAGGACAAACTGGCCGTCGATCATCTTGCCGGCGTCCAGGGCAATAAGCGCGGACTGTACCTCTTCCGCGTTGGTGTCGAGGACGACTTGGCCGTTGATGTTTTGTGCCTTCAGCCCGAGGTCGTTGAGCTTGTTGACTGCTTCATCTACGTCGCCGTCTTGGACGTCAATGGTGACGAGCTTGCTGGCCATGCCTTCCAGCTTGGCGAGAATGTCATCCAAGCCCTGTGCTTGGAAAGCGACGTCGCCTATCTCATCCTTGCGGGCCTTGAGCACGTCGATAGCGCCGAGGAGATCCATGGCGTTCGGGAACTGGATCTCAAAGTTGCCGTCCTTAAGTTCGGTGACTTCTGCACCCAGCTGCTTCAGCTGGCTGCGTGCTTCCTCCGTGCCTTCACCCTTGACCACAATGGTCTTCTCATCGGGAATGTCCACAACCGAATCGCCCAGGCGGGCAAAGACTGCGGCGGTGGCGTGGGCAGACTGGGTGGCGTTCTGGAAGCCACCGCGCAATGCTTCGACATACAGCTGGGTGCGTGAGAGTTCGTCTGCGCCCTCGCGGAAAGCCTTCGTGTCCAAGGTGGCGGGGTCTTGTGAGAGTTCCTTGAGCTTGGCTTGCAGCTGAGTGGCTGCATTGATGGAGGACTCAATCTCGGCAAGGTTGGTCTCAGACCCCATCGTCCACTCGCGTCCGCGCCCCTTGCGCCCATACATCGGGCCGTCGCCAAGATCGCCCCAGGCCTTGTCAGACAGGTGCTTGGAGCGGCTGTTGTTACCGGCTTGGATACGGTCGGTTATGTCGGCCAGGTCGCCGGTCTGCTTCTCTTTCCACTTCTGCGAGCCGGGGCCACCAGTCAGCTCGTTAGCCTTCTCGGCCAAGTCAGCAACCTTGCTGATCATCGGCTCAAGTCCCTGAATGATCGGGGTGAGCGTGGACATGCCGTCGCCCATGATCTTGATGAAGTCATTACCAATGTTGGTGATAGCCTCCCCGTTCTGCTTCCAGAAGTCTTGGAAGGCGGGGATCGTATCCGTGACAAAGGTCTTGCCCCATTCGCCAATCGTGGAGCCAATATCCTTCGTGGTCTCCACCGTGTCCTTGAAGAAGGAGGCGATAGCGTCACTACCACCAGCACTGTTAGCCCACTCGTTGAACTTGTCGAGCTGGCCCATCATGTCACCCCACATACCGCCCTCACCGAAGGCGGCATTGGTGCCGTCAATGACACTATCGAAGAAGCCACTCATGCCCTGCCATGCGGTCTTGGTGAAGTCACCAATCTTGCGGAACCCATCGACAGCCGAATCCATCCACTGCTCAAGACCGCCGCTTTGGCTCCAATCGTTTAGCCCCTGCATCATGTTGCTAAACCCGTCGGCCAATGCGGGCAGCAAGCGCTCGGCACCCACAGCAGACGCGCGTACGAAGAAGTCCGTGAGGTCTGCCATGCCAGGTGCCATGCGCGCGAACCCATCGCCCGCAGCCTTAACAGTGCGCTCAATGTTTTCCGAGACACGCTCCGAGCCAATGGTGTCCACGAAGGCGCGGCCAAGCTCGCTCACACCGCGCGCAGCCTCCGGCAAGGAGCGCTCCAAGGCGGGGATAGTGTTCTCAGTTACTCGGTCAAAGGAGTCAGCCCAACCCTCCCAGAAGTTATCCTGCACCTTCCGAGACAGCGGCTCCATGGAATCATTCAAGCGGGAGAAAGCATCCACCATGGCCAACGCATTTGGGGTGCCCGGATCGTTCTCATCACCGAAGCCCTTAAACGCCATGGCCACCGTGCCCGCTGCAACACCCAGCGACGACAGCATGGCCGGGGCAAACGCAATGCCCTGCAACGCTTGGGCAAACGGCTGCAACGCCGTGGTTGCCATACCCAAAGAGCCGGCCACGAGGTTGCCCGCGCCACCAGCCAAAGCTCCGACACCGCCGAGCTTCATGCCCACACCGTAGGTCTTAGCACCCACGTCAAGAATCGAACCAAGGGCTGCACCATAAGGGTTGCGCTTCAGCGCGCCAGTAGCCTTGCTCAGGCCACCGCCCTTGCCGCCACCGCCACCAAGCAAGTCACCACCAGGACCACTAACCAAGTCAGTGCCAATACTGGTAACTTCCCCGTGTGCGTCACGCGCAGTACGACCCAGCCCGCGCCCAATTTTCGTCGCGGTTTCCGTACCACTCTTGATCGTATCCCCAGACTTACCCGCCAACTGGGAGGCAGTATTCGAGGTGAAGTTCAGGGCAGCATCCGCACCCAACCCCAGCGGCTTGAGCAAGTCCCGCATGAGGTTCTTGGCCATGTAGCCCACGGTTCCGTCACGACGGTTTGGCTTCAACATGGTGTCAAAGGCCTTGTCGAAGAAGGAAGGCCCAGTCAGATCCCAGTCAAAGTCCATATCCCGCAGACGACGCGCACCGCGCCCATGACGCTCACGCTTCACATCATCCAGCGTCAACGGCTTCCAGTTGGGGTCCTTGGCAAAGCCCTCAACGTTGCGGCGCTTTAACTCCTGCTCAAGCGGGGTGAGGTGATCAAGGTTGGTGTTGACCAACTCCTCATGTGTCTTAGCAAGGGTGCGCTCCAGCTTGCCCATCTCAGTGTTCAGCTCGGCCTGCTTGCGCAGCGAACGCTCCCCCGCATCCAACTGACGCTCCGTCAAACGGATACGCTCAAACTCAACAGCGGTGGCTTTATCCACACCCGTCAACGCCACATGGTCGCCACGTGCGGCAAGACTGTTCGAATCGTGCGCTGCTGCACGTGCCGCAAAGCGCGCCTGCTGCTTAGCCAAGAAATCCGCATGACGCAGCGCGTTCTGAACCAAACGTCCAGTATGCAAGGCTGCATCCTCCGACGCCTCAGGCGTGCCACCGACACGACCCCGGCGCGCCTGTCGCAGCTCCAGTGCCGCGTTGGAACCGCCGCCGCTCATGGAGCGCAGGTGGGTGATCATTTCTTCGAGGTGTTCAAGGTCGCGGGGTGCCCATGCCTTCCAGCGCTGCATGAACTCTTCGCGGCGTTGAATGTCCTCGACCTGCATTTGGTAGGTCTGCCCAATGGAAGCGTTGCGGCTCATGTAGTCTGCCGCGCGGGAGCGCTCCAGCATCTCTTGGGCGCGCAGGGTGGATTGGATCTTCTCCAGTTGGCGCAGTCGGCTTCCCTCGTCGCGGTGACGCTCACGACGCAGGGCATCCATCTCGTCATGCAATGACTCAGCGAGGTTGTCCCACTTGTCGCTCACCGCAGGTGGTGTTGGGGTGTAGCGCTGCCCGCCACCATTCGTGTCCGCGTCCACCTGTGTTGGCATGGGTGTGTTAGTGGAGACGTCGGCTACGTCAACCTTCGTGGGTTGGCGCTGGTGCACGCTGGTACCCGCATCAGCTAGGTCTCCTCCTGCGGCAGCGCCGCCGGTGTTTTGGTTGACGACGTAGACCTTTTGCACCTCGGGGAAGTCCACCTTGAATGGGCGCTGAGCATCCACCTCGGGGGCTTGCAGCTTGTCGAGGGAGTCCTTAGAAAGGGTGACCTCCATGGGTACATCCCGGTCCAGCCAATCGTTGACGACACGTACATCCATTGGCGTGCTGCTGTCACGCTTGCGGATAGCGTGCACGTCGTCATCGTCGAAGACGTCCTCCAGGCGCAGGGTGGGGTCCAGGTCGTCCCACGCGTTCTGCAAGGCTTGGCCCAAGTCCTCAGCAAAGCCATTAAACCGTGTCTCGCCGGTCAGGATCTCCACCATGCGCGGGCGGGTGAGACGGTCGAGTTTATCCTCCACCTTCTTTGTGGCGTACTCGCTTAAGTCCGGGCGGATGGTGACCGTCTTCTGCTTATCAAGACCGGCATCTAGGTCATCCCAGTTGGTCTTGATGTGGACTTCTTTTTCAATGGTGCGCTCGTCCAGCTCGTCGCGGATAGCTTTCTGGCCGGCTTGACCAGAGCGCTTGACCCGAACGGTGATGGTCTTGGTTTCGTCCTTGGTGAGCTTCTTGAGTTCAGCTTGGGCTTCCTTGACCTTCGCCTTATCCAGCTCGGGCTTAATGTCCCAGACGTAGGCCTTCTTGTTGGGGTCCCACGAATCGCCCATGATCTCGTCAACAGCGTCACTGAACTCTGCAATCTTGTCGCGGATCTCCGAGTCGTCATAGTTGAACGTGATGGTGGTGACGGCTTTGGCCCACTTGTTAATGTCGGCCTCAAGGTCCTCAGTGTCCAACGCCAGCTTGACACGGTGCGCGCCCCGGCGCACATCATCATCCTCAAGTGAACGAATCAGTTTGAGGGCGTCGGTAAGCCCGTGGTCCTTAAGGCGGATATTGACCTCGCGGTCATGGGTGAGTGCGGCAAGCTCAGCTTGCACTTGCCGCTTGTCTGCATCTGACAGGCGCACACCCACCGTGAGCTGCATGCCAGCAACGGAGGCACGCAGTTTCTTGCGGAAGTCCTCAGCGTCAGGATTGATCTTGACCTTCACCTTGTCGGTGTCGGCGGACTCCATCTGCTTGTTGAGGTCATCAGCGAACTTGTCCCGGTCAATCTCCGGGCGCACCTTAACCTTCGGCTGCTTGTCCTTGCCTTCGTTGTCCTTAAACGCCTTCTTAAGTTGCCGCTCAAGGTCGTTGTAGAAATCCTGTGTCTCCGGCTGTACCGAAACCCACGCATTACCTACATGTGCGCCCGTTGCCATTGCCTACTCCTTAATTCACCACGTCTCACCAATGAGCTGCATCAGTGCGTCATCCAGCGTGTCCTGCGCGACCTCATGCCGCAGTTTGTCCAACGCCGTCTCAGGACGAGGCGACGGCTCCGGCGGCTGTGCCTTCGCATTAGCTGCCGTGACATAAATCAGCTGCCGCAACAAATCCGTCACATTGCGCAGCTGCTGGTAGGTAGGTGTTTCGTCAGTAAAAGGCAAGTCCAACTCGCCCTCATCCAACCTGTGATACTCCGGGTCTTGGGCCTCCTCAGCCAACAACACTTCGGCCAGCCCGCGATCCTTTAACACCAGGTTGCGATACTCCGACGCAGTAGGCAGGCGCTCCACCAAGCGCATGAGTTTGCCCCACGGCAAGCGGCCACGGAAGAAATCGTGAATGTCCAACCCCCACCTCGTGTGGAAGTCAGCCTCCAGCTCCGCGCCCGCATAGTCCATGAGGTGAATTACTCGTCGGAATCGTCGGATTCTTTTGGGGCGTCAGTGGACTCAAACACCAGGTTGAAGTGCTCGGTGATAGCATCCACCAAATCACTCAACACTGGCATGGGCTGCTCGCGCAGCATCTCCGACAGGCGCGGCCAATCCTTCGCCGGGGTGACAGCCTCCATGAACTTCCACGCCCGACCCACCGTCGGGTTCACATCATCCATGTGGAACGTGGTCAGAAACAGCCCCGTTGGCACGGACTGAATCGTAATGTCCTTCTGCTTGCCCGGCATTTCCAGCACAAACGGCTCCAGCTCGTAGCGGGAAAGTGCCTCATCACGCAGAGATGCGAAACTTACTTTAGCCATGTCAACCTCCAAGATGTGCAACAAAATACGGCTAGAGCCAGCCTACCCCATACAGGGAGACTGGCCCTAGCCGTTCGATACCAACCAGTGAGGACGTCTTTATCCTCACTTAGGGACTATACGTTACTGGTTCCCATCGCGGTGAGTGTCGGAACCGCCACCGCCAAGAACTCGGTCAGCCTCAGCGGCGGTAAAGCCCATAGCGGCAAGACGCTTCTTAGCACCAGGGCCACCGTAGAAACGCTTGGAGGAGTAGCCAAGCTCAGAGTCCTTCAGCGCGGTCAGGGTCAGCGGGTAGGTCACCGCGTTCGCCGGGTCCCACGACTCCGGGCCACGGGTGATCATCACGCGCGGCAGGGAACGACCGAAGTAGAAGGCGTCGTCGCCAACACCGTCCACACCAATGAAGAACGCGCGGTACTCAATGGTGCCCGGCTGCGGGTTGTCCTCCAGGGAGATCTCACCGCCCTTGCCCGGCTTGATCTGATCCATGTAGGACAGCTGGCGGTTAGCGGCAATAGCCAGGGTCTCCTTGCGGGTGTCCTGGAGGGTGGCCTCAACCGTGAGCTTGGAAGAGGTCAGGTCACGACGGGACGGGTCCATCTCGCCCCAGGTCTCGATCTCCTCGGTGGTGTCCTCCGGGGTGAAGTTCGGGGCACCGTTCTTGGCGATACGGCCAAGGCCGACGTAGCCGTCGAGCTTGATCAGGGCACCGTTGTCGTCAGTGAAAGACTCCGGGGCGGTTGCGTCACGCGGGGCAAGCAGGATAGCGCCGCCGCCGACCATCTTACGAATCAGACCATCCTTGACATTGCGGAGGTCGTCGAGCTTAATATCAGCCATTGTTAGTCTCCTTCGACTAGTTGCTTACGAAACGCCAGCGTGTACACCATGCCGTACGTTCTCTTCGTGTGGTCAATATCGCCCACCATGCGCGGGCCTGTATTCTCCACGACGTCATCGACCAAGACGCCACGCACATCACGACCAGGCAGAGCATTAAGAACCGTCGCCACCTCAGCCGCCAACCGTTTCGCGTCCGCACGCTTTTCGGCTTGGACTTCAATTTCAACGGTGGCCCAACGCTCCTCATCAATCGTGTTGTACCCGTTATCCGTGACAATCACAGTTGCCAGATACTGAGCCGTCGTGTCTTGGTCCGGCTCCCACGAACCAACCCACACCAACTCCGTATCAAACGTGTCCTCAAGAAGGTTCATCACAACATCGTCATGCGCGGGGAATCCCCAACGTTGATCAGTCATCGCCGTGCACCTCGCTTAAAGGACTTCACCGACGGCCTACCAGCACTACCTCCATAGCGCGGGCGCGCCCCAGGGTTGACGTCACCGCCAGTGACATACAGCGCCCGAAACAATGTGCGCTCAGGGATTGGGTTAGTCTTACCACCCAACTCTCGCTGCAAGTTGTACTCGCCAAACGTTTGCACCTGTGACTGTGCACGGTCACGCAGATAGGTGTGGTTCGGCTTAGCCGGTTCAGCAAACACCATCGAGGCGTTACGCCCCGTGCGCTTCTTCGTTGTCGCCGTGTACTGCGCAGCCACAGCAGCACCAAGCCCACCAATGTATCCCAGCATCTGCGGACTGTTCAGGATCATGCGGTGCTGAGAGCGGTCAGCCACAAACTTCACCAGACGCATCAGCTACCACCTCTCCACACGATCCATAAACAGCTTCAACCCGGCCAACTGCCCGGACGGAAAGACATGAGCAATAGGGTCAGTGTTGACCAAGTAGGCCTGCTTATCCAGCAAGTTCACCACCCGGTCACCTTTGCGCACATCCTCCGGCCCGAACAAGTACAACGTTGCATCCGACTCGGACGCGTACTGCTTGACACCATCAGAACGCACAGTGTGCTCAGTACCCACCAAGCCTTCGACCTGGAGTGAGCAACCACCGATAGTCCCCATGCGCATCCAGTCCGCATCGCCCTCACGGTTGGTGCGCTTTTTACGCCACACCTCAACGTTGTCATGGCCAGCCAACATCACCAATCAACCCTTTCCGAATAAGGAAACGGCAACCCCGGACGATTGGTCTGCCAGTACTGCACCTCACCAGCCCAGTTCTCACCCCGCTGAGTCTCCAGCGTGCCAAACGACCCAAACTGCAAACCGTCGTTGCCAGCACTGCGCTCAAGAATGTCCAGCTCCGGCTTAGTGAACAACCCGGACGCGAACTCAGATGAGTCAATGCGCGCCGAGTAGTCACCAATGGCTTGCTGCACATAGCGGTCAGGGTTCTTAAAAGTACGCAGCGCGGCAGACAGCACAACCGCAGCAACATCATGCGGCACAGTCTCAGGGGTCCAGTCAGCCTTCACCAACGACGCGGCGATAGCTGAGGTGTCCTCCAAGATTGCGTCCACACGCTTGTGCTCGGACTCAATGAGGTCACGCCCAAGACGAATCTCAAACGCCTCACGAGACGCCAGCTTCATGCCCTGCTCCACGCTACTGTCCTAACTACTGGGAAGCGCCCGCGTTGGCAGAAGCGGCGGTCTTAGCGCCAGCTGCCTTAGCCGCATCAATCTTGTCACGGTCAGCGGTGATCTTCATTGCGCGCAGGAAGTGCTCGGAGTCATCCCCAAACGCAATATCGTTGACCACACCAGCACCCGCGTAGCAGTCCACGATGGAACGGTCCACCGCGTAGTCCGCGTCGTAGTCACGCAGCCAGCGAAGAGCCAAACCGTTGTGCGCCTGAGACGCGCCGAACGCGGCACCAGCCGGAATCGACGGTGCGGCAGTAGCGAGAACAAACGCGGTCTTGTCGAACACGTATGCCTCGTTCGGCTTGAGGTACGGCACCGTGACAAAGGTGAAGCCACGCAGGCGACCAATAGTGGCATCACGCAGCGCGGAGTTGTCACCACCGTTGAAGCCAGAGTCCAGAAGGGTCAGCTCCTCAAGCAGCACCTCCTCCACATCCGCACCGATAGCCACCGTGAGGTTAGCCGCATTCAGGCCACGCTTAATCGCGTTCGAGCGCACGCGGTTAAACAGGGTGGCCATGCCGTACTTGCCGGGGCCGTAGAAGTCCTCAGCCTTCAGGGTGCCCTTAATGCTGGTCTTGTCCTCAATCTTGGACAGGTCATCAGACAGGCGACCATCCGCGTAGGTAGCGCCCTCCAGCTCGGCAACAGCCATGCGCTCAATGTACTGAGCAACCGCATAAACCTGCGGCTGGAGAATCTGCTGAGTGAAGTTGGTGATATCAAGATCAAACTGCTCGTCAGTTACCTCAGTCGCAGAGTACGGGAACTTGCTGAGCTTGACGCCAATCTTGCGCTCCTTCAGGAAGTCCATCTTGATCTTGCGATCCTCGCCAACCGCGCGCAGGTCACGGTCGCGAGCCGGGAGAGTACCCGGAACCTTCACGTTAATGGTGTCATCCTTGGCACCCTTGAAGTCCATTGCGGACCAGCGCCAAAAAAGACCAGCCAGAGAAAGCTCACGCTGGAGAAGGCCAATAGAAACGTTGGCATACTTCTCGTGCTTAATCAGCTCATGCTGATTCGTACCAGGGGCAGTCATTACGCCCTCCTTTTGCTTAGAAACGATTTACGTTCTTGAGAACATCTTTAACGGAAATGTCCATGTCAGCCCCCGGATTACCGCCCGTCTGACCGCGCTGCTCACGCGGATTAGACCGGGGTGAAGAACCACCAGACTGCTGCTCCTCCGACTTCTCAGACCCCGCAGACGCCAGCCCCGCAAACTGTTCAGCAATACTCTTCGCATCGTTGAACCACTCCTCACGAGACTCACCCTGGAGACGATCCGCCATGCTCAAAGGCAAACCAGCCTCAGCCGCCGCAGACTTGCGATACTCATTACCCAGCTCCGCTGCGGCCGTATCGTACTTATCCTGCAACTGCTTGAACTCCTCCGCAGACTTAAAGCCCTCATAGGACTTACGCACCTCATCAGCCGCAGACGCCTTCGCACGCGCCACACGCTCCTGAATGATGCGGTCAAACTCCTCCTGAGACTTCGGCGGGACAAACCCACCAGACTGCTTAGACTCCCCGCCCGTCGCCTCCTGCGACTGCTGACCAGCTTCCTTCGTGGACTCCGAGTTAGACATGAGATCCCTCAATTCTGTTCTGTCCGTGTTATAAAGCGCCGTCGCGCGTAACAACCATGCACCCGTGCATGTACCCCCAAGATACAACACATCTGCCTATATAGGGACACTCAACCAGAAACAGCCCGGCGCGCCGGGCTGAGTGTGTGCTAGTCGGTGAACTCGGGCATGAGGGGATCGACGAAAACATCAGGGTCGTCGACTTCGGAACCGTCTCGCACATCCCAGTAGTCCTCCGCGTGTTTCCAGGCGTCGGGGGCTTGGGCGCGTTGCCACTTCATAAAGTGTGGGGCTTGGCGTGCGAACGCTGTTGCTTCGGTTCCGTCGTCCATTTCGGCGTACTCGGCTATGGCTTCGTCGAACTTGTCTGGGGGCCAGATTGCGGCGGCGCGCTCGACAACCCACTGGTACTCGCGGGTCCAGTCGGTCTTGCCGTAGTCGCGTTTGTTCCATTTTTGCAGGTAGTACTCCAGTTGTTCTTTATCGAAGTTGATTTGGCGGGTGACGTCTGTGCCGGTGTCTGCCATGTAGTCCTCCATGTGGGCTATCTGCATCATCAGGGAGGGGATTGTTAGGCGTAGTTCGTCACGCTCGGTGGATAGTCGGTCGCGTTCCATTTCCTGTAGTAGCTCTCTGTCAATGTCGCCGCCGTGGTAAGCCTCGCGGAATGCTGCGAGTTTATCCGGCCACGCTAGGTCTTTCATGTAGCCCTCGGCGTCCTGCCACAACCGTTGCGCGCGGCGCACTGACTGGGGAAGGGTTGGTGTCGGGTCTATTAAAGATACAGGCTCCAGCCGACATTGGCACCCGTCATGGACTTTTGCTTCACCGCCCTGCATTGCTCCGCCGGCTGATCCGGTCCAGGTGCGGAAGCGGGCGTTGGATTCATCCCATGCGCCTTGGGCGTAGATGACACCTTGGGCGGCAAGGGCGACACAGAAGGAGCACGGGTTTGGTCCGAGGGCGCGCACGTAGCCAAGACCATGCGTGGCTGCTGCTGCTTCCACAAAGTCTTGGCCAGCATCCACCATCGTCACAGCCGCGTTGGTGGCGCGCACCCACGAGCGGTCTGATTGTTTCTCGATACGCAGTTGCTTGGTTTCCTCCAATGCGCCGGGTGTGTCGTCGCCGGCGACTCGGGTGAGCGCTTCAATCTCCTGCGCCTTTTTCTCAAAGCCCTTCGGCCCCTTGTACAGCAGGCGGTTGCGCATGTTGGTTTCATCCATCGGGTTAGGGTCCGGCATGAGCGCTAGTGGGTCATCGCCTTGGTCACCGTCCACCTCAGCCCAGTCGGCACCCATGACCTCGGCAACGTTCGGCAAGCCGTTAACCTCATGCTCGACAGCGGCGGCGGTGGACTCCACCACCTTCACAGAAGCGTCCGCAACTTGGGCAACCCTGCCTGTGAGCATGACCTTGGACAGGGAATCCAAATCGTCATCGAGCTGCACATCCAGCCCAGACCACACTTCGCGGGACTCGCCCACAACCTGCAACGGAACCTCCGGCAAATCCGCCAGGGTGAACGTCACAAAATAGTCCTGGGCCATAGCCAGCGACATTTCATGGAAGTTCTTAAGCAAGTCAATGACCGCATCCAACCACTGCTGCACCACACCAGCTGGCACCTCACGGCGGTCCTTAAAGCCCAATCCTTCCCACAGGCCGCGCAGCACAATCGCCATAGCCAAAGACAACAGGCGGGTGCGCCGGTAGTAGCGCTCCGTTACACCAGCGCCGAAGGTACTACGAGCCACGGTTTACTCACCCACAATCCCGTCACCGTCACCATCAATCATCTCCCGCTTGCGCTGGCGTCGCACACGCGCAACCTCATTCATCCGCGCGCCACGCTTAGCGCCCCACGGTTTCGGCTGATCCTCATACGAGGCCGGTGTGCGCTCACCCTGCTTCACACCAGTCTCCGGGTTAGCCTCCGGCAACTGAATGCTCATATCCGGTGTTGGCACAGTCATCGCCTCAATCTGCATCTCCAAGCGCTTCTGCTCATCATGCAAACGCTTCCACTCAATAACATCAGACTGAGACACACCAGGGATACGACCCCACAGAACCTCCGGCGGCACTTCCAGCATCTGTGCGAGCTTGCCGAACGCATCCGCAGTCTGCGCCAAGGAACGATCCTCCACGTCCTCCCACTGAATCACCGCATCATAGTTGCGGGCTTCCTCCGCATCACCCTGCACCGCAGCAGCAACCCGCATCACCCGCGCGTGCGCATCACCCCACAAGGCGATACGCTCCTTCAACTTCTCACGCCACGGACGATACGAGTTGGTAATAGCATCCGCGCCAAGGTTGATCATCTCACCCGTCAACATGGACATAGGTGTCTGAGTCACCGCCGACAGGTCATTACGATCCGCATCCGCAGCCGCAATAAACGGAGCCATCGATGTTTCATCCAACGTGCCGAACTGAGTATCCCCAGTGCCCATCAGCATCGTGTCATTGCGCAGCTTCAACTTCGCGGCCTCACGCTCCTGCGAGGTCGTACCCTTCGGAGGCTCAATATGGGTGGCGTACAAAATCTTCCACGAGTTATAGCGCTGCACCAGCAAACGGTCATTCGTTGTTAAATCCAGCCGGGCCGCTACATCCATATAGGGCTCAATCTCGCCGAAGCAATTGCCATCCAAATCCATGTGGTTGACAAACATCACCACCGGGCACACACCCGCATCATGCTTGACCACCTCAGTCACCTTGAAGTCCGGCATGTCGCCCTCCAAGGTGTAGATAGCCTCCTCGTCAAAATACTTCCACCGCTTATCCGTGACCTGACGTAGCGCACGAAGGGGATATTCGTCCATATAGGGATCATCAAACTCAGCAATCATCCGGCGCGGCGACACAGGGCGAAGCGTTGCCAACCGCTCACCCTCAGCATCCTCACCAGGCGTCACAGTGACAAAACCATACCCATACTTCACCACGTCATAATTCAACTGCACCTGCCGGGAATCCATATCATTCCGCAACCAGGTGCGCCACATCGCAGAATCCACCCCCTGCTCCGGGTCCCGATACCCCGACACCTTCAACGGCTGAGCCGTAGACGCCACAACAAGACGCAACCACGGCGTACGAGCCAAACGCGCCAACGAACGCTTCTCAGACTCCGCCTCCTTTGGCACCGGAGGTACCGGCTGATTCGCCTCAAACACCCGAGCAAACTGCTCAAGCCGCAAAGACTCACTCCGCAACTTATCCGCAAGCTCACCAACAACCCGCTTATCCAACATCACCAAAACCAACTTTCACCAACCGACTCCAGCTGCCGCACCTCACGACCAACCAGATACTCAAAATGACTCACACCAAGACTAACCGCCTTCAACGGCGTCATATCAGCCAACTCAGAATTACGATCAAACACCCACAAATCACCAGCACGCTTCGCCACACCCGACAACGCCGCATGATCCAAAACCTTCTGCCCCACATGCACAAACCGGCCAGCAATCACCTTCTCCTTAAACGCACCATCCGCCTGCGCCACCTGCCGCAAACCCAAAGCCTTCACCTCCAACCCAGCCTCAGACAACGACCCCAACCACTGACCAGCCGGACCAGACGCATCCAACACAACCCCCAACACATCCCACCGCTCAACCAGCCGAGACACCGCAGCCACCAAATCCGGCCCCACCTCATCATTCCACACCACCTCAGACTGAAACCGACCATCCGCAGTAACACCCGTCACCACCACAGACGCCCGGCGCGCCGCAGACACATCCACCGACACCACAATCCGATCCCCCTCAATCACCGACGACTCCACCAAAGCACGCCGCCACTTCGCCTCCGGCAACTCAGAATTAGACGCATGCATCTCCCACACACCAAGATGCTCACGCGCAAAACCAGCCAGATTCTCACCAGCCTTCGACGTCTTAAAACGCCGAGACAAAAAGTCCCACGACATAAGATAGCCAGCAGACGGATTCGCCTTCGCCCACTCACGAGGATCACCCGGATCAAAATCCGACTCATCCACCGACCACTCAAAATAAGCCAACGACTCCGCATCACCCTCAAACGCACGCTTACGCAAAGCCGCCAAATGATGCGAATACGCAAACCCAGCCGACGACGCCCACAACGTCTGAGCATTAGGAACCGCACCCATCGTCGGCTCCATCGCATCCACCATCTCCCGAGACACAGCAAACGCCTCATCCATCACCAAGAAATCCGCCGTGAAACCACGACCCGAACCAGACGAACGCGCCAAAAACTGAATCGCACGAGGCGACGGCTCACCACGACGAGACGGCTTCCAATACACACCAGGGTCCATATTGCCCGTCTTAATATCCACCATCGACGCCAAATCAGGATTACGAGCAATCACACCCTGAAGCTTGATCAAGCCCTCCTTCGCAGACTTAAACTCATGCGCGGTATGCACAATCTTCTTCTCACGAAGCATGAACAAACCAAACAACTCACGAGCAATAATGATCTCGCCCTTACCATTCTGACGAGGCACAACAAGACCAACATCAGGTGCAGCCCACTTACCATCGCCACGCATATTCAGCATGTTCCGCAGCACATACTCCTGCCACGGAAACAACGTCATGCCAGCAACCTCACGCACCCACGACACCGCATCATCGCCCACAGACGACACAAACAACGGGTGCACCTCCACACGCGGAGTCTGCACACCCGTCTCAGGCATAACAAGCGCAGCGGTCATCGGCCCAAGATCCCCTTGCTCTCAGCCCACGCATCCCACTTCGACACCTCAGCCACCGCAGCACCCGCCGGCAACTCCATCAGGCCCAAATCCTTCAGCACCTGCCGCAACGCCAAAAACTGCTGCCGAAACTCCGACAGCAACGGGTTCGCAACCGGCGACCCCAAATCATCCGTCTGCACTAAGTCCCCTGCAAACTCCGACGCAAACGCATCCAAATTGTCCGCAATGCGCGCGCAGTTGTGAATCAACGTCATATGAACCGGCCCCAGCTCCCGCTCAAAGACCAGCTCATTCCAAACATCGCGGCCCGTGAGCCCAAGGTCAGCGGGCGGCTCCAAGTTCATACCCATATAGACAGCATAGCCCCAAACAGCAACACCACCAGCACCACAAGCGGACCAGGAACACAGACCAGTCGCACCCGAAGCCGCCGCAAATGCCTAGCACAAAGCCCAAAAACGTAGAGGAAACCGCCAAAACTTCAGAGACTTTCACAAGCCAACGCTCGAACCCAATTTCGCCTGGGGAGAGAATCGGCCGTTGGCGTGGGCGTCTCCCGTGTGTGCTGGTCGGGGGGTCACCCCCCACCCCTTCGACGTCGGGGCTGTGACCTGCGGTTTTGTGGTTGTTGCTGGTTGTGGCTGGTTTTTGGCGTGTGTCCTGGCTGGTCACTTTTTGGGTATGGCGGGGTTGTGAGCTGGGGTTTTTCGTTTTTGTGTTCGATTTGTTTTGTGGGTGTTTGGGGTGTTTCCTGGCGTTGCGCGATTTTCAGTGTTTGTGCTGGTCACGTGGTGTTTTTCGTACTTTTTTGCACCTTATATATCGCGTACGCGAACGCGTAACGGGGACGCGTGCCCTATTTGGGGCGTGTTAGCTTTAAGTCGTTCCGTTCAACGGCCCCGCCGCCCGGCGGGTAGCCGCTCCACTACCTACCTATTGGGAGACTGACCATGACCATCATTGACACCGCGACTCCGTTGGCTGCGATCCGCCGCCGCCGTGCCCTTGTGATTGGCGACCGTACTGCGTACGTGACGCCGGATCGCGTGGAGGTTGAGATCGAGCCGGGATGTATTCAATCGTTCCCGCTGCCTGCTGAGTTGTCCGCCCGCGTTGAGACCTTGATCGACGGCATGGAAGTGGGGGATCGTCCGCTGCTGGGCCGTGAGGGTGCCTACATCGACGCGGTTAGCTCTACGGGGTGGCGCGCGTTAGGTGTGGCGCGACTGCGTGAGATCGACGGTCGCCGCGTGCTAGTTGTTGGTGCGCGTTTCTAAATTTTGAATCCCGGCCATTCCAGGCCGGGGCGTGCCTAGTGTGTCTCACAATCGTGGGGTGCGCTAGGGGCGTAAGACCAGCCCACTACCTACTACCCGATCGGAGGATCGAACTATGTCCGCTATTGAATTCATCTCTCAGTTTGGTATTGAAACTGTCTACTACGCACTGGAAGAGATCGTTATCGCTGCACACGGTGGCGACTTCGGTTATGGCGCGCTGGCTACTGTGATGGGCGGTGACCTTGAGGGCGCGCGTGCCGTTGTGAATCTGTCTGCTGCTGTGTTTGGCCACTAGGCCTAGCGGGTTGCACCCGGTCGTTCCAGGCCGGGGCGTGCCTAATGTATCCCGCGTGTGCGGGGTGCGTTGAGGGGCGTTGACTCTAGCCCAACTACCTACCTACTACCCGATCGGAGGATCGACACCATGACCGCCTACATCCCTAGCTACAATCGCCCCACTCAGGACGATCAAGCACTGCTTGAATACATGGCACCCTTGCAGTCTGAACTAGCCAACGGATTTAGTTATGAAACGGATGAAGATGGGGAGTACCGTGACGAAGACGGCAACCCAACTAGCCCGTGGGAGTACTTGATCGACACGCTGGACATTGAGATCACACGATCGCTTAATGGCGACTACAGGGGTGCGCGCATTTTGCTTACGTTCGGCGGGCCTAATATCTGGCTGGACACGGCTGAGCGGGAATTGCAGGGCGCTTGGGGTGGCAAGCGCGTCAACATGCACGTGCCTTATGAGGTGTGCGCAGAGATTGATGAGGCCGTTGAAGAGCTAGCGGGCTGTATGTAGCCGCGTGGGCGTGTCCCTGTACAGGCGTTACGCCCCTCCACCCCCGCTAATTCCCCCCGTGTGGACGTGTTCCCTATATGGGGACTAGAATCAAACATGCCAGCGCGTTAGAGCGCACTACCTACCTACTGATTGGACTGAAATGACTGACTACCTTGCAGCCGCCCGCGACATTGTTGCCAGCGTTAACACCTTTGATGAGATCGAGGCCGTTGACCTAGCGCTAGCGCTTGGTGCTGATTACACAGAGATCGACACCAACGTTCTACGGATCGAGCCGAAAGAATCAGACACCTTTATGGTGCTTACCCTTGCACGCGGCCGTGGTGAGGACGATCCCGCCGGATCGTTTGACGTGTTCTATAACTGCTATGAGCTGGACGAAGATGAGATCGCCCGCCCGTTCGTTGAGGGGTGGGGCGTGTTCGTGAAAGACGTGGACGATCTCGCCACCGCGCTAGGCATCATTGCCTATTGGCTTTAGTCCACTAGCCCCGGTTCCCGCCGGGGGCGTGCCTAGTGTGTACGCGGGTGCCGCGTGGACATTAAGGGGCGTCCCGCCCGATACCTACCTACTACCTACCTACCTACCTACTACCCAGGGAGACTGTTATGACTACCGTTGATTACCGTGATTACGTGTGCAAGGAATGTGCACAGGCTGTAACACACGGGCTTGATTCCACCGTTGACTTTTACCTTCCTGACATGGAGCTAGTCGCCGCCGTTGACCGCACGATCGAGGCCATGCCAGCTAGCACCCGCGTGGACTATGAGAGCACCGCCGCTAATACCGTGAACGCGTTAGGCGTGGCTACGTTCCCGTGCCATGTTTGCGGAGACGCTACACCGGGTGAGCGTTACGCGTTGACCGTTGACCGCGTTGAGGTTGAATTGCCAGATACGTTTGTACGCGTGCCCCGTGAGTGGATACGCGACGCGCGCGGCAAAGCTATCGGGCCTATGTGCCAGGATGGTTTAGGGGACGTGGTGATCGCCGCCGCCGATCTGGAAACTGTCATTCCTATGGTGACAGGGTGGATCACGCCGGGTAAGCACGCCACCTACACGGAGCGGTTCAACGATGCAGCCGGGCGTACGTGTGACCGTGCCGCCGCGCTCATGGCAGGGTTGCCGTGCACCGTGACTGTGGCCGGTTGGATTGAGGGTGCGCGTCCCCAATTGGGGGCGACTACCCCACCGGAGGATCTGGAGTTGCCAGGTGCGCGCCACGCGGCTAAGCGTGCGCAGCTGCCACAGACCAAGGGCGCTGACTCTAGCGAGGTTGTGAGCGTGCTGGTGCGCGGGGTGCATGGCGTTGAGGATTGTGAGCTAGTCGCCGCGCTGTCCAAGTTTGAACACCACGTGCCTGTTACGTGTGGCTGGTTGCGTATGGATGCGGGCCGGAACACGTGGCACTCGCAGCTCAACGCCACCGGGGGTAAAAAGTTCGCCCGCGCTGTCAAAAAGCTAATCGCCACGGGTGAGTTTGAGCTTAAGGCGCTGACAACTGTGTAACGGTGGCGCGGCCTGCTGGGGCCGTGTTAGCCCGCGTGCGTATAGCGTGCCTGTACGCGCGACGGGGTGACGAAAGTGCCACCCAATCCACCTACTGCCTAAGGAATAAATATGTACGAGAATTTTCTAGCCGGTTTCATGTCTACCGCTACTCACGACATTAACGATGTTGTCTACTACGTTCGCGCGCTTAATGATTGCAAGAATGAGATCCTGTCTTTCCTGTCCGCGCTTAAGTGCGATAGCGACGGCGCTGCAATGTTTGGACAAGACCTTGGAAGTCTTGCCAACTGGGAAACGCTGGGGGTCTTTATGGCCGACTGGACTGGACGGATCTGGAAGACGATGAGGTCATCACCAAGCGGAACATGCTGGAAGATCTTGCCGTTGACCTAACCGTCATCTAACCCCACCTACCTACCTACCTACCTACTACCCAGGAGACTAAGAATGTCCACCGCCAACTACGTCGTGAAATACGACATGATCCCCACCGATACGCTCCGCAAGATTGTGGAAGCTGAGGCCAAGAAGTACCGCCCCGCCACCGGTCGCCCGTACAGCCAAGAGTCTATGCGCCGCCGTAATGAGTCGCTTGGACAGTTCTATTTTTCACCGGATGCCGTGCGTTTCTTTAACTCACGCGTGAACACAATTCTTAACACGGGCGTGTTTGTTGAGGGTGTCACCGCACCGACGGGGCGTGAGTACCGGGTGATGTGGATCAGCCCATGCGGTACCGTGCACCGGCTGACTGAATCCGCGTTCGCGACTATGCGCACCGCTGACAGGGTTGCCAGCGCGTTCAATAAGGAGATTGCTAACGCTGGGGTTGTGCCCCGTGAGTACACGATGCGCGCTGAATAGTTCGCCTCCCGCGCTGCCAGGCGCGGGGTGTGCCTAGTGTGTCCCGCCTATCGGGGCACATTAAGGGGCAACCCGCCCGATACCCACCTATCTACCAAAGGATTCACTATGTTGTTCGCTCGCTTTGTCGCCGGTTACATGCGCCAGATCGGCCCCGTTGACGTGTCCTGCGAGGTGCAAGCACTATGCGCCACCGAACCTAAGATCAATGCACTGATTGAGGCTATCTGTGTGCCTAGTGACATGGCTAGCACGCTTGGCCAGGACGTTGCCGACGTGATGAACGGGGATGCCACGCCCGCCGATCTGTTTGACGCGTACGGGTGGGATGCACCTAACCGTGAGCGTGCGATTGAGCTTGTTGCCGACGTTGCCGAAACTATCCGCTTGTACCGCTAACCCGCCTACCTACCGATTGGAGACCGCTATGACTATCACCAATGTGTGCCCAGGGTGCGCGAAGGTGTCTATCCACCAGGGAACCGGCTACATCATGCGCACGCCCGCCGGTACGTGGCAAGGCCGTCCAGAGTGGGACGCGTTCACTAACGGCAAGCACTTCCCTACGTTCCGTACCCGCCGTGAGGCCGCTGAATGGCTTTGGGAAACCTACGGCACCGCTAACTAACCCACCGAAAGAGAGAAAGACCATGGAGATTCTACAGATTCCTGCACACCCCGCGTTGCTAATGTCCGTCGCTCACAATGAGACAATCACGCTCCCCTTGCTGGAAAAATTGTTGATTCGCACGATCAACCCGTGCGTGTTCCGTAACTTGCAATCCCGGCTAGATGAAGAATGTGACGATCTTGATGATGATGATCTGGCACTCCATCACCGCGTGTCTACGATCATGAGCTGCTTTGATGCCGCGATCAAGATGAACGTTGGCCGGGATGGCTTCACCGAGTTCCTGCGTACGCCGTATGCCATGCTGATCGGGGCGCGCTCCGTGCGCCTATATGACAGTGATGATGATGGCAGTTCTTACCCGTTTGTGGAGTATGAGCTGCCCAAAGACTTGCACAGGTTGTCTGATCCTTTGTACATGTGGAGTGAGGAAGACGCGGAGAACCTGAAGGAGTTCATGCACGCCCGTGGGTGGCACGTCCAGGGCGTAGCCTCCAGAGACCCACTTGTTTTTGTGCGTTAGTGCTAGGGGAATCAATGATGGAACCGTTCTACCAGGACAATTCCGTAACCCTGTACAACACGGACGCGGCTACCCTGCTTGCCGAACTGGCAGACAACACGGGTGTTGTTATCACCGATCCACCCTATGACGCGCGTACGCACACGGGGGCGCGCAGCAACAACCGAAAGCGTGAGGACGGGATCAGCGAGTTCCCACCGATCGGCCATGCGGAACTCATGCGAATCCTTGCAGAGTGTGCGCGTGTGTCCGGGCGTTGGGTGGTGGCAAACCTTGCGTATTCCGCCGCGTTTGAGCTGGAGAAACAGCCGCCGGACGGTTTGCGCATGATGCGGATCGGGGTATGGGTGAAGACCAATCCCACGCCGCAGCTCACCGGGGATCGCCCTGCCCAGGGCTGGGAGGCGATCGCCTACATGCACCCGCGTGGGCGCGCGCGCTGGAATGGTGGCGGCAAGCACGGCAATTTTGTGTCCACTGCCGCGCGTGTGACCGCGCACCCGACTGAGAAGCCGGAGGGCATGGTGCGCCAGTTTGTTGAGTGGTTCACCGATCCGGGTGATGTGGTGGTTGACCCGTTCGCCGGCTCGGGTACTACGTTGGTCGCCGCGCGCGATATGGGGCGGCGTGCTATCGGGTGTGAGGTTGATCCGAAGTATTGCGAGATGATTGTTGACCGTTTATCTCAGCAAGTAATCCCTATTTAGGCATAACCAACCACTATAGGGTTGTGCTGGACATTTTTTAAGCTTGGAGATTTCTTAATGGACACGTTTGATTCATATGCGGTGTTTGTGTCGGTGTTGGTGTTTGTGATCGGGTTTCCTGTGTTGTTGGTGGCGCAGGTGGTGATTGCTTTTGGCTGGTGGTCGCCTGTGGTGTTGTTTGGTTCGGGGGTGTTCAGTGTGGCGTTGTGGAAGCTTTCGGCATGTGTCGAACGTTTGCGCTAATCTTTGTTCTGTAAATCTCCTAACCTACTAAGGATTTAACATTGGCTTTCGAGTTCCGCACCTTTGGGAAGGTGCACTACACGGTGGAGGATTCCCTACTTTCGGGCTACACCCACGACATGATTTTTTGGCCTGCGGACGGCTCAATCCAGACCGCACACATCGTACCGCTGAACACCCGTTCTAACGCGCGTGCGTGGCTTGCCGCTGACGAGTACGCCCAGTTCTCGCACGACCAAATCCTAAAGTGGTGCCAGCGTGACCAGGAAGCAACCCGCGAGGCTGACTTCCAGCTCAACCGCGAGCTGTACACCTAACCCACACACAAATTAGCCCCCTATACGCGCGTGCGTGCTACGTACGCGGGTTAGGGGGCTTTGTGCTGCCTGCTAGAGCCAGTCGCGGGAGGTGGAGGCGCTGATTTCGTTGGCGGCGGCTTGTTCGGCGCGCCATTGCGCCAGTGACATGTTCTGGCGTGAGGAATTGCAGCGCAAGTGAGCCGGGGCAAGCCACTGAGGGTCAACACGCCGGGGGTCGTCTTCGTCCAGCTCGGACAGGGGGATCAGGTGGTCCACGCTGAAGCTGTCGGGGTCTGGGAACTCCAGATCCATGTCGATCGCATTCCCGCAGAGGTGGCATATCTGAGAGCGGCGTTTCACGACCTCTACGGCACGCCTCCAGGGGCGTCCAGCGCGCCCAGACGTCTTCGCCATGACTTACCCTCCTCTACTCGTCCTCTACGGTGAGTTGGAGCCACATGTGGGCGTTGTCTGCCCCGTTGGCGGGGTGGATCATGGGTTCGGGCTTGATCATGTACTCGGGTGTGTCGTCTGCGACGATCCCGGCGTCCACGATGCCGTCACAGATGGGTTTGAGGGAAGCTACCATGTTGTCGGTGTCCCTGCGCCGGTTATCCCTTGGCTGGTAGTGCAATTCCACGCGTAGGCGCTGCCCTTTGCGCAGCGGAGCACGCTTATTCACGCCTGCGCCGAGTGTCCACGCAATATGCGCGCGTACGTGGCGCGTGATGCGGTGTTTCTGCCGCCAATGCATGCGGTCGTTGAGGCTAAGCGGTGGTTTCTTCCACGGGAGCGGGATTGTTAGCTCGTCCCAGTTGAAGGTGTGGTCACTGTACACGTTTGGTCGCCTCCTTTAGGCGTTGTTGGAGCTTGAGCGCTGTTTCAGGCAGTTCACGCCCGCGTTGTTTGCTGGCTTCGAGGGCTTTGTGTTTCCCGGCTTGGATCTTGCGGTCCAGTTCACGTTGGCGCGCCTCCCTGCGGGCTTCGATTTCGGCGCGGCCTTCGGGTGTGGCTTGCTTGGCGTCTCGTGCGCGTCGCGCACCCGCGAGGACGTTGGCTGGCATACAGCGACGCCCTTTTTCTTCGTGCCGGTAGAAGTCGGTTACCCCGTCGAGCATTTCGTCCAGGGTGTAGTCGCTGGGGAAGAGTACGCGCGCCCAACCGTCTGCCATGGCGAGGTCTGCGTTGTAGAAGCCGGGGTCGATCAGTTTGATTGCTTGCAGGATTTTTCCGGCGACTGCGATTTCTTCCGGGGTTGGGTTCCTCATGGCTTCGGGTGCTCCAGGGGGTGAAAGTTCTCCGGCAGTAGGGGCACGGCGTCGTGCATGGCGGGGATGAGGATTGTGGAGGCTTTGAGGATCTGGCCTTGGGTGAGCGCGGGGTGCCAGTAGATTGCTTGAATGTCGTAGACGCGTCCGGCGAGCTTGTGGAGTTCCCCGATTGCGTGTGCGCGCACGGTGCCGGGGGCGTTGACTTGGTATGCGAGGTCGCGTGCTTCGCGGACTGTGTTGGCGACGATGATGATGTTTTTGGGGTTGACTGTTTGGGGGTTGAGGCGGCTTGTTGCGCGGGTTCCGATTTGGGTTTTTACGGTGGCCCAGGGAACTAGACCTTTTAGCATTTCAAGATTCATTGTTGTTTCCTTATTTAGAATGGAATGTCGTTGTCCTCTATATCTATGGGATTTTTTTGGTCTTCAACCTCCTCCCAACCGTCCGCATCCACCACGTCTGTACGCGTTTCTAAGGCTTCAAAATTCTGTCGCGGCACACTCACCCCATTTGGGGACCGTTCGGCGCTCAGCGAGGCGGCTGGCCCATGATTTGGGCGTGTATCAAACGCGTCGAGGAACGCATCGAGGTCATTGGGCTGTTTTTTGCCCTGATTTCGGGGCGGCAGCGGGTCATCCTCCCAACAACCGGCATTTAACCAGGTAGAAGGGTGTTTTGTGAACTCCGCGACACGGTTTGGGTCATCCCGGTACTCACGCATTTTTTGCACAATGACCTGCGGAGACTCCACTTTCACAGCTTTCTCCCAGGCTCGGCGCGCCGCCTGCTTGCCAACCTTCCTCGGAACCACCGCCCAAAAATCGTCGAAACCCGCCGCACCTTTTTGGGAGTTTTTGGGATCAGCGTCAGCTGATCTGTTCTGGTCGGGTCGGGATAAAAGAACACCCTGTGTAACGCTCATTGAGCGTTGCGGCGCAACATCCTGCGTAACATCATTTGAGCGTTGCAGCGTAACATTTTGATGCTCACCCTCCTGACCAGCATCTTTGTACGCACCATTCGTTCGCGTCCGCTCTCTATGTGTCCGCATACGATGCTTGGACGCCTCTCGCTTAGCGTCCGTATCAGCCTTAGACGGATTGTAGTTTAACCATGAACTAAACGTGTATCCACCTTGGGACTTGACCCATAAGTCAGCTGCAACTAACGCATCGATGCATTTTGATGTGGCCTGCCACACATCTAGCATGTAGTTCGGCACGAATCCGTCCGTCTCTTGGCTAGCAACCCACGACCCAGCAATGGTCCACAATCCAGCCGCCTGAAACCTATACCTTTTAGGGATCGACAGCAGCTTATGAGACGCATGAAACTGGTCATCCACCTTGAACCAACCCACGAAACAAACCTCCTCCCATTACGTGTGCGCGTGTACGTACGCGCATTAGTTGTCACCCTTGTTGAGGTGCCCCACAAGCAAACGCATGTAGCTAGGAGGTACCTCCTCAAGGATTAGTAGCTCTAGTAGTTGCCCGTTCTCTTCCCATATTTCGTCGGGCAGTGACACGGCGGTGTTGGCTGCGCACATTGCCCGTTCCCAGGTTGGGAATGGCCAGTAGTTGCCGTGCCCGGTGCTGACTACCCAGTATTTGTAGGCGCGGGATTTCCATACCCACGCGCGAGTTGTGAACTCCATGCTTTCTCCTTAGAACGGCGGGTTGTTCTGGTCTTGGGTGGGCCAGGGGCTGCCGCCTTGGGGCAGGGTCTGCTGCTGCGGCTGCTGCTGCATGTTCTGCTGGGGTTGCGGCTGAGTCTGCTGCTGCATGTTCTGCTGGGGCTGCTGGGTCTGCCCATTCCACGCATAGCCGGTATTCGGCGTGACCTGCGGGGCACTCTGACTAGGGCCATTTTTGTCACGCTTACGAAACACGCGCATTGCCCACGCGTTAACCCGGATACGCAAACGTTGGGTTCCTTGGTACTCTTCCATCTCCTGATACAGCTCGCCTACAACGCGCACCCCATCACCCTTCTCTGGAGAGACAACACCTTCCGGCACGTTGAACCACTGCACATCCAGGAAGATCTCGTTGACAGTCTGCCACTCGTCGCGCTCGTCCTTGCGGCTCTTCGACGCGGCTACACGCGCAAAGATGTACCTGTTTCCGTTGCGGTCTCGTCCTTCGGTAGCGTCGGCTACTGCACGTCCGTCAACAATGATTTCTGGCAAGCTCATGGCTAGCCCTCCCTTTCGTCCATAGCGTGACCAATCCCGATACCGTGCATGATGTGCTTCACGCACTCGTTCAAGATTTCTTCTCGCTCGGTCTGGGTTGTGCCACAACCCTTGTAGTCGTGAATGGCTACACCTAGGGCTTGTGCGAGGACGTGAATTGTGTCCTCTTTGTCAAAGTTCTCCGCGTGCTCGGTGATGATGGACACTTCCCCAACAATCGAGGTGGGCACTTCTGATGCGGCGTCGCCGGCGTTTTGCGCGAACTTCCACCCGTCGTAGGCCATGATGCTGATCCCGGCTTTCACATGGTCTGGTAGTTCCAGCCCTGCGTCTGGTTGTGGGATTAGGTAGTTAATCATTGGTGTTCTCCTTGTATTGTGCTGCTGCTAGTAGCGTGAGGGCGATGCTTTGCGCCTCTTCTGGTGTGTGCCACACACGCGTGTGGTCTACGGTGATTAGCCGTTTCGGTGATAGGTCTACGAACGCGCCGCGTGCTTCCCACACGTGGTATTCGCCGTCTTCGAGCATGTAGTCCCATGCTTTATCTGGCAGGTCTGGCGCTATCAGCCCGTAGCCTGCAAGGCGGCTCACGATATGGTGCGCGGGGTCGTTGTTGGCGAGGCCTTCCTCCACGATGTTGATCGCCTTGGTGTAGTTATCCATCATTGCCCCCTGCATAGTTGGCTGCTGCGAGTACGGTGTATGCGAAGTCGCGCGCTTCCTTAGGTATGAGGTCGCCGGGTTCGACGCGCTGCACCATGACTCTGCCTCCAGGGGCTGTCCATACGCTCGGGCCTGTGAGGCCTTGGGGTAGCCAGCCCTTGCCGCCCGGCACAATGATTCCCGCGTCGTTCGACTTAGGCAGGTCGGCCATGAGTAGCCCGTAATCGTCGAGGCGCTTAGCGATACGCGCGGGGCTGTCGCCGTTCTTCATGCCGTGAGCAATGATGTTCTCGGCGCGGGCGAGGTTATCCATCTTGGTCTCCTAGTTCTTCGTCGGTGGGGAAAATATCCAAGAAAGCCGCTTCCTGCACGGCCAGTTTGCTCCGTAGCCGTATGACTTCCTGCGCGAGGTCTGAGGCCAGGGCGGTGAGGTGGGCTTCTTGGCCGTACATGATTCCCAAATACTCGCCCTCTGCGTCGCGCATTTGGTGCGTCCCGTCGGGGCGAGGTTCGCCGTCCATGTAGTATCCCCGCGCCTCCCACGGGCCGGGGCTGGTCTCAGCCAGTAGGCGCTTCAAGTTGGCGGTACTCAGGTCAGTCATCCTGCACCTCCTGGAGTCGGTAGCGCTTGCCAGTCGGGGTGAGGTCTTCGGCTCTTACATCCTTGATAAGCCCGTCTCCGATGACAGAGATATTCCCTATTGTGGACGCCCAAAGCATGGTTACCTTGCCCCAGCCCGCAAGCTCCGCCTCTGCGAGGTAGTGCAGCTCGTCGTCCCACTCAACGTCGGACATCGTGGGTTGGGGCTTGGGTGGGAAGGCGGCACGGACGGTTTCCCAGTTGAATATGGCGGACGCGGTGGACGTACCAGACGCAAGCTTTAAAAGGCTATTCAGCGCTTCGTGTGCGTTGATGATTTGCTGGCGGGTTGGGCTAGTCATCCTGCGCCCCCGTGAATGTGTAACGCTCTCCGGTCGGGGTGAGTAATGCTGGCCCGAAATGGCAGACGACGCACTTGTACGGGTGCAGCGCAAAGCACTGAATTGTATCGTCGTAAACGTTCTGCTTGAGCATGATTGCCTTCTTGTACTCCTCGTGGTCCACGTCAACTACCGCGAGAAAGTGCTTCTTGTCATCCCAAACCACGCCTTCCATGGTGGGGCGAGGCATTGGGGGGAGGGCTTTGAGGATCATTTCCCGATAGTCCTTCACTGCGGGACTTTCCCTGACTACGGTTGCCCGGAGTACGAGCTGCTCGGTGGCGAAGTACGCGGCTTCGATTTGCTCACGAGTTGGTTCAGTCATTGTTGTTCTCCCTGTTTCGGTAGTTGTCGGGGCATTCCTCTGCTGGGGTGTAGCGCTCGTCGTACAGGATCTTGTTGTCCTTGCGCACGTCGCGCACGCGCTCCCAGTAGGCGTCGTTGTCGTCGTACATGTTTATCCTTCGAGGATCATGGTGAGTGTTGTGTCCAGGGCTTTGAAGACCTGCGGGACGGTTAGCTCGTCTGCGTGGAATTGTGCGGCGTAGCGGGCTTCGTGTTTCAGTTGGGTTATCCCGTTGCGGAGGTGTTTGTTCTCCTGCTGGAGCGCGGCAATGTACTGCTCCTCCGGTGTCTGCCTCATGCTTGTTCCCATTCCCCTACCCAGCGGCGCTTGTAATTCTGGAAACGTGGCTCACTGACGCGCTCCCATTCCCCTGCTGGTGGCGTGCCGTCTGCCCGCCAGGCTCTGGGGAGGTCGGGGCGTAGGGTGATCTGCTCTGGCTGTACTAGCTCGTGCCCGATAGCGGCATTGAAGACTTCGTATTCGTCTTCATAGGCCGCGTCGTAGTCGTTGCCAGCTTTGATTATTACGGTGGTGATGACTTCTTCGGGCGCTTCATGTGGGCCTGCTGTTCCGGCTGCTGGCCGGTAGTCACACCACATACCTACGCAGTCGGCGCGTTCTTCGGGTGTGAGGTCTGCGAGTGTTGTCATGCTTCTTTCCTGTTGTTGTGGGTTGGGCGGTAGACCCAGTACGGGGCGGGGGCAAAGGGTATATCTGGCGGGTAGTGGAGGGCGCGTTCTACGGTGCGTAGCCACCGCCAGCCGTGCTGCCGGGTGCGGACGGGGTGCCAGGCGAACCAGCGATGCCACGGGCCGTAGCTCATGCTTCTTCCCAGGGTCCGACTAGGCGTCGGGCGCGGAGCGGGAAGTCTCCCAAATCTCCACCCTTCTCCGTGATCTCGTCGGGCGTGTAGTAGCGCGGCGGGCGATAATCAGCCTCTTGGTAGTCCATGCGGGCAAGCACATGGAGAGCTTCGATCCCCGCGTAGTGCAGCGCCATGTCTACCTTCGCGTACTGGGGCCTAAGCTCGCGCAGCAGTTCCTTGTTGGCTTCTTCCGGGGTCACTTGTTCTGCTCCAGTTCTCCAGCACGCTCAGCGATCCGCTTTTGCAGGTACGCGGCGGACGGCAGTTGGGCAACCTGCTTGTAGGCTTCGCGTAGTTCTTCCACACTGGTCTCCTCCATGAGTTCCGCGAGTAGCTGCTTCTCTTCCTCAGTCATGTCCGGCTCGGCTGGAGTCTGCGGGATCTCTGCCTTCGCTGCTGCAATGGCGTTACTCTTGCGCTCCGGCTGCTGGTCAACACGGGTCGCGGTCATCTCAGTCATGCCCTTAACCTCAGACTCCTCATAGGTGTCACCCATCTCCTCCGGGAAGGCCTGACGCCACGCCAAGGATTCAGCGGTCTTGCCCAGCATGTAGGACGGCTTCGACGCCCACAGCGCCATAGGCTTACCGTCGGGGAAGGCCTGCACAAACTCATCCCACATGGCGGTTTGGGTGAACGGTTGGCCGTCGCGCACGACAGTCACACGCGCAGCCACGGGGTAGCCCTCCGTCTTGAAAGACCAAGTGTCCTTCCACTCTCCGTCGGCAGACTTGTACAGCCACTCGGAAACACTGATGGTCTCGCCCTCAGCCTTAGCGATCTTGCGCGCGGCCTTGCGGTAGCCGGCGATGCCAACCTGAATCGTGTAGGTCTTGCCGCCGTTCTTGGTCTTGCGCTCAATGAGCACAATGTCCTTCTTCAAGCGCGGGTCCAGGTGCATTGCCTCAGCGGTGATGAAGAATGCTTCCAGGTGGTTCGCCGGCACGTGGCCGAGGCCCATTTGTTCGATGAAGGCGCGCTGGGTGTCGTTGAATTTCTCAAGCGTCGTGGTCATTGTGTAGCTCCTCTTCTTGTTTCTTGTCGAGTCGGTTGTATTGGTGGCGGATTGATTTGGTGGTGCGGCCCATGAGTTCGGCTACGGATTCGACTGTCATCCCGGACTGCCAGTAGCGGTACACTGCCATGCGTTCCTCAACTGTCCAGCGCTTGCGTGCCCGCTCCGGTTCGCTCTTAAATTCTTCGACCAGGCCGAGGAGGTCTTGTTCCGGCTCCATCTCCGGCTCCTGTTCCACAGGTGGTTCGACGTCTTTATTTGGGGACACTTCGCCACGCTCAATGATGCGGAGTTCGTAGCCAAAAATCTCGCAGACGTCGATGAGTTCCGACAGGGGCCAGCCTTCTTCTAGAGCTTTGTCCACAATGGGGTGCGGGGCCATTAGTCTTCCTTCCATTCGTCGCGGGCAAACCTGTAAGTGGCGGCACCCAAGGCTTCCTCATACACGTCTGGGTGCGCTTCCTTGAGCTTCTTGGCGTCGAAGCGTAGGGACATGAGTGCTTCATCCTTGAGTAGTTCCTTGTGCTCTGCGGGCACACGCGCTTGAGAGAAGCGGCCTTTGATGCGGCGCGCTACGGGGCGGTCATTAAAGACGGCTTGCGGGGCTTTACCCATGTTGTCAGCCACAACACTCTCTAGGTAGTTCACTCGTTTCTGCGCGGCGTCCAGCTCGTCCCATGCGGTCTTGAGGTTGACCATAAGTGACTCGTCGATACGGTGCGGCGGCAGCTCGTCGTTGACGGGGTTGAGCGCGGACAGGATCTGGCGCTCATGCTCACTGCCTTCCATCTCCGGCGGGATACCCAGCTGGAGGCGCTGGTAGAAGCGCTCCGCGTCGGACACAATGACGTCAAACAGCTTTTGGTCAAACGGCACGCGGTGAATCACTGGCTTGCCGTACACGGGAACTTCCACAAGGTTTGCGCTATAAATCTTGGACACACCCATCTGGAATGTGACCTGCACTAGCCAGCCGTCGGTGACACCGCGCGAAACGCGGGGGCGCTTGACCTCGATGATGCGGCGGGCACGACCACGCGAGGCGCGGCGGTCTAGGGTCACCAGGTTGGGGAACGGCAGTGTTGGGTCTGAGAAAGCAACCTCACCCTTGCCGGTTCGCCAGCCGGGGTTCGCCCGCTTCCACACGTTCACGGCGTAGTCCTCCGCGTCGTGTGCGTCATCGAACATGGCCTGCTTATCTGGGGTGAGGTCTTCCTCCCATTCCCCTTTCATCTGCGCGTACATTTCGTACGCGGAGTAGTAGCCAAGCCCGAGGTACAGGCCGGTGGTCTTGTCGGTGATCATGGCCGACACCTTCGAGGCGGTGATCATTTCCCGCCACTCCTTCGACCCCGGCAGGGGCGGCAGCTTGATTACGTTGCTCATACATCTTCCTTGCTGACTGGTTCGATTTGGTGCTCCAGGTCTTCGGCCCGGATCTTGTACTGTCCGCTGTTAGCCAAGCGGTAGGCTGCTAGCGTCCCGTCGCTGATGCGGCGGTACACAGTCTTTGGTGAAACACCTAGGCGCTCTGCCGCCTCTGTTGTTGTTAGCCATGTCGTCATGGTGCTACCTCCACAAACCGGCGGTACGTGTCTTTGTCTTTGAAAGTGACGAACACTGAGAGGTTTGGCTCTGCGTCTTTCGCTTTGCGTCCTAGCCGTGTTGCCTTCTTGATTGTTAATCCGGTGACGAGTTCAACTAGCTCCCCGTCTCCTCGGTCTACGTGCACTCCGAAGCTCATGCGCAGCCCCATGGCATGTAGGCCAAGGCGATTCCGCCGGCGACGCAAACGATCCCCATGAAGGTGCACCAGCTGACTTTGAAGTAGGTGTCTTGCTCGGCAGCGATGATGAAGATTTGGATGCCTGCTAGCACCATCGCTACCCCGAGTGCGAACATGAAGATTACGGCAGCAATGCTTGTCATTGTTCTACTCCCCGGTTGATCCGAAGCCGCCGGTGCCGCGCTCAGTGTCGCTGAGTTCGTCTACTTCCATCACGCCAACTTCTAGGTACGGCTGCACAATGAGTTGGGCGATGCGGTCGCCGCGCTGAATGATCTTGCGCTCACGCCCAAGGTTGGTGAGGACTACTCCGATTGGGCCACGGTAGGTTTCGTCAATGACTCCGCCGAGCGGGGTGATGCCTTGCTTGGCGAGGCTGGAGCGGCCTTCAATCTTGCCGAACGTACAGGCTGGCAGTTGCACGCCGACGGCAGTGTCTACGGTGACTCGCTCGCCGGAGGCGATTGAGAAAGTGTAGGGGGCGTACAGGTCCAGGCCGGCGTCGCCTTCGTGGGCGCGGGTAGGCAAGATAGCCGAGTTGTCGAAGCGCTTAGTCTTCATTGGTTTCCTCCTCAGTGGAATGCTCTGTGTCATTGGTTCCTTCCTCAATTCCTTCGCCGCTGTACAGGGCGCGGGCCTTAGCGATCTGGGTGGAGATTTCCATTGCTGTCTTCATGCCGTCGAACACGACGTTGAGGATGGGGACTACGTGTTCCAGGCTGGCGTTTGCCGAGACAACGATTAGGTGGTCTCGCAGGGATTCACCTAGGGCAAAGAGTTCTTCAACGGCTTCCTGTGGAGTGCCAGGCTTCGTTACTGACCGCTTGGAGGCGGCTTCAAGTGCTGCGTGGACTTGTTGCGGGGTGAGGTCTTCCCACTGCTGTTCATTCATACTTGGTTCAATCTCTCTATATAGGGACGTTTAGGCTCGCTCAAGGGTTCGCCGGCTTGGTGGGAGTCCTTCTTCTGCGAGGCGCTTAACTTCTGATTTGGGGATTCGCCACGGTTGCCCAGGGCTAGTGCGCGGCATAGCTTTCAGGTAGCCAGCGCGGCACCAGTAGGCAACGTCGGATACTTGAATCCCGAAGATTTCAGCGACGTCTTTGGTCATGTAGTAGGTAGTCATTCATGTCTCCTTGTGTCCCTGTTTGGGGCACGCCATTCAACTTAGCACCCTTGTCCATGTTTGTCCATGTTTGTCCACAATTGTCCACGTTTGTCCACGTAAAATGCTATCATCTCAGTATGAGCACAGGACCCCGAAAAACACCCGACAAAGTAACCATCGAGATCGCCTCCCTCCTCAGAGAGCACGCAGCGCGAAGGCAAATGACCCAAAAGCACATTGCCTCCTACACCGAACTATCCACAAGCCAAACGAGCCGATACCTACGTGGCGAATCCAGCCCCAACATCCACGAGTACGTCGTACTCTGCGAAGCCGTAGGCGCACACCCCGACACCCTACTGGCGCAAGCACTCCACAACATCCGCTGGCGCGAGCAATACGCCCACGATGACGAGCACGCCGTACCCGTCGAAGGCCAAGTTCGCTACAACCTCGACCCCCGCAACTTCCCACCAGCTGACCCACGCCAATAAAAAAGGGCCACCACTTAGCGCAATGCCATGTGGTGACCCTCCTACCTACTGGCCAAACAGCTTGGAGACTGAGAGACCAACTATGAGCATAGCATCTTATGAGCTAAAGAATGGAGCCAAGCGCTACCGCGTGCGCTACACCTTGGCAGACGGCACACGCACAGACAAACGCGGCTTCACCAGCAAAGCCCAAGCCCGCAAATGGGAAGCTGAGATCATCAGCGGCACCCGCCCCACACCAGGCGGACGCGAACAACCCTTGAGCACCTACAAAGACCTGTACCTCAAGACCCTCAAAGGCAAGTCAGCCAACACCATCGACGTGTTCACCATCGCCCTAAACAAACACGTCCTCCCACGATGGGGGCGCACCACACCCAGCAACGTCACACCACAGGCTGTCCAGATGTGGATCTCTGAGTCAGCCAACTCCAACTCACAGGCCACCCGTAACCTTGCCGTCCTATCCAGCCTGCTGAGACTATCCGGCATGGCCAAGAAAGACCTACCCACCCAAGACGTCATCAAGCCCAGCAAAGCCGTCCAGCGCAACGTCTACCTCACCTACCCGCAGCTCTGCGCCTTCGCCAAGGAAGCCAAGACCTACGAGGGGATCATCCTCACCCTCGGCATGGTTGGCATGAGATGGGGCGAACTCGCCGGCTTACGCGTGCGCGACTGGGACAGTGAACGCCAGGTGCTATACCTCAGCCAGTCAGCCACCATCGTGCGCGGCAAGCTCGTACTCGGCCCAACCAAGGGAGGCAAGCCCAGGACAGTGATAGTCCCGCAGAAGGTTGTGCCCTTCATTGACCAAGCCACACGCGGGCGTGGGAAAGACACACCTATCTGGCCGCGCAGCAACGGAGGCTACATGCTACGACCAAAGGGAAGCTCATGGTTCGACGGGGCACTTACACGCGTGCGCGCCAAAGACGAAACCTTCCCGCTGTTACGTCTGCATGACTTGAGGCATACGGCGGCGTCACTCATGGTTCAGTCCGGCGCTCACGTTAAACTGATCCAGCACCAACTCGGGCACGCGTCCGCAGCCATGACCCTAGACACGTATGCGGATTTGTACCCGGAGGATTTGAGTGGCCTGAGGGCTGCAATGAACCGCTCATTTGGTGGGCAAGATGTGGGCACGGAAAGCTAAAAGGCGGGAGAACATGCAGGTCATTGAGTGTCGTGGTTCGACTCCCGTCGTCGGCTCCACTTGTTTTCCCAGCTCCGGTTGGGTTTTACTTCACTCCACCATACGTGTCCACCGTTGCATCTAAGCTACAAAGCATACGGAAAGGAGTCCCAGTGTCCGCACCTATATTCACCCCACGAACAACCGCTGAGCTGCAACAAGAACGCGAACAGCTCCTTCAGGACCTTAGCCCTCGAACCATCGATGAGCTCCGCGCATTGCGCGCAATCGATGAGATTTCCATTGTGGACGAGGATATTCTCAACCGCTTTGAAGCACTCTCGTACGTCATTGGAGAATGATCCTCCGCCATGGATGCACACCATCTTGCTGCATTGGCAAATAGGTTCGCTAACGATGCCAAACAGCTCTTAGACGATTGCCTTCCAGGACCAACGATTGTCGCAAGCGAAGCCTTCAACTCAGAGCGTAAAAGGTTCAGTTTTCAATTATCGAAAGAGCTAAAGTCAAGGACCTCGAATGCAAGCCCTGCGTTGCTAGAAGCTTCTTATTCAATGTGCGAGAACAGCTCAGGCAAGCATTTAGCTGTAGCAGCAAGCAGCTTCAAGATTTGCTACCGCCAATCAAAGAAACAGCCACCAATTGTTCGGTTTGAATACGAGCGAGACGCACAGAATAAGCCGGTATCCCATTTTCATTTCCATTCGGACTCCGTAGCCCTCGGGCTTCTCTTAGCGTCGACGGGACAAAAAGACAACGCATTCCAGCAGCAGAATATCCATTTCCCAATGGGCGGCCACCGCTTCCGTGTGTGTTTAGAGGATGTAGTTGAACTTGTGATTAGAGAATTCGGTATCGAAGCGCTTGAAGGCTGGGAACTGCACGTGCTTGCAGGCAGGGAGAGATTCAGAGAATCACAGAAGAAGGCCATCATTCGAGCCAACGCGCCGCTAGCCATCGAAGTTCTCCGAGAACTCGGCTATGCCGTCCCAGAAATAGGCCCAAATAGTGAACCATCGGCGCCTGCCGAATGGTGACTAGCTCGCCTCGTCCGCGGCGCGAAGGAGTGCGGCGTAGGCGCCATCGCGAGCAAGCAGCTCGGCGTGGGTGCCGCGCTCGACCACGCGGCCGGCATCGAGGACGACGATCTGGTCGGCGTCACGGATGGTGGACAGACGGTGCGCAATGACCAGGCGGGTGGCGTCCGCTCCAAGCACTGCGTCCTGGATGGCGCGCTCCGTTTCGTTGTCAAGGGCCGAGGTGGCCTCATCCAGGATGAGCACCTGGGGTTGGCGCAGCAGCGTGCGGGCCAGCGAGAGGCGCTGCTGCTCACCGCCGGAGAAGCGGTAGCCACGCGATCCCACGAGAGTATCCAACCCGTCGGGAAGCGCGGCGATGACCTCGTCCACGCGGGCGGCATGCAGGGCCGCCCACATCTGCTCCTCGCTCGCATCGGGCTGCGCGAAGAGGTGGTTCTCTCGTACCGTGCCGTGAATGAGGTAGGTCTCCTGGGAGACCACTCCGATGACCGCCGCGCGCTGCGCCGGCGGAATGTCACGCAGGTCTACCCCGCCCAGGTGCACGGTGCCTTCGGTCGGATCGGCAAGGCGCGCCAATAGTGCGGCGACAGTGGACTTACCGGAACCGGTATGCCCCACCAGAGCCGTGGTGGTGTGGGCGGGGATGGTGAGAGAGACGTCGGAAAGCGCGTCGGTGTCCGTGCCGGGGTAGCGGTAGGAGACGTGGTGGAGGGTGAGGGAGGCGTCGGCAAGCTGGGCGGGCCGGGTGGCCTCAGTGAGTTCGGGCTCCAGGTCCAGGTACTCGAAGATGCGGCTGAACAGCGCCATCGACGCCACCCACTGCGCGCCCACGTTGAGCAGGCCGGTAATCGGGCGGAAAATCTGGGTCTGCAGGGTGGAAAAGGCGATAAGCGTGCCGATCGTAATCCCCGGGCGCAGGCCAGCCACCAGGTAAATCAGGGCCGGCATCACACCAAAGATGATCTGGGTGAGCGCCATGCGCCAGCGCCCGGCCAGCTGCGATTCCAGTTCCAAGCGGATGAGGGAGCGGGAGGTCTTCTCAAACGCCGCATAGACCCGCTCCTGCGCGCCCAGCGTCGCTGCCAGTCGCATGCCGGAGACCGACAGATTCTCCGAAATGGTCTGCTGCAACGTCGCCTGCGCGCGACTGTTTTTCTCCATGAGGCTGCGGCGCAGCACGGCGGCGCGGCGGGTGAGCCATACGGCGGGCGGAAGGACGATGAGGGACAGCAATGACAGGGTTGGCGAGAGCGCCACCATTGCCACCAACGTGGCCACCGTCATGGTGAGGTTGCTGGCCACGGATGTCGCCGTGGTGGTCACCATGCCGCGCATCGCCGCGATGTCATTGGTCAAGCGGGATTGAATCTCGCCGCCGCGGTTGTTGGTAAAGAACTGCAGCGACTGGCGCTGCAGGTTGGCAAAGACCTGCGTGCGCAGCTCGTGCATGATGGTGTGCCCCACCCGCGCCGACAGGAAGGACTGAATAACGCCGATGGCCTGGGAGACCACGGTGATGGCCAGCATGCCGCCGACGAGCCACAGCAGCAGCGCGGTGTCGTGTTCAGGAATAGCCTCATCCACGGTGCGGCGTACCAGGAAAGGCTGCACCACCGTCAGCCCGGAGGTGGCGATGATGAGCGCCACCACCACAAGCAGCGTGCCGCGGTGCGCGGCAAAAAGGCCGGCGACGCGACCAAACTTCACTGGGTGCTGGGCCAGCTGATCGACGTCCGCCGGGTCCTTCACCGCGGTGTGCATCGGCCGGGTCATGGCTTAACCGCAGGTAACGATGGGCTGCGGGTCATAGACCGTGGTGGTGGTCTCCCGGGAGATTTCCTTGCCGGAGAGGTCCTTGATCACGCGGGTATCCGAGGTGGTGAAGCCCGGCGTGCCAGACGACGGCGAGCAGTCCTCGCTCACCGACTTGCGCTGCGGCTCGGTCTTGGCCCAGCGGCCGTTGTTGATGGACTCGACCTCAACCGTCTTCACGCCCTTGAAGCGCACGGTGATCTCGTCACCAAAGCTGGTTTCGATGCGCACCGGGTGGTTGGAGGTGTTCTTAAACTGCAGGTCAATTGCGCCTTCGTACACGGTGGCCTCGCGGCCAGCCGGGTAGCGCGAAATGTAATAGGAGTGCGGGGTGTGTGCCACGTCCTCCATGCCGGCGAAGTAGGCCGCGTTGTACAAGGTGGTGGCGAACTGAGAGATGCCGCCGCCCACGGCCTTGCCCGCGTGGCCGTCGATGATGATGCCGGATTCCACATAGCCCTGCGCGGTACCGCGCGGGCCGGTGTAGCCGTTGAGGGAGAAGGTCTCACCCGGGTTGACCACGGCACCGTTGACCTCCTGGGCCACCAGGCGGATGTTGGTGCCGGAGGCGCCGGAGAAGCCGCCAGTGGAGAACTCGGACACGGTGTCATCGAAGGTGGCCTTCTCTGCCATTTCCGTGGTGAAGTCTGCGGGGTCCGGCTTGTAATCGGCATCCCATTCGCGGTCGTCCTCGCTGCTCACACGGTCCTCGAAGCCCTCGAGGGTCTTCTCCCAGTCGATGATGGAGCCATCCACCGAGGGCGTGATCTGCTTGTCGTTGCCGCTGAAGGAAATTTTGGCGTTGGTGCCGGGCACCTCGGAGCCTTGCATGCGCTCTTGGAAAAGCTCGCGCGCGCGGTTCTTATCCACCTTGAGGCGTAGCTCGCCATCCTCCGCGGCGATGGAGACGAACTGGGAAATCTCCGGCTTGCGCAAGGTGCCGGTGGTGTTGTTCTCGCCCTTCAGCGTGAGCGGGTTATCCAGCGCGCGGGCGGCATCCCCGGTGCGCATGGCCTCAATCGCCTCATCATTAATCTGAGGCTCCACCACCATCGGCTCGACGTCGACGCCCTCGGGGTCGAGCCAGTGCTTCACGACGCCCTCGTGCAGCACTCCCTCTTCCACCGCCTGGCCGAGCTTGGGTTTGGTCTCTTTGAGGGAGCCGTCGATAAGCTCCAAGTTTCCGTCTTCCGGCTCGATCTTCAGCTCGTTGCCCACGCGCTCGAGTTGGCCGGAGAGCTGGTTCTCATCGATGTCCACAGCCACAGGGATTTCCTGGGTGGGCTTAATGAAGCTGTACAGGCGCGAGAGGGGGTTCAGGGAAGCGTCGGGAATGCCGTCGACGGCTTTCTGATAATTCAGGCTTAGGCCGGAGTCTTGGGGGATAAGCTGCGAGCTTTTCTCCCCGGCGCGGATATCCACGGGCTGGGCCGCGACGTCCCCGAGTTCCTGCTCCAGCTTCTCCACCGCGGCGGTGCGCTCCATGCGGGAGATGTCCACGCCGCCGACCGACGTCGCGCGCGGGACCTTGTGCTGGTTAGCCATGACGTCCCACGCATAGGCGATGCCGGCGATGAGTATCAGGCCGACGAGCACGCCAAGGGTCACCTGGAGCCCCTTGCGTCGCTGTTGGCTGTGTCCGATTGCCTTTTTCACGTGTACGAGATTAACGGCTGCCAGCTAGTTTTTACTAGTCGCCCTCTTGCTGGGCCACCACGTCGGCGGCCGCGTCGATGACCGCGTTGATGTCATCGTCGGTGGACCACAGCGGCATATCGGCCCCGGCGGTGAGGGCTGCGGCCACGGCCTCCGGCACGCTGAAGTTCTCCGAGATGGAGGCCATCCCTCCCAGGTCATCGGTGTAAATCGTGCCCTCGAAACCCAGTTCCTCGCGGGCCAGCTGGTAGGCCCGCGGGTTGAGGGAGGCGGGCTCGTCCCCTAACCCAGGCACCACGAGGTGGCCCATCATGAGGGCCGCTTCCGGGGTTTGCGGGATTGCCGTGTGGAAAGGCACGAACTCGTGTCCGTACAGTTCTTCCAGCGGCGGGGTAACGGCCTCACCCAGGTGTGTGTCCCCGGAGGCACGCCCGTGGCCCGGGAAGTGCTTGAACACGGCCTTCACGCCGGCGGCCTGCAACCCGCGGGCAAAGGCCGCGCCATATTCGCCGGCGGCCTGTGGGTCGGTGGAGAAGGAGCGGTCACCGACGACTTCCAGGTCTCCCCCATCCACGTCGAGCACCGGGGCGAAGTCCACCGTCACGCCGTGGGCGCGTAGGCTCTGCCCAATCTCCGTGGCTAGGGCCTCGACCTCCTCCGGGCTGTGGCCCTCCGCCATGGCCTGCGGGGAGGGGTAGTCACCCAAGATTTCGGAGAAGCGCTGCACGCGCCCGCCCTCGAAATCGATGGAGACTTCAAAGTCACGGCCCATCTCCTCGCGCAGGGCGTTCACTCCCCGCGGGCCATCGCTGAGCAGCTCCGGGTCGGCCCAGCTAGGGATGAAGAGTCCGCCCACGCCGGCCTCCAGCTTGGCGCGCGCATCGTCGTAGTTCAGCGCAGGCGGCATGAGCTTGGCGGCGGCGCGGGCGCGGACGTCCTCGGGCGCGGTTTCCTGTGGTGCTGCGTCGCCCGACGCGGCGCTCGGGGCCGCGGCGCTGGTTTCGCTGGACGGGGCGTCGGAAAGCTCAGGCTCCGTACTGCACGCGCTCAGCGCACAGATAGCACTCAACAGGAGGGCGGGCATTGCTTTTTTCATGCACCCCAGTGTGCCTGAAGCACCCGCGCGGGCAACAACCGGTTGTTAGGATGGTCACATGAATAACGGAGAGACCATGCTCATTGCCTATGACGGCTCCGACCGCGCCGACCGCGCCCTCGAATACGCCGCGCGGCTGCTGCGCCCCACCGATGTCGAAATCCTCACCGCCTGGGAACCGTCCGCGCGCCAGGCCGCCCGCGCGGTCAGCCGCACCGGGCTGCACCAGTCCACGGTCTCACCGGACAGCGTGGAGGATGACCCGGCCTACGAGGAGGCCCTCGCCATCTGCCACCGCGGTATTGCCAAGGCCGAGTCCCTCGGCCTGCGCGGCCATGCCCACCTGGTGGAATCGGTGACGACGATTCAGAGCGCGATTGTCGACGCCGCCCACGAACTCGACATCGACGTCATCGTCACCGGCACCCGCGCGCTTACCGGCTTCCGCTCGCTGTGGAATAACTCCACCGCGGAGTACATCGTGCGCAACGCGGGCCTGCCGGTCTTCATCGTTCCGCCGGAGAACGATGAGGAGGACGACGCCGCGGAGAGCCACTCCTAAAAGGTAGTACCGAGCTGCTAGAATCTGGCGCCATGGCATTCGACAGCGATTCACTCAACAAGCGCACCCTGGGCCCAGCCCTGGGCAGCGCGGTCGTTGGCGTAGCGCTGGGGGTCGTGACCATCCTGGGCATCGCGCAGTTCTCGCAGGCAGATGCCGTTCCAAACGATAATTCCGTCAAGGCCTCCGACGCCGTGATGGGCGGGCCGGAGTACGGCTCCCGCGAGTAGCGTGCGCGCACGCATCGGGGGGCTTTTCTTTTTAGCCCTCGTGGTCCTGGTGCAGCCGTGGGGGCTGACCGCGGCCGATACCAAGCATGATCTGGTGGCCAACCCGGCTGGGTTTTTGGCCGGTGCCCTGCATGCTTATACCGATACTTTTACGCTGGGCCAGCTCCAGAACCAGGCCTATGGCTACCTCTTCCCGCAGGGCTTGTTCTTCTTGCTGGCGGATCCGCTTCCGGATTGGATAGCGCAGCGCGCCTGGTGGTTCTTGGTCCTGGCCGTGGGCTTTCTGGGCTTCTTCCGCGTGGTCCGCACAGTACTTCCCGCCGCGCCGGGCTATGCCGCACTGATGGGCAGCCTCCTCTATGCGCTCTCCCCGCGCACGCTGACCACGCTGGGTGCGATTTCCTCAGAAACCTGGCCGGTCATGCTGGCCCCCTGGGTGCTGCTTCCTTTCCTGCGGCCGGGCCGTCTGTGTTGGCGGGATGCCGCGCCCTCGGTGGTGGCGGTGGCCTGCATGGGCGCGGTCAACGCCACGGCCACGCTGGCTGCCTGCCTGCCGGCGGGTGTGATTCTGCTGTGGCGGCGCGCGGGCAAGACTGGCCTGGTGTGGTTGGCTGGGTGCGCTGCGGTATCCGCGTGGTGGATTACCCCGCTACTCATCTTGGGCCGCTATGCCCCGCCTTTTACGGAATTCATTGAGTCCGCCGGCGTGACCACGCGGTGGCTCAACCTGGCGGAAATCCTGCGTGGCACCACCAGTTGGGCGCCGTTTGTGGATACCGAGCGCGTTGCCGGCAACGAGCTGGCCACCGAGCCGGTCTTCGTGCTCGTCACCGTGTGCGTTGCCGCCTTAGGACTCATGGGCCTGGCCCGGCTGCCGCGCGAGTGGGGTTTCATGCTGCTGGTGGGCGTGGCCGTGCTCGGCACGCATGCTGCGTGGTACCTCGACGCGCTTGATGGCCCGCTGGCCGCGCTGCGCAACGTGCACAAGTTCGACCCGCTGGTGCGCATCCCGCTGGTACTCGGTGTGGCCGCGATTGCTGCCCGGGTGAGGTTGCCGCGGACGTTGTCCCCGGGGCGTCGTGAAGCAGCGGGCCTTTTAGTGTGCCTCGTGGTGATGGGTGCGACCGCCCCCGCGTGGGCGGGCAGGCTGCTGCCGAAGGGCGCGTACGAGGAGGTGCCCGGCTATTGGCAGGAGGCCGCTTCCTTCATGAACAGCCTAGATACGCGCGTGCTCATCTACCCACCGGCCTCCTTTGCGCGGCAGGACTGGGGCTGGACGCGCGATGAGCCGGCGCAGCCGCTTCTCGACGTCCCCTGGGCCGTCCGCGACGCCGTTCCCCTCATTCCGCCGGAAGCCATTCGTGGCCTGGACGGTGCGATGGCGCAGATTTCCCGCGACCCTGCCACCGCACCCGTGGTGTTGCAGCGCCTTGGCATCGGGGCCGTCGCGGTGCGCCACGACCTCATGTCTGGTTCTTCGGAGCACATCCCGGGCGAGGTCCACACCTTCGGGGAGGTCGACGTCGTCGTCTTCGATCCCGACCTCTCCATGAACCTAGCGCCTGCGGATCCGCCGCGCGTGGCGGGCGGTGGGGAATCGCTCGCGCTCCTCTCCGGACCTCACGAACTGGTCGCCTCCAACGCGGACATCGTCACCGATACGCCTGCGCTGCGTGACCGCAACTACGGCACGCTCTCTGGCCCGGTCTCCGCGCCGCTGGCCCCCGATGACCCCTCCACCGTGCGCAATCGACTGCGCGATTACCCCTCCGCCGGCCCGCTGACCCAGGTGGTGGAGCACGATGGCCGCGTCACAGCGTCCTCGTCTGCCGCAGATGCCTCGGCCTTCGGCGGGGCGAACCCGGCGCGTTCTCTTACCGCGGCCGTTGACGACGAGAACTCCACCGCATGGTGGCCAGCGCCTGGCGATTCCGGCTGGTTAGAGCTGCACTCCGATTCCACGTGGACCTCGCCCAAGCTGCGGCTGATGACCACCGGCACGACTGAGGTGACCATCCACAACGGCGACTCCAAGGTGACGGTCACCATGGAGGCCTACCGCGCCCGCGATATCCGCGTGCCCGGCGCGAAGGCCTCCACCATCCGCATCGAGCCGCAGCGCCGCACCGGAATTGCGGAGGCCTCCATCGTGGATCAGCCCACCCCGCGGCGCATCGTCACCGTGCCCGATGCCTCGCCCGATGCCGAGCAGTTCCTCTTCCAACAGGACAACGAGCACATCCTCATCCGCTCCTTTACTACCCCGCGCGACTTAACGGTGCGGGTCTCCGGTGAGAAGACAGTGCTTATCGACGGCTCCCCCCACGCCCCCAACTCCACCCTCAACCTGCCCGCCGGTCAGCACCTCGTGCGCACCACTGGCGATTGGGCGGCCCTGACCGATACCGCGTCTTCCCTGCCCGCGCCCCTTCCCGCTTCCTCTGACCGCCCTTCAGCCGCAGCCGGCGCTACCCCATCGGCCGCATCGGGCGCTGACCACAGCTATACCCCGCTCGCTGCCGGTGAGACCATCGAGCCCGCCGATCACGACCGCCTTCTCATCACCGGACGCGCCTTCAACGAAGGCTTGCGCGGTGAGCTGCGCTCCCCCAGCACAGCCGCGATCTCGACGCCAGGTTCAGCACAAGACTCAGCACAAGATTCAGCGCCGGACTCGACGCCAGCCCCCAGCTCGGAACCGTTGCCCCTCGAACCGCGCTCCATCGATGCCGACACGCAAGCCTTCCTCATTCCTGCCGGCGCTAGCGGGACCTTCCACATGTCTTTTGCTGCCGACCGCGCCTATCGCGTGGGCCTCGGCCTCGGCGGCGCGCTCGCTGCGCTGACCACCGCGCTGTGTCTGCTTGTCATGGCCCGTGGCCCCCGCTCTCAATCCGCTTCCCCCGCCACTTCCTCTGCTTCCCGAATGCTCTCCCCCGCCCGTGTTGCCCACTCGTCTAGCTCGGCGCGTGTCCTTCTAGCCCTGCTCATCGCGGCAACGATGGCGCTCGTCGCGGGCCTGCCCGGTGTTGCCGCCGCTGCCGCGGCGTGGGCCATCACCCGCTGGACCACGTTGCGCTCCGACTACTTGGCGGGCGCGCTGACCCTGGCCGCGGGCGCGATGCTCGCCCGCGCACCCTGGCCCACGGACGGCTACGCCGGCGACTCGCTTCTGGTGCAGCTGCTCTGCGTCGCGGCTATCACGTGTGCCTGCCTCCCACCCCGCCGCACGCCCTAAGTACCCGGCCCCACCCCAGATGGTTTCCCTCAAAAGGTACTAGTCAAAAGGTGTCTTTGGGGGCAAGGAAACCATCTGCGGCGGTGTAAAAGGTTTGTTTGGGGTCAAGTAAACCGTTTGACTAATGCCTTCTGGAAAATGCCATGAGTGAAGTGCCATCTACGGCCCCGCCGAGCCAGCAGAACCAGTAAAACCAGCGGCGTTGGCAAGGGATCCGGAACCGGAAGCGCTCGCAGAATCGGCGGCGACGCGCGGCAGAGAACGCGGGACGGCGATGCGGCCGCGGGCGAAGGAGCGGATGAGGTCGCGGCCGGGGACCTCGACAAGCGCGTAGGTCGCAGCAGAAAGCACACAGCTAACGACCACCGTGAAGACCAACACCACCGCGAAATCCCCGGCAGAGCCGGAGAAAGCAGACACGCCCAACAGCGGGAAGGCAATGGCCAGCACCGCTACGTGCCACATGAAAACACCATAAGACCAGCGGCCCAGCGCTCGCATCACCTCGGAAGAAAGCCAGCTTTCCCGCGGGGCCAGCGCCACCGGCACCACGATGCACGCCCCGCACACCGCCCCCGCCGCAATGCGCCGCGCAAACTCACCCGGTTCTGGATGCACCAAGCCCTGCGGGCCGAACCACTCGCGGCTGGCCAGCCACACGCAGCCCGCCGCCACCGCCCAACAGGCGGGACGCACAATCCGCCCAGCACGCAGGCGCACCTGCGCGGCCTCGGCCTCCGCGGCCAGCATTCCCACCGCAAACCACGAGAAATACGCGGGCGGCCAAATCTGCGTATTGACATCGCCGGATTCATACCCGGCCACAAACGGCAGGAAGCCCCAGAACAAACTCAGCACGCCAGCTCCAGCAATAAGTGCAACCCGCGGGCGCGCCGAGAGCTTATCCAACAACCACGCCAACAGCGGCAACACCGCATAGAAGGCGAACTCCACACACAGCGACCACAATTGCGTGAGCCCGGGAACCAGGCCATCGGCAATATAGAGCTGCGTGCCAGTCAGGTTGGTGATGACTTGCGGGAGGGTTAAGGGGGAAGCGTCGGGAAGCAAGGCGAGTACGACCACCACACACACCAGATACAGCGGCGCCAAGCGCGCCACGCGGGAGAGCACGTACTGCCCCGCCGTGTGCGCGTGCCGCCGGCGCCACAACAAGAAACCGCTGAGGACGAAGAAGACCGCCACCCCGTAATCCAGGCGCTCAGCCCAGGCCCAGCCGGTGGCCGTCTGAAAGGACACGTGCGTGACCACGACTGCCAATGCTGCCAGCGCACGCACGCCTTCGAGCTCAGGGAGAAAGCGCATGGCCCACTACGATACTATTTCTGCAGTGAATCCCTCGACCGATCGGAGCTGACGTGTTCCTTCGCTCCCGCCTAGCGCAGGTGACGATTGCCGCCGCGGTGTTCCTCATACTCGGGTCCATCCTTCCGCCGCTGTACAACAACCAATCCCGCCCGCTGCCCAGGGACCTCAACCTAGAGATCCACGCGGAGCACGACGGAGCCACGTTTAGCCGCCACACCACCACCGCCCCCGCGATGAAGGATTCCGTGGCCCGCGCGCAGTCCACCGTGGACCTCACCTTCAACGGCGAGACCATCGCGCACATCACCGAGGAATCCCAGCTCAACCGCGAATCCACCTACCCGGTGGCGGGGCCGAACACGACGCAACACATCGAGCTTCCCGCCTTCGACGTACAGATGGAAGACCGGGTGGAGCGCGACGGCATCAGCTACTTCTTCCCCTCCGGCGCGGAGCAGCGCTCCTATCCCTTCTTCGATCCGCTGACCCAAGACACGGAGCCCATCGATTTCCTGCGCGATGAAAAGCTCGACAACATCCCCACCTACGTCTTCCACCAGGATGTCGCGCCAGTCTCGCTCGGGGAGGTCTTCGCCTTCGAAGCCCACCGCTCCGGCCCCGCGGGCGATTTCTACTCGCCCGAATCCCTGGAACGCTACAACCTCAAGCCGAAATCGCACGTCATCCTCGAGCCCTTCTACGCGGTGAGCCGCACCGTGTGGGTCGAACCCACGACCGGCACCATCGTCAACGAGGAGGAACACCCGCGCATCTTCTGGGCCACGGATGCGAGCCAGGCCCAGGCCATGGTCGACGCCGATGACACACAAGAACGCGCGCTTCTCGACGTCCCCCTCTCCTGGTCCGACTCCACCCGCACCGAACGCCTCGACTCGGTTCGCGGAGTCATCGACACGGTCAAGGTCTTGAGCCTCGTCGGCTGGCTGGGCAAGGCCATAGGCGTGGCGTTGTTGGCGGTGGCGGCCGCGATGTTCATGCGCCGCCATGCAGCGCAGAGCGCGTAGGCGCCCGTGACTGTGTCCCGAGCATCCCTTGCGGTGCGCGCCGCCCTCTGCGCCTGGGGCGTGGCGCTCGTGCTCGCGGTGTGCTGGCCCTTCGTGCTGCCCGGCGAGTTCCTGTGGCGCGACATGGTGTTGCTTGAGCACCCGGCGTTCACCGCCTCTGCCTTCGGTGCCGGTGACTTGCCCGCGCGCAACGCACCGCAAGACGGGGTGCTTGCCTTATTCGGCGGGGCGTGGCTGGCCAGGGTCTTCATCCTTGCTGCCGCGAGCGCCTCGGCGTGGGTGGCGGGTCGATGGGCGTGCCAGCGCACACAGTTCAGCCCGTGGGCAGCAGCCGCGGCGATGGCGTGCGCGGTGGCCAATCCTTTCGTCATCGAGCGCCTCTTGCAGGGCCAGTGGTCGCTGGCGGTCGCGGCCTGGCTGGCGCCCGTGATCGCATGGGGTTGCCTCGCTGCGCACCCGCGCGTGGCGTGGCTAGCGCTGTGGGCCGCGTCCTTGACGCCCACCGGCGGGCTCTTCGGGGGACTCATCGCGGTTGTCTGTGAGCGCGAAAGGCGGTGGCTCTTCGCGGGCGGCTCAGTTTTGCTGTGGTTGCCGTGGCTAGTTCCAAGCCTCGTGGCCGGTTCGCCTACCACCCACGGCGACCCCGCCGCCCAGGCCGCGGCCTTCGCCCCGCGCGCGGAGGCCTACGTGGGTGCGGTCGGCTCGCTGCTCGGCTTCGGTGGCATCTGGAATGCCGCAGCAGTACCGGCTTCCCGCGAGCAGGGCTTCGCCCTGGCGGGACTTGCCGTCGCCGCCCTCGCTGTCCTGGGCGCTGCCCGCCTTCCCCGGCGCGAGCTGCGCCCGCTCGCGGCCCTGGCGGTTCTCGGCATGGGCCTGGCCATCCTCGGCGCACTCGCCCCAGGTCTCACCGCCTTCGCCGTGGAGCACGTCCCCGGTGCGGGCCTACTGCGCGATTCCTCCAAGCTCACCTTGCTCGCCCTGCCGCTGGCCGTGGCGGGTATCGCATCCCTGCGCCAACTTCCTGCCGCACTCGCGCTGTGCGCCTGCCTGCTGCAGGCCCCCGATGCACCGCGGGAGCTCGCCGTGTTACGCCCACGCGAAACGGGCATCGACCGCCAGCTCGTCGAAGAGCTCGACGGCCGCCTGACCTTCTTCGCCGACCGCCCTGCCATGGTACCGCTCGACGGCGGCATTGCCCTCGACCCCTATTCCAAGGCCGCCAACAAGCTCGACTCCGGCGAGCTCACCGTCGACGGCATAAACGTGGATCAGCCTGCGCCGCGCTACCTGGCGGCCACCGAAGCCTGGAACACGCGCGACCTCGCCCGGTTGGAGGAGCTCGGCGTGGGCGCGGTCGTCGAAGCGGGAGGCATCGTTGCCACCACCAACGCGCAACCGGCACCCGCCCCGTGGGGGCTTAGCGCCGCCTGGTGCGCACTTCCGCTTCTAGCAACTCTTCGAAGCGCGCACCGGTTTTCTCCCACGAAAAAGTAGCCGCCAACTCGCGTGCCGCGTTGCCTAAACGGTGGCGGAGGGAGGGGTCGTCGACAAGCATGCGCACCGCCGGCGCGAACTCCTCCTCGCACCGCACCAGCACACCGGTCTTGCCGTCGATAACACTGTCTTGCAGGCCGAACGCATAACCTACCGTGGTCACCCCATGTTGGGCCGCCTCCATGACTGCCAAACCCCAGCCTTCTTTTCGAGACGGCATGAGGTGGACATCAGCGCGCGCGAGCAGCGCATGTTTATAGTCCTCCGTCACCTGACCACGGAAGCGCACGCGGTCTTCCACCCCGTGGGCACGCGCATACTCGCGCAGGTGGGATTCCCACCAGCCGGAACCGATGACGTCGAGAAGCGCGCCCGGAATCCGCGCCACGGTGTCCATGGCATGCTCAATTTGCTTGTGCGGCACGAGGCGCGACAGCGTCACCAGGTGGATATCGGCCTCGCGCTCCAAGGTGGGCACGTGTGACGGCAGGGGGTCCACGCCGTTTTCAATGATGTGCGCGCCGTGAATCCCCAGCTTCTCCAGGTCGCGCTTCGAGGCCTCCGAGACCGTCACCCACGTGTTCTCGCGATACAGCGCGGGGACCACGCGAGATTCCAGGAACCACCCCAGCCGCGCCAGCACGGGCCCGGCCACCGGCCACTGCTCGCGGTGGCAGTGGTGCGTCAGGATCACCACGGGCGCCCGGGTGGCCAGGCGCGCAAAGAACGGGATGCCGTTGTGGGTATCCACCACGACATCGAAACCGCGGCGCCCGAACAACATCACCACCAACGCGCGCGGGTAGACGCTGAACTTGGCCCCGGCACGCGAGTAGAGCACGCCGTTGCGGCGCTCGCGCTTGGCGGCGTTCATGTGGCGCGCGGTACGGAAGACCACCTCGTGGCCTTGGGCAGCGAGGTACTCGCCGACGCGCTCGAGGTAGCGCTCGGAACCGCCACCCTGCGGGTGGGTGGAATCGCGCCAACATAAAAGAAGGATTTTCATGACGATGCTTTAGCCTAGTGGGTTATGAAACGCACCCGTGCCTTGGCCACCCTGCGCCGCTCCTGGCGACTGCTGCGCTCCTTCCGCTTTGAGCAGACAGCGCCCGCGGTCTTTTATGGCGGTCTGGCTGAGGACACCGCCGCGCTTGTCGACGCCCTCTCCCGCGACCATTCCCTCTCCCTCACCGGCGCGCGCGTGCTCGACGTCGGGGGCGGGCCCGGCTATTTCGCTTCGGCCTTTGCCCAGCGCGGGGCCAGCTATGTCGGGCTGGAGCCGGACGTGGGCGAGATGGCCGCCGCCGGCATCGAGGTGGCCCAGGCCGTACGCGGCAACGGCACTAGCTTGCCCTTCGCGGATGACATCTTCGACATCACGTATTCCTCCAACGTGGCCGAGCACATCCCCAACCCGTGGGACATGGGTGAGGAGATGCTGCGCGTAACCAAGCCCGGCGGGCTGGTGATCTTGAGCTACACGGTGTGGCTGGGACCCTTCGGCGGGCACGAGACCGGCCTGTGGGAGCACTACGTGGGCGGCGAGTTCGCCCGCGACCGCTATACCCGCCGCCACGGTCACCCGCCGAAGAATGTCTTCGGCACCTCGCTCTTTGCGCTCTCCGCCCGCGAGGGCTTGGACTGGGCGCGCAGCGTGGCTCCGCCTAGCCCACAGGGCGCAGAGTTCCTCGCGGCCTTTCCGCGCTACCACCCTGCCTGGGCCTGGTGGGTGCTCAAGGTGCCGGTGCTGCGCGAGTTCCTCACCTCCAACCTGGTCCTCGTCCTGCGCGCTTAAGCCCCTAAAACGACGAAAGCTCCCCCGCAGGGGAGCATCCGTTTAACCTCGAAGATTAGGAGGCAGACTCAACGCGCTCCTTGAGCGCGGTGAACTGGTCCCACACCTCAGACGGAACGCGGGAGCCCAAGAAGGTCAGGTACTCCTTGTTGTCTTCCATGTCGCCAGCCCAATCGGCCGGGTTCACGGAAAGGGCCTCGCGGACGTCCTCGATGTCGAAGTCGATACCGGTGAGGTCGATATCCTCCGGGCGGGCGGTGTGGCCCACGACGGTCTCGACGGCGTCGACCTTGCCCTCGATGCGGTCCACAATCCACTTGAGAACGCGGGAGTTCTCGCCAAAGCCCGGCCACAGGAAGCGGCGGTCCTCACCGCGGCGGAACCAGTTCACCAGGAAGATGGCCGGCATACGGTCGCCGCCCTTTTCACCCATATCTACCCAGTGCTGCAAGTAGTCACCGGCGTTGTAGCCCATGAACGGCAGCATGGCCATCGGGTCGTGGCGCAGGGCGCCGACCTTGCCCTCGGCGGCAGCAGTCTGACCGGAGGAGAGCAGGGCACCAATCATGGTGCCGTGGTTCCAGTCGAAGGCCTGGGTCACCAGCGGGACGGTATCCGCGCGGCGGCCGCCGAAGAGGATGGCGTCAATCTTGACGCCCTTCCAGTCATCGAATTCCGGCGCAGCGGTCGGGCACTGCGTAATCGGCACGCAGTAGCGGGAGTTCGGGTGAGCCGCCTTGGTGGTCGAAGCCGGGGTCCAGTCGTTGCCATGCCAGTCGATGAGGTGCTCCGGGGCCTCGCCCATTTCCTCCCACCAGACATCGCCGTCGTCGGTCAGCGCGACGTTGGTGAACAGGGTGTTGCCCGGCTCCATCGTCTTCATGGCAATCGGGTTGGAATCGTAGTTGGTGCCCGGTGCCACGCCGAAGAAGCCGTTCTCCGGGTTGACGGCGTACAGGCCGTCCTCGCGCAGCTTCATCCACGCGATGTCATCGCCCACGACCTCAGCCTTCCAGCCCGGGATGGTCGGGGTGATCATGGCCAGGTTGGTCTTACCGCAGGCGGACGGGAAGGCGGCAGCGATGTGGTACTTCTTGCCCTCCGGGTTGGTGAGCTTCAGGATGAGCATGTGCTCTGCCATCCAGCCCTCTTCCTTCGCCATCACGGAAGCGATACGCAGCGCGTAGCACTTCTTGGCCAGGATGGCGTTGCCTCCGTAACCGGAACCGTAGGACCAAATCTCCTTGGTCGCCGGGAACTGCGTGATGTATTTCTTCTCGTTGCACGGCCACGCGACGTCCTCCTGACCCGGCTCCAGCGGGGCACCCACGGAGTGCAGAGCGTGGACAAAGTCACCGTTGTCCCCGATCTTGTCTAGGGCCTGCTGGCCCATGCGGGTCATAATGCGCATGGAGAGCACAACATAAGCCGAGTCGGTGAGCTGCACGCCGAGCTTCGGGTCCGGATCACTAATCGGGCCCATGCAGAACGGCACGACGTACATGGTGCGGCCCTTCATGGAACCGCGGAAGGCCTCGGTCATCTCTTCCTTCATGGCTGCCGGCGGGGCCCAGTTATTGGTCGGGCCTGCGTCCTCTTCAGTCTCAGTGCAGATGAAGGTGCGGGACTCCACGCGCGCGACATCCGACGGGTTCGAGCGCGCCAGGTAGGAGTTCGGGCGCTTCTCCTCGTTGAGCTTAATCAGGGTGCCCTTCTCCACGAGCTCAGCGGCGAGACGGTCAGCCTCCTCCTGGGAGCCATCTACGAAGACGACCTCTTCCGGCTGGAAGAGCTCGACGCTCTCACTGATCCACGAAATAAGCTTCTCGTTCTTCGTGGGCAGTTCACCTACAAGGCCCTTAATAGTTGCGGTCATCTCACATTCTCCTGTGGTCGGTGTGGCCAGGGTGCTTTATTTCGCCGAAGGTTCCCCCAACGACGTTTCACCAACCAGAGTACGGACACTGGTGATGACAGAATGTGTAATGCCCGCCACCCCGGTTATATCCACCCAGTTCATATCGACTATGTCGAGGACAGCGGAGTGTGAAATGTGGCACCCACCGCCCTCAATCGCCCCCATACGGGGGTTTCGTTTCTGTGGATCACCCATCCCGTACGCCCGTCCCGCTACCCCCACGGCGTCCTGTGTGGCCTCCACCGAGGCGCCCCTCCACCCTCCACGGCGCGGCACGTTGCCCCTCACCCCTGCTTAAGGGAACAATGTCAACTGATGAATAGCGCAGACTCTTCCCAGAATCCCGCCGCGCAGATGCCTCACGGCCGCGGCCTCCAGACGGATTTCAACGCCGAGTTCAACAATGATTTGGACTACCCACGCCTCGGCAACGTGACCTTCCGTCGCGGCACCCTCACCGACAACCAGAACGCCCTCTTCGAGGAGCACTGGCCACGGTTGGGGCGCCTGCTTGCCGACGAACCCCTCGACATCCCCGCCTGGTTCGGCCGCGAGGGGGCGAAGACCATCGTCGAGATCGGCTCCGGCACCGGTACCTCAACCGCAGCCATGGCGCCACTCGAGCAGGACACCAATATCATCGCCGTCGAGCTCTACAAGCCGGGCCTGGCCAAGCTGCTAGGTTCCATCGTGCGCAACGATATTGAGAACATCCGCATGGTCCGCGGCGATGGCATCGAGGTTCTCATGCGCATGTTCGCGCCCGAGTCCCTCGACGGTATCCGCATCTTCTTCCCGGATCCGTGGCCCAAGGCCCGCCATCACAAGCGGCGCATCATCCAATCCGGCACGCTCAATCTTTTTGCTTCCCGCCTGAAACCCGGCGGCGTGCTCCACGTGGCCACCGACCACGCCGGCTACGCCGAGTGGATTAATGAGCTCGTCGAGGTCGAGCCTTCCCTCGACTACAAGGGCTGGCCCTGGCCGGAGTGCCCCATCCTCACCGACCGCCAGGTCATCACCAAGTTTGAGGGCAAAGGCCTGGATAAGGAACACGTCATCACCGAGTACCTGTGGGAGAAGAAGTAATGGCCGGAACCTACCTTCTGGTGTGGGACGCACCCAACATGGACATGGGGCTCGGCGCCATCCTCGGGGGGCGCCCCACCGCCGCCTACCGCCCGCGTTTCGACGCCATCGGCCGCTGGCTGGTGGACCTGGCCTTCGATAACGACGCCACCCCTGAGGCCGCCGTTTTCACCAACGTCAGCCCCGGCGGCGCCGACGTCATCCGCCCCTGGGTCGAGGCCATCCGCAACGTCGGCTTCGCCGTGTTTGCCAAGCCAAAGCTCCACGAGGACGATGATGTCGACCCCGACATGGTCGAATACATCAAGGCCAACCGCGAGAACCTCTCCGGTGTCATCGTGGCTTCTGCCGACGGCCAGAACTTCCAGCACCTGCTTGAGCAGCTCTCCGCTTCCGGCCTGCCCACCTGCGTGCTTGGCTTCCACGAGCACACCTCCTGGGCGCTGACCCACCCCGATATCGAGTTCGTCGACCTCGAAGACATCGAGGGCGTCTTCCGCGAACCGCTGCCGCGCGTGAACCTGGACAACCTGCCTCCAGGCGGCGCCTGGCTGCAGCCTTTCCGCCCGCTGTCCGCACTGCTGCCGGACCGCGCGCCCGAGCACAATTAGGAGCCGCATGTTTTATTCTTGGGGCCGTTTTTCCTATGCCCACCGCAAGGTCATCCCGCTCATCATCGTGGGTCTCATCCTCGGCCTCTTCTTCGGCTTCGGCACCCGCCTGGGTGACCGGATGAGCCAGGAGGGCTGGGAGGACCCGGGGGCGGCGTCGACAAGCGCGGCACAGATCGAGCTCGAGACTTTCGGCCGTGACAATTCCGGCGACGTCATCCTGCTTTTCGATGACCCCGAAACCCACGCCGCCGAGGCCAAGGCCTTCCTGGATGAGCTCAAGGCGCAGCACCCGGAGCAGATCGACTCCGTGACCAGCTACTTTGATAAGCGCAACCCGAACCTCATCACGCAGGACCACTCCACGGCCTTCGCCGCCATCGGGCTGAAAGGCGACGGCGAGCAGACCCTCAAGGACTTCCGCGCCATCGAGGATTCGTTGCACGCTGCCGACGTCCCTGTGCAGGTAGCGGGTGCCACCGCCGTGGCCGACGCACTGGATGAAGGCATGTCCAAAGACATCTCCCGCGCGGAGAAGGCCGCCCTGCCGCTCGTCGGCCTGCTGCTCCTCGTGGTCTTCGGCTCCGTCGTGGCGGCGTTCATGCCGCTCGTCGTGGGCGGGCTGTCCATTTTGGGATCGCTGGGCATTCTTTCCATCCTGGCTGGCTTCCAGCAGGTCAACGTGTTCGCGCAGGCCGTCGTCACGCTGCTGGGACTGGGCCTGGCCATCGACTATGGCCTGTTCATGGTCTCCCGCTTCCGTGAGGAGCTGGACAAGGGCCGCGATACCAAGGAGGCCGTGGCGATCACCACCGCCACCGCGGGCCAAACCGTGGTCTTTTCCGCCGCGATGGTGGCCGTATCCCTCTCCGGGCTTTTCCTCTTCCCGCAGGCCTTCCTCAAGTCCGTGGCCTATGGCTCCATCTCCGCGGTGGGCCTCGCCGCACTCCTGTCGGTCATGGTGCTGCCGTCGTTGTTTGGCATGCTGGGTCACAATATCGATAAGTGGACTGTGCGAAAGACCTCGCGGCGCGGGCGCCACATCGAGGACACGTGGTGGTACCGGATGCCGCGCTGGGCCATGGGCCGCGCGGGCCTGATGACTGCCGCCATCTGTGCGCTACTCATCGCGCTGACCCTGCCGGTGCTGGGCGTGAAATTCGGCGGTATCAACGAGACCTACCTGCCGCCCAACCAAGACGCGCGCGTGGCGCAGGATCAGTTCAACGAGCAGTTCCCCTCCTTCCGCACCGAGCCGGTCAAGCTGGTGGTGAAGAACGCGACGAATGAGCAGCTTGTCGACGTCGTCATGCAAGCCCGCTCCATCCAAGGCCTTACCGAGCCAATGGGCCCGAAGACCGCGACCGTCGACGGCACCACCGTCCTCGGCGCCGGTATCCAGGACCGCGAGGACTACGGGCGCATCGTCCACGAACTCGAGAACATCGAGGCACCGGAGGGCGTGGAGCTGTATGTTGGCGGCACCCCGGCCATGGAGGTCGAATCCCTCGACGCGCTCTTTGAGACCCTCCCTTGGATGGCGCTTTACGTGGTGCTGGCCACCTTCCTCCTCATGGCGCTGGTCTTCGGCAGCTTCATCCTGCCGCTCAAGGCCATCATCATGACGCTGCTTTCCCTGGGCGCCACGCTGGGTATCTTGACGCTCATGTTCGTCGATGGCCTCGGCTCCGGCCTGCTCAACTTCACCGCTGGTCCGCTCATGAGCCCGATTCTGGTGCTCATCATCGCCATCGTCTTTGGCCTGTCCACGGACTACGAGGTCTTCCTAGTCTCGCGCATGGTAGAAGCCCGCCGCCGGGGCGCTTCCACGGACGAGGCCATCGCGGCGGGTACCGCGCACACCGGCGGCATCATCACGGCGGCCGCGCTCATCATGATTGTGGTCGCGGGAGCCTTTGGCTTCTCAGACATCGTGATGATGAAATACATCGCCTTCGGCATGATTTTTGCACTGCTTATCGACGCCACCATCGTCCGCATGCTCCTCGTCCCCGCCGTCATGCACCTCCTGCGCGAGGACAACTGGTGGGCCCCGCGCTTCCTCACCCGCCTGACCCACCGCCTCGGCGGCGACAACGCTCCGGTTGCCGAACCGGCCCTGGCCACTGCGTCAGCTGCCGGGCCGGCGCCCACCGCCCCAGTGCTGAACAACGAAGAGGTCGCACCGGCTGCGCAGGACGACGCGCCCCACTCCTCTGTGACTTCGGCAGAACAGGTTGAGGAGGCGTCGCCAAGCGATGCTCCTGTACGCGGGGACCGCAGCGCCGACACCGACACCGAACTCATCCCCTTCTCCGAGCTGGTCAAGCGCCTCAATTCCACGGATGATCGATGAAGAAGAACTGGCTGACCTGGATAGTCTCCCTGCTGATTCTGGCCGCGCTGGCGTGGTTCTTCCGCGACCAGCTGGACTTCATCTCCGAGGGATTGCGCCGCCTGCGCCACGCCGAGCCTTTCCCCGTGGTGCTGGTGGTGTTCTTCGCACTGCTGTCCATCGCGGGTATGGCGGAAGTGATGAAGCGGCTCATCGGCGCAGGCGGCGTCAAGGTGCCACTGCGCGAAACCTATGCCATCACGCTGGCCTCCAATGCCTGGTCCACGACTCTGCCGGCGGGCCCTGCCTTTTCGGCTTTGCTCACCTTCCAGGTGCAGCGCCGCTGGGGTGCGTCGGTGGCGCTGTGCAGCTACTTCCTGTTTTTGTCCTCGATTATTAGCTCGATGTTCCTCGCGCTCATTGGTTTGGGCGGGGTGTTTTTCCTCAACGCGGATATGGCTCTGGGATCGCTTATCACCACGGTTGTCCTCATGCTCGCGGCGCTCGGCGGCATTTTCTGGTTGACCTCGCACCCGGTGACCCTTGAGCGTTGGCTGCGCAAGCTGCGGCCCGGTCCGAAGCGGGACCGCGCAATTCAGGAGGTCCGCAACCTGGGCGAGGTCCACCTTTCGCGCGGCCCCTTTGCTGTGGTTGCTGGGGCGTCGCTAGTTCACCGCCTGGCCGATATGGGCGCGCTGTGGGCATCCGTGTGGGCGGTGACCGGGGAGATTCCGTGGCTGCGCGCGGGTGCTGATGACACCACCCTGGCCGGTGTGGCCCTGGCCTTCCTGGCCGCGAAGCTGGCTGGCTCCGCGCAGGTCACCCCGGGTGGCGTGGGCACGGTGGAGGCCGCGCTCATCACCCCTCTGGTGGCGACAGGCCTGACCGTGGTGCACGCCACCTCCGCGGCCATCATCTACCGGCTTATTTCCTTTGCGCTCATCACTATCATTGGATGGGTCATCTACTTCGCCCACTACGCCCGCGATGGCTTTTCTTACGCGGCGTTGAACCGGAAGGAATCCTAAATGCGCGTTGCCCCGCTTATCGACGTCCTCGCTCTCGCCCTCTTCGCCATCTTCGCCCGCCTGGCGCATGGTGGCCTGAGCTTTAGCTCCTGGGTTGATGCCTTCTGGCCGTGGACCGTGGGCGCACTCGTGGGCTGGATCATCATCATGGCGACGAAGCTGAGCGGCCTGTGGAAGGAGGGCGTCGTCGTGTGGCTGAGCGCCATCATTGGCGGTATGGCCCTGTGGATGCTGGTCAACGGCCGCCTGCCGCACTGGTCCTTCCTCATCGTGGCCACCGTAATGTCGGCGCTGTTCTTCTTTGGCTGGCGAGCCATCGCGGCCTTTGCTTCCCGCTCCCGCGCCTAGAATCTGTGACATAGTCGGTTACCCGTCGACCTTCTTTCACCCCTTTACGCCCTTGCAAATGGACGTTTGAGCTGGGAGTTTGGCGTTCCGGTTGCGGGATAGTTAGGGGCGGTTTAGTGTGTGAGGCATGAAGTTGGGGGACTTACTCGGGGTACTCGCTCGCGGCATGCACGTCGTCTCCTTGTGCGCGGGGCACACGCACGAGGACATGCTGGCGCTGGGCGCGACGCCGCGCGTGGCGCGGCAGCTCGAGGGACTTCACCGCGTTTATTTTGGCCAAACTGCTTTCAGCGCCAAGCAGCGCCGCGCCCGGGAGACTAACCATGCGCTGGATACGCTGCTGCAGATTGAGCGGCATGTGGCGCGCGTCAAGAACTCGCGCCAGGCATGGGACTTGCGCGTGGAATTGTGTGCGACCCCAGAAGGCGAGATTGCGGGTGTGGCGAAGCGCAGGCTCGCGGAGCTCACACCCGAGCCCACTCCTGGCGTCCGCGTGCGACGCAGTGCGGGCGGCATGCACAAGCTCATCATCACGGATCGCCCGCGCGCGATTGCCAATCTAGTAGGCACTCTCAAAGCCACGTCGGAGGACCTGCTCAAGGCAGTCCACGAGGTCTTTTCCGGAAGCGGCGCGCCGAAGCCGGCATTGCATGCTCACGTCATTGTGCGCCTCGAACAGCTGGACAAGATTGTGCGGGGCGAGGGCGATGACATCCTTCTGCAGGCAACCGACGGCGGCACGATGACAGGCGCGGAGTTCCTCCGCACCACGTTTTCTGAGCGTGGCTTCGTCTCCCTCTTCCACCCGGTCGAGGGGCCGGTCAATGTGTATTACGGCAGCCGCTTCGCCAACGATAAGCAACGAATCCTGCTCAGCGCAGAGCATCCGACGTGCGCTTGGCTCGGCTGCACAAGACCTGCCGCGGAATGCCAGATGCACCACATCAGACGGTGGCAGGATGGCGGGCCGACGAACCTCGACAACCTCGTGCCGTTATGCAAGTATCACAACGCCATCAACGACGATGACCCCGCCCGCCCCACGTACCGCGGGCGCATCGACCGCATCGAAGGCCGCATGGCGTGGCTGCCTCCCGACGGTGGACCACCAGTCCCCATCCCCAGCCCGGTCTGGGATTAAAAAAGCCCCTCCGCAAGGAGGGGCTAGAAGCGCTGGCTTACTTCGAGCTCAGCGCGGAAACGTCCACGCCGGCCTGGTTGAGCAGCATAATGACGAGGTTGATGATGTCACCGCTGAGGTCAAGAACGCTAGAGAGCATTGGGTTTCTCCTTCGATTGAATTCCTAGTCTTTAGGCTTATCGGATAAAACAGGCTCACATGTTACGCCGAGACACAAAATTCAGCGCGATCCGCAGGCCTTCTTCGCCCGCCGCCAGGCTTAAACGACGCTAGAGCGGGGAGATGGTGTGCTTCTTGGGCAGGTCCTTCTCTTGCTTATCGGCAAGCTGGCGCAGCGCGCGGCGCAGGGCTAGACGCGACTCGGAGGGCTTAATCATGCCATCGAGGTATCCGCGCTCCGCGGCGACATAGGGTGCGGTCATGGTCTCGTCGTAGAAGTCCATGAACATCTTCTTCGTCATCGCGCGTTGCTCTGGGGTCTCGGCGGCCTCGAGCTGCTTGCCCGCAATCATGACCACGGCGGCGGCCGAGCCCATCACGGCGATCTGGGCCGTCGGCCACGCCAGGTTGATATCACCGGTCAGGTTCTTCGAGCCCATCACGGCATAAGCACCGCCATAAGCCTTGCGCACAATCAGCGAGACCTTCGGCACGGTGGCCTCCACCACGGCAAACGCAAACTTCGCGCCGCGGTGAATCAAGCCCGCCTTCTCCTGGTCCACGCCCGGCAGGTAACCCGGCGTATCCACCACAAAGACCAGCGGGATGTTGTAGGCATCGCAAATACGGATAAAGCGCGCGCCCTTATCGGCGGCATCCGCATCGATACAACCCGCTGAATGCATCGGGTTATTGGCCACAAAACCCACGGCCTTGCCATCAATGCGCCCAAAGGCGGTAATGACGTTGGGGGCGTAGTTTTCCTGAATTTCGATGAGATCGTCATCGTCGCCAAGCTGCGTGAGCAGGTCCATCATGTCGTAGCCGGCGTTCGTATCATCCGGCATGAAGGAATCCAGCTCGGTGTCCTGGGCTACCTCCTCATCAGAAGGCGCATCGAAGACCGGGGATTCGTCGAAGCAGGTCAGAGGCAAATGATCCAGCAAGTCACGAACTAGGTCGAAGGCCTCATCCTCCGAGGGCACCACGACAGACACGTTGCCGTTGAGCTCCTGCTGGCGCGCGGAGCCCAAGTCGTGGGAGGAAATTTCCTCGCCCGTGACCTCCTTGATCACGTTCGGGCCCGTCACGTACATTTCCGCCTCACCATCGACGGCGATGATGAAGTCCGTGGTCACCGGCGCATACACCGCACCACCAGCGGACTTACCCATCATGATGGAAATCTGCGGGCTACGGCCAGATAGCGGCAGCTGGCGGCGGGCAATCTCGGAGTACATGGCCAGAGACGTCACCGCGTCCTGGATGCGCGCACCACCGGAATCCTGGATACCGATAACCGGGCAGCCAATCTTGATGGCCAAATCCATGATGTCGGTGACCTTCTTACCAAAGGTCACGCCCACGGAACCGCCATACACGGTCTTATCGTGCGCGTAGATACACACCGGGCGGCCATTGATGCGGCCGTGACCGGTGACCACGCCGTCGGAGTAAATCGCATCCGGGTCACCGGGGGTCTTGCCCAGGGCGCCGGTTTCGACGAAGGAGCCTTCGTCGAGAAGCGCGGCAATGCGTTGGCGCGGAGTCGAGCGGCCGGCCTCATCGCGGCGTGCCCGGGAGCGTTCACTGCCGGGATCCTGGGCACGCTCGAGGCGCTCGCGTAGGTCCGCTAGCTTGTCAGCGGTACTAGTCACTTCCGAATCTTCTCCTCGATCCAATCCTCCATGTGCTTGCCCACGATACCGATTGCGGGCTCGTCGGGAACCGCCAGGTGGTCACCCGGCAGGTGCACAATCTCCAGATCCTTCACGATAACGCCCCAACCGCCGTCCGGGTTAACTTCGGCATAGGCCGGCTCGAGCTCGATGGCGCCATCATGCATGCGCTCGGAGCGGAACAGGATGACGGGCACGCTTACCGACGCCCACCGTCCCATATCCAGCGAACCCAAAATCTGGTTATCCACGAAGGATGCGCGCTGGTGCTCCAGCACTCCGACGGACAGGCCGTGTTCGGAAGCGTCGGTGGAACTGAGGAATTCCGCGAGCATGGCCATGAGCGCATCTTCGCCCACGGTTTCCAGCATCTCGTAGGGCGGCTCGAAGTCGAGGCCGTAGGTCTTCTTGGCGAAGGCGGCGTAGCGGCCCCAGCGGGCCTTGGTTTCCTCCAGCGTCTTCGGGGCCGGGTGGGCCGGCTGGGTGGTATCCAGCAGAGCGATGAAGGCAACCTCAGCAGTGTCCTCGCCGCGGGCTGCACGCTCCTGGAGCTGGTAGGCCACCTCATAGGCCAACGCGCCGCCGAAGGACCAGCCGCCGAGCACGACCTTGCGGCCGCGCGCGTAGTGCAGGATGTCCTCGATGTAGGCGGCGGCGCGATCCTCCAGGCTGCCCTCGAGGCGCTCCACGCCGTAGACGGCGACGTCGGCAGGCAAGCGGCGGGTCAGCGGCTGGTAGACCACGGTGGTGCCGCCGGCCGGGTGGAACATGAAGACGGCGGGGCCATCGGCCTCGCGCAGGACACGGATATTGCCCTCGACCTCAGTCTCCAGGCCCTCGCGGACAAGATCCGCCAGGTTCTCCAGTGCTTCAGCCTCGTGAACCTGCTGCGCGGTGACCTCGATGCCGGCGCGCTCGGTGAGGCGCTCGGCAATCTTCTCAGCCACCTCATCGCTGACCTGCGGCAGCGCGGAGGTCACTCCGGCCGCGGCCTTACCCGTGAAGGTGGCCCAGGTGCCGAAGACCATGCGCTCCGAGGCATCGCGCGGGGCGACGCCCACGCCTTCGCCGCCCTTCGCGCTCACCGCGGAGGCGTCTGGGGTGGTGTCGTCGCTCTCGGTGAGCGCGGAGGGTGCGTCGGCGGTCGCGTCGGCGCTTGCGGTTGCGGCATCGGGCTGCTCGGACACGGCCTCTTCGACCATGGTGATGACGTCGGCGAGGGAGGCGTCGCGAAGCGCCTGCACCTGCAGCGGCGGAATCTGGAAGTCATTCTCCACCCGGTTCTTGATGCGCATGCCCATGAGCGAATCCAGGCCCAGATCAATGAGCGGCAGCTCGCGCGGGAGATCGGAGACGTCGTAGCCCATGGACTCCGACACGATGAGCGCCAAGCGCTCCTCCACGCTCTCCTTCTCCGGGTCCCAGCGCACGGCGTCGACCCCTACGTCGGGGTCAGCAAACTGCGGCGCGGTCACGGCCTGCGGCAGGCTCGGCTCGGCCGTCGGGGTGGGTTCTGCAAGGTTAAGGGTCGAGGCAAAACCTTCCGCAACAAGCTTGGTGGTCGCTCCATCCACGTAGTGCACCGCCACCGACAGCCCGCCCAGCGTGCGGCGAACAATGGTGGTGACCTCGCCCTTCGCGGGCAGATCCAGGTGCTCCTCGCTCGCCGCGATGTGCGCGCCCGGGGTGACGGCCTCGGCGGCGGCCTCCAGGATGGCCAGCGCGCTCGGCGCCTGGTCAGCGTTCGTGGAGAACGCCACCGCGCCCTCCGGCAGCGTCACGCGCGCGCCCGGCAGGCCGGACACACCCGACGAGGGACGAGCGTTGGTCCAGAAACGCTGGCGGCGGAAGCGGGTATGCGGGGCGGCGACAAGCGCGCCCGAGCCAAAGACCTTAGTGTAGTTCACCGGAGTTCCCGCGACGTAGAGCTTGCCCAGCAGATCCAACAGCGACTCGGTGGGATCCACCTTGCGCTTCAGGCTATAGAGCAGCTGCGCATCCGCCTTGCCCGCAGCAAAGGCCGTGGACATCAGGCCCATGAGCGCAATCGGGTTCGGGGAAATCTCAACGATCTGCATGTGGCCCGCCGCAAAGGCTGCCTCCGCTGCGTCCTGCAGGTAGACGGGCTTGCGGGTCATGCGGATCCAGTAGTCCTCATCGTGCAGCACCGTACCGGGGCGGTAGACCTTGCCGCGGTCCACGGAGGAGAAGAGCGTCGTGTGTAGCGGACGGGTCTCGATGCCAGCGATCTCCGCATAGAGCTCACCGAGGAGCGGGTCGACGGCGGAGGTGTGGCCCGCGCCCTTGACGTTGAGCGCGCGGGCGAACTTGCCCTCGCCTTCGAGGCGCTCCACCAGCGCGAGGACCTCTTCGCGCGGACCACCGACGGTGGTCATGCCGGGGCCGGTGTACACGGCAGGTTCGATGGAACCCGGAAGGGCGTCAATCTCCTCGGCGGAGAGCTCGACGACGGCCATGGCGCCCTGCTGATCGTCGGGAAGCGAGGCCTCGCCCTCCCCCATCAGGCGTGCGCGGTGGCAGGCGATGAGCATGGCGTCGGCCGCCGTGATGCCGCCCGCAGCATAGGCCGCGCCGATCTCACCCATGGACATGCCGATAACGCCGGCAGGGCGCACGCCGAAGGTGGCGAGCAGATCCGTCAGCGCTATCTGGATGGCGGTGATGGCCACCTGCGCGGTTTCGGTGTTGTAGGTCTGGGCGTCGTCGTGCACCAGCTCCAGGATGGACCAGCCGGATTCGCGCTGCACGATGGCGTCGAGCTCCTCCAGGCGCTCCTTGAACAGCGGCGAGATCTCAATCATGTCCTTGGCCATCTTGCGGTGCTGGGAGCCAAAGCCGGAGTACATGAAGACGGGGCCGTGGACGGAGGGAGAATCCGCCGCGGCGATGCCCACGGAGACGGTTCCCTCGGCGACCTGTCGCAGGCGCTTGACAGCTTCCTCGCTGGACGACGCCACCACTACCGCACGCGAGCGCCCATGGTTGCGGCGCGCAAGGGTACGGGCCAGGGAAAGCAGGTTCGGGTTCTCTGCCTCGATATAGTCCGCCAAGTCGGAAGCCGCTGCGGCGCGGCGGGAGGGCAGCAGGCCGGAGACCGGCAGGGCCACTGGCTGCCCCTCGCCGATGGCGACCTGCGGGGCGTCCTGGTGGGTCAGCCCGCGGTAGTCGGTCAACACCACGTGGGCATTGGTGCCGCCGAAGCCGAAGCCGGAGACACCCGCGACCTTCTGGCCGGAATATTCGGGCCATTCGCGCGGATCCTCGACCACTTCGAGGTGCTCGGCGTCGAAATCGATATAGCGGTTGGGGCCCGCGTAGTTGATATTCGGCGGGATGACGCCGTGGCGCATTCCTTCGATGACCTTGATGAGGCCCACCACGCCGGCGGCGGACTCGGAGTGGCCGATGTTGGTCTTGGCAGAACCCAGCAGGGTCGGGTTCGCGGCCTGGCGGCCCGGGCCCAACACGCGGCCGAGCGCGGTGGCCTCGATGGGGTCACCGAGGATGGTGCCGGTGCCGTGGGCCTCGACGTAGTCCACGTCCTGCGGGCGGATGCCGGCGTCGGCATAGGCGCGCTCGAGGACGTCGACCTGCGCCTCCGGGTTGGGGGCGGTCAGGCCGTTGGAGTGGCCGTCGGAGTTGACCGCGGTGCCCTTGATGACGGCATGGATGGTGTCGCCATCGCGCTCGGCGTCCTCGAGGCGCTTGAGCACGAGCACGCCCGCGGCATCCGCGCGGACGATGCCATCGGCATCATCGGAAAAGGCGTGGATGGCGCTGGTGGGAGAGGTGACACCCAGCTCACTAAAGGCGATGGAGGCGTGGGGTGAAGCCAGGATGTTCACGCCGCCGGCGAGTGCCGTATCAGCCGCACCCACGCGCAGGTCCTTGACCGCCTGGTTGACCGCCACGAGGGAGGCGGAGCACGCGGTGTCCACGTTGATGGAAGGGCCGCGCAGATCGAAGGCGTAGGACAGACGGTTGGCAATAATCGCCGAGGACGTACCCGTCATGGCATAGGGATGCATCTCGGCCGGATCGGCGGTAATGAGCATGCCGTAGTCATTGTTGGTGGAGCCCATGTAGACACCGGTGGCCGTGCCGCGCAGCTGGTTGGCGGGTACGCCGGCGTCCTCGAGGGCCTCCCACGAGACCTCCATGAGGATGCGCTGCTGCGGGTCCATGTTGGCCGCCTCCAGCGGGGAGAGACCAAAGAACTCGGGGTCGAAGGAAGCGATGTCCTCGATATAGCCACCGTCGGTGTTCTGCTGCTCAATCTTCTCGCTGGTAATGGGATCGGAAGAGTATTCCGACCAGCGTCCGACAGGCAGCGGGCCGGTGCCAGCGCGGCCTTCGACGAGCATGGTCCAGAACTCATCAACGTTCTTAGCGCCCGGGAAGCGGCCAGCGTAACCGATGACGGCGATGTCACCGCCCGCGATGGTGGCCGGGCGTGGCGACGCCTCTTTCGGTGCGCTCTCCCCTGCAGCGGCTGCACCGTTGACCAGGCGCTCAGCCAGCTGCGCGATGGTGGGGTACTCGTAGGCCACGGTGGGCTCGAGCTTAATGCCGAGGAGGTTTTCTAACTCGCCGGAAAGGACCACTGCGTCACGCGAGGACAGCCCAAAATTCTCCAGCGGTTTGGTGTCCGTGATTTCCTCTGCCGACAGGCCGGTGGTCTGCGCAACCCAGGTGCGCAACCAGCCACGTAGCTCTTCAACGGTCATAAATCTCTAGCTTTCTTACGCGGACTAAAAAATATCTAACTCTGCATTCGATTTTGCGCAGCACAAAAACGCGCACGTCGAAGCGTACATAGGGGTTATCGAATGATTATCTCACTTTGTTAACTTGGGTTTCATAACCGACATACCCACAGGCAGCAGCAACCCCCGCCCCGCAGTAGCGCGGGAACGGGGGTTTAAGCGGCGTGGGCTTTAGGAAGCGAGGTAGCTCTTCTTGGCCACGCGGCGGGCAATCTTGCCCGAGGAGGTGCGCTTGATCTCGTTTGCGTTAAACCACTGGATGACCGCCGGGGTCACGCCATGGTTCGCGGAAACCGCGGAGCGGATGGCTTCGGACGCGGCGGCGTCATCGGCCGGGTTGGCGCCATCGGCGCGCTCGATGAGCAGCACGAGCTCCTCGGTGCTGCCGCCCTCCACGGAGAAGGCCGCGATGGAGTCCGCACGGACGTGGCCCGAGGCCTCCTGCACGGTGCCCTCGATGTCCTGCGGGTAGTGGTTGCGGCCTGCGACCACGATGAGGTCCTTGAGGCGACCGGTGATGTAGAGCTGGTTATCCACGATTGCCGCGAGGTCACCGGTGGCCAACCAGTTATTGTCCTCCGGGGCATTCGGCACGCGGGTGCCCTCCGCCAAGCGCTCCCCCAGCGTGTTGTGGAAGGTCGAGGCGGTTTCCTCCGCGCGGTCCAGGTAGCCAGCGGCTCGGTTCTCGCCGTGCAGCCAGATTTCACCCACGCGGCCATCCGGCAGCTCGGTCTTGGTCTCCGGGTCCACGATGGTCAGGTGCTGGGCCACGACGCTCTGGCCACAGGAGGCATAGGCCACGGAATCCGCGGACTTCTCCACGATGACCGCCTCACCCTGAGCCAGACGCTCGCGGTCGAAGTGGGAAATGACCGGGCGCTCCGGAGTCTGCGGCGTGGTGACAATCAACGAGGCCTCCGCCATGCCATAGGACGGGCGCAGGGCATCGCGGCGCAGGCCAAACTCTTCCTTGCCGAAAGTCTCCCAGAAGGAATTCACCGCAGACTCGGTCACCGGCTCCGAGCCGATCACGATGCCGTCGACGTTGCTGAAGTCCAGCTTCTCCCCCTCGGCCGGGGCGCCGTAGCGCGCGGCGAGCTCGAGGGCGAAGTTCGGAACCACGGCATAGGTACCTTGCAGCTGCTCATCGATGGGCTGGCGCTTGAGCTGATCAATCCAGCGCTTGGGCTGCTGCACGAAGTCGCGCGGCGTCATGATTTCCAGGTTGAGGCCCAGAATCGTCACGAAGACCGCCAGGATGATGCCCATATCGTGGTGCATCGGCAGCCAGGACACCACGCGCGCTGGCAGCTTGATCTGCACCGCGGTGAAGATCTGCAGAACGTTGGTCATGATGTTGCGGTTGGTCAGCAGCACGCCCGCAGGTGTCCGGGTGGAGCCGGAGGTGTACTGCAGGAAGGCCGGGTGGTCCACTGGCGCGGTCTGCAGCGCGGCCAGGGCCGCCTTGCCCTCCTCCGTCTCCAGCGGGTTCACCCAGCTCTGTGCCAGGGAATCCGGCAGGGAGTCGATGGAGATGATGCGCGGGCGCTCAGACGCCGGGTGGTCCGAGAAGTATGCGCGGTTCGCCGCGGCCGAGATGTTATTGGTCAGAACGATCGACGGGTTTGCGTCACCAAAGACCGCCCGCAGGTGGTCGGTGTGGCCGGGCTCGTTCGGATCATAGAGCGGGATCGGGGTCATGCCCGCGTACATCGCACCAAGGAAGCCAAAGATGTACTCGGGGGAGTTGCCCGCGAGGATCGCCACGCGGTCCCCCATCTTGCCTACCTGCTGCAGGCGCGCAGCCACTGCCTTGATGCGGGTATTGACCTGGGAACGGGTGACATCGCGCGGCGTTCCCTCCGGGTTATCGCTATAGACCCATTGGCGCATGACCGGGCGGTCCGGGATACCCGCCTGCTGCTCCGCGGCATAGACGTGTTCGGCAAGGCCCGCCAACGTGAGGTGGGGCGGCAGGGCGATGTTGCCCTTCTCGTCGAAGAACTGGCCGATCAAGGCTTTCAGGTCCATGTGGGAAAGCTCCTTCGTAGGGTAGAGCGGGGCACGCACCCCTGCATCACGTACTTTTGACATTAAAAATATCAGAAGGACTACGCCAACCGTTACATGGCGCGCAGGCGGGACGTCGCCAAGCGCTATTGTGCGTCGATGGTGTCCTTGGCCCACTGCGTCACCCATTGGTTGGCGGTGGTGCCTTCGATAGTGTCCGGATTAGAGGCATACAGTGCGTGGACGCCGTTGGCGTCGATGAGATCGCGAGCGCGCTCCAGACCGTTGCTGACGTCCAGTGGTGCATCACAGATGGAGTCATTCGGCGCGCAGATTTGGAAGGTGCGGTCTGCTAGCGTTCCGAAACCGTTGGCGCGCTCACCGCGCATCGTGGCGCCCGGGACGATGCCCTGAATCAACGTCGAGACGGGCTGCAGGGCAATCTCCGCACCCACGCCGCCGACGTGCGCGCCCGGGTTAATGCCCACGCCGTCCTGGCGCCGCCCGTCCGCGATGAGTGCGACACCCGCCACGCTCTCTGCGGGCACGGGCCCGTTGCCGCCACCAATCCGGTCCGCCACATCACCCGCGATGACCGCGCCCTGCGAAAAGCCGCTCAGGATGAACTTCGTGTTCGGGCAGGTCTCGTGCATGTAGGTCAGCTCGCCCTCCATGCGCGAGGTGCCCTCGTTGCGGGAATCGTCGTAGCTCATCTCGTGCTGCGCGTTGATGTTCTTGAACTGCGCGGTGTACGGCAGCGTCCACACCTTGACGTCCTCGGGAACGTAGGCCTCCTTCAGCGGATTCGTAATCGACAGCATAAAGGAGTTCGGGTTCGCCCCCGGGTTGATCGGATCATCGTCCGCGGCGGATTCCCACGTTCCCGGCGCGGAGATGAACTCTACGCGCGGGCACCAGTCCGGCTGCTCGGGGGTTGCGTTTTCTTCGCCCTCCCCCTGGGAGGGGGCGGGCTCCGCAAGGTTTCCTTGCTCTCCTTCCTCGCGGGTGTTGAGGAAGTGGACCGCTCCCCCGCCAATCACGGCGAGGAGAACAACGACGGCAAGGACGGTAAGTGTTTTACGCATGAAGAAATTTCTACCTCGAGAAGGCACGGGATTGTCTGGAAAATCCCTGCCACGTTACTGAGCGCAGAGCTTGCGGCCCTGCTCGGTGATGAGCCGGACTAGTTCCTCGTGGCTAAGCTCGGTGCGGCCCTGCTCGATGAGCTGTCCGGCCACTGCCGGTGCGGTGACGGCATCGCCCTGGCAGGAGGCCTGCGCGGCACCCACCACTTGGTCTTCCACGCCGTCGACGTTTACGCCGGCCTTCGCCACCGCAGCCAGGAAGTCCTGGTCTGGGCCTTGCGCGGGAGCGGGGGCGGGGATCTCGGAAATCTCGCGTGCGCCGCGGTCTTCCGGCTCCCCGTCCTGTTCCTCTTCGGTGCGCGACGCCGACGAAGAGCTTTCCGACGCCCCACTAGCTGAGGCCGAGCTTGCCGACGCCCCGCCGCTCGCCGCGGAGGAACGCTCCAACGGCGCCACGGAGGTGTCGGTGGCCTCGCCCTCCTCGACGGTGGCGGAACCGCAACCGCTCAACAGGGCACCGGCGGCGAGCAGCGTCGCTGCACCGGCTGCCGCGGCGGGACGCGCGGAGAAAAGACGCATGGCGATTCTCCTACTTCTTATCCGCCTGGACCTGGCCCATGACCTCACGGATGACGCCATGCTGGAAGGACTGGGTCAGCCCACCGGCCGGAATGGAGGTGTAGTCCTCCGTCGGCCAGCCAAACTCGCCCTGCTCCCAGCCGTGCTTGCCCCACTCGTCGAAGATCTTGCCCTTGAGGATGTAGTGCGCGCCGGAGTCCATGGACCAGTAGATGTTGCCGTGCTCGAATTCCTGGAAGAAGCCGCCGTTGACGGCCTTTTCCTCACCAACCGGGAAGCCCAGCTCGGACTCAGCAGCCTTCAGCTCCTTGTACTTCGCGCCGATAGCGCCGTGCACGATGTGGAAGGAACCGTCCGGGTTGCGGGTCAGCACGCCGTCCTCGAAGTCCTGGACCTGACCATCGCCGACCTTGCGCGCCTCGGCAACCGGGTACTTGAGGTCGCCGCCCTCGAAGCCGTTCTTGCCCCATGCATCGAAGAAGTCCTTCGGGATCGGCCAAGCGCCGGTCTCCGGGGTCCAGTAGATGGAGCCGTGCTCGAAGTGGACGTAGCGGCCGCGGCCGTCGGGGGTCTTTTCCTCGCCGGTCGTCGGGAAGCCCAGCCAGGAGGTCGGGCCACCGAGCTCGGAGTAGCGAGCGCCGATGCGGCCAATCACGGCGTGTGCGCCGGTCTCCGGGGACCAGTAAGCGGTACCGGCCTGGAAGTCCTGGGCCTTGCCGCGCTCGGCGACGTCATACTCGTTGTTCACGCAGTTACCGATGATGCCGGACTTGGTGGCCTCCGCAATGGCCCCGACCGGAGTGCAGTCCGCGCCGCGGTCGCTCTTGTCCAGGCCAAGGGAATCAGCGATGTAGGGCCATGCCTCGGTCATCTCAAACTGCCAGTATTCCCAGCTGTGAACGCCGGTCGGACGGAACTTAACCACTGGTTCGACGCCAGCGCGCTTAGCGTAATCAACGAAGGTCTGGGTGGACATGCGGGAGATGGCCTCCAGGCCCACGCCGGCCATGTTGGCCTGGCCCTTGGCCACCGAGCCGATCTGGCCGTAGTCATCCTTGCCGTTACCGGCGGAGACATAGACCTTCATGTCCTTGAGGTTCTCGATGCCCAGCTTCGGATCGTGGTCGATCCAATCCTGGGAGTACAGGTCACCCCACATGTTGGTAGAGGTGAATCCGCCGGCATCGGCCTGCGCGGCGGTAATGGCCTCCGGCATGCCGGTGGTGGTGGTATCGAGGTAACCCGAGAAGGAGCCAACGTACTTGAAGGCCCAGGGGTTGCGCTCAGCAAGGTTGACAGCGGCGGTACCGCCCATGGAGATGCCGGTGACGGCGCGCTTGCCGTTGGAGCGGTAGCCCTTCTCCAGGATCGGGATGAGTTCCTTCATCAGGAAGGTCTCCCACATGTAGTGCCTGCCGTTGTCTTCCTTCTGCCAGTCGGAGTAGAAGGAGGACTCGCCGCCCACCGGCATGATGAGGTTGACGTTGCGGTCGGCGTACTGGGACAAGATGTTGGTCTCGATGGTCCAGCCGGACTCGTCGTCGCGGGCGCGCAGGCCATCGAGCGCCCAGACCTCCGGGAAGGTCTTGTCCGGGTTGGAGTACCAGTCACGCGCGAGCTGGATCTGCACGACCTGTTCCTTGTCCGGCATGGCGACGGACTTGATGTAGACCTTGAGGTGGCGGTTGGTCAGATACTCAACGCGGGACACGGACACGCCCTCCGGCAAGCCCTCGATCTTCGGGTATTCGGTCTCCACCGGAGTGCGCTGCGGCGGATTGGACGGGGCGAAGGAATCGGAGAGGTTGGAGCTGCCCAGAAGATCAGTAATTCCGTCGCTGGAAGAGCCGGAAGACTGCGCGTTTGCAATAGGCAGCAGCGCAAAGCCCACGGCCACGGCGGTGGGCAGTGCAGCAATGGTCAGGCCCTTGCGGGCTGCGGACGGGGAACGCAGGCCGGAAGCCTTGGCGGACCGGCGGGGCTGAGTTGACGCAGTGTTCGGCATTGAAGAGTCCTTGTTAGGGGTAAATCGAGATGAGGGCACGCGCTACCGCGAGCGGGCTCCGCAGGTTCCCCTCCTGCGGAACTCGCCACCGTACGCGTAGTGAGCGGTCTAATGTGTTCTCAAGTTTAAGTTTAACTTGAGACTTTGGGAAGGGGGACACGCCCACCATGGCTATGAAAAAGCCGCCGTGCTCAAGAGCACGGCGGCCACGCAGGAGATGATTACCAAGCGTTCATTACGTTAAGCACCTGTGGCTTGGAGCGTTCGAGTTGGTATCCGAACTGCTCCCAGTTGTGCAGGCCCTGTGCCGGGTAATTCGTCTGCAGGCGAACGCCCATTGCGCGGGCCTTCAGTTCCCACAGGCGGGTGGTGCCGTTGGCAAAGCCCTCCAGGGCCACGCCGGCCGCGATGTGCTCCGGACGGTAGCGCTGCTGATCCACCGGCCCTGGAATGCCGGACGCGGCGGAGACATAAACATCCGTTCCGTGCGCAGCCAGATCCGGGATCAGGTTGAACGGATCATTGCTGAAGCGCTTCGGGTTGATGATGGAACCGTACATGGCGTTGATGTTGAAGCCGCCAGCGTCGAGAAGCGCCAAGCGCATGAACGTCTGAGCGCCCGGCAAGGTAGTGGTGAGGTAGCCGGAGTAGGACAGCGCCTGGCGGAACTGCTCCGGGTGCTTGCCAGCGAGGGTGATGGCAGCGGTAGCGCCCATGGACAGGCCGGCAACCGAGTTATTGTTGCGGGCCACGCCGAAGTTGCCCTCCAGGTAGGCCGGCAGCTCCTGGGACAGGAAGGTTTCCCACTGGTAGTTGACGGGATTGACCAAGTCATAGGTGGCCGGGCCGTTCCAGTCCGCGTAGAAGGACGCTGCGCCACCCACCGGCATCACCAGGGTGATGTTGTGGTCGACATAGGTGCGTGCGGCATTGACGTCATTGATCCAGGCATTGGTGGAATCGGTAGCACGCAGGCCATCGAGCAGGTACAGACCTGCGTTGCCGCCGTTCTTAGCCGGCTGGATCTGCACTGGGATGTTGCGGCCCATTGCCTGGGACCACACGTCGCAGCGCTGCACCCAGTAGCCGACGCGGTCCCACTCGCAGGCACCGGTGGCGTCGCCACGCAGCCAGTCCCGGTTGGCGGCGGATGCTTCTTGCGTACCCGCGGTCACTACCAGGCCCAAAGCCACAGCGATGGCTGCCACCACTGAGAGGACCCGAGTCCGCAGGCCAGAGCTTAGTGAACTCATGTTTCTCCTTAACGTTTTTACTGCCACTACTACATCGCCAACACGCCAGCGATAGTTACAGATCAATAACAAGAATCTTGTTTAGCGTAACGCACCCTGGCAATTTTCGCCTATCCATGGGGGTGCTCCCCAGCTCACACCAAGCTAATGGACAGGATAATCGCTCGGGTCAGACGGCAACATGAGCGTGCGCCCCGAGGTCAGCGAGAAAGCTAGGTTCGCGCGGAAGCGCTCCCACGTCAGGGGCGCGCTATAGGAAGCGATGAGCTCCTGCACTTCTGGGCTGTCCAGCGCGGCGCGCGCCTGGCGGGTCTTATCCTTGTCATACCACGGCGGGAGATACTCGATGTCCGCGCCCGTGAGTGCTGCTTGCCATTCCAGCTCGAGGGATTTGTCGTGGCCCACGCGCCCGCCTTCCTCGCGGGGCATGCGTGCGGCCATCGGCGTGGCCAGACCAATCGTGTCGAGAACCCGGACATTGAGCGGCGCGTTCATCGACGTCATGCCCAAGTTCACCAGGTAGACCGTCGGCGGTTCGTTCATTCCCGGCTCGCGCGGAACAGTGAGCCAGTTGAGGAGGTCCTTTTCTTTATCCTCCACATAGATGGTGGCCAGGGCATCTCCGCCGACGAGTTTCTCGCCGGCTTCTTCATAGCCGCGCATGAACTTCATCCCCAGGTAATCCCGCGCCGAGCGCGGCGGGTGGCCCGCCTCGCGGTTGGTGGCATAGGTCCAGAAATCACGCTCGTCCACGATGGACAGCGGCTTTTCATAGGCATCCCAATCCGTCGGATGCCCGCGCAGCACGATGAAGAATGCCCACACCGCGCAGAAGGCCACCGCAAGCGAAGATACAAGGCCCTTGAGCGGCAGCACGAAAACGGGGAGAAGCGCGGCAAAGAGCGGCAGCAGCAGCATACGGCCGTGCATGAAGTCACCGCCAACGCGCAGCACATACAGCACGTGCACCGCCGCGGCCCCGACCATCAGGTAGGTCACGGTCGAGGCGCTGCGCAGTGCTGCCGGGCGCAGCTGGGCGCGGAAGGTCCACAACGCTGCACCCACCAGCACGAGAACGGGCAGGTACAGGGCATAAGGCCCCACGAAATCCTTCAGGTAGTTCAGGCCGCTGCCCCACGCGCTTGACGACGCCGACTTGGCCACTGCCGTGTGCGGAGTCACCAGGCCGTAGTAGCCCATGCGGAAGAATTGGTAGCCCGCGGGAATGGGAAGGGCCGCGCCGAGGATGCCCAGCCACGCCTTCCAATTACGGTGTGCTGCCAAGAGCAGCAGGCCGGCCAGTCCGCCGTAGAGCGCGAACTCCGGGCGCACGAGCCAGGACAGCCCGGCCCACAGCGCTAGCCAATAGGCGCTGGCGCTATCGCGGGACTGCGCCCAGTGCTGCAGCAGCGCCCATAGGGCCGCGAGGTAGAAAATGGACAGGCCCCATTCGAGCCCGGAGGTGAAGAAGTCACGGGCCGGGGGCAGCGCGAGGTAGACCAGCGCGCCCGCGGGAGCCACCAGCGGTGCGGCAGGCTGGCCCGAGCGGAAGAAGGCGCGTGCCGTGGCCCACGCCCCCAGCACCATCGCCGCAACCGCCAGCACGAGGCCCAGGTTGACGGCGATGGATTCCAGCGGGGCGTTGGTTACCCAGCGCACGAGGAGGATCAGGTATTGCCACAGCGTGGAGGTATTGGCCTCCACGCGCTCGCCCGCGTTGAAGACGGGTCCGTTTCCTTCCTCGAGGTTGCGTACAGTGCGCAGGACAATCAGGCCGTCGTCGGAGATCCAGCGGCGGGCGAATCCACCCCAAAACGAGAAAACTCCGATCACGATGACCGAGGCCAGCGCGCTGAGCGCGGCCGCGGTACGTGTATCGGATTTTCGCATGAGGAGAGAGTTTAGCACTTGCCTTGCCCTGTTCCCGATCGCCGCTGGCTAGCCCACCATTACCGGCATGATGTAGACCGCCATGGCGATGCATGCCAGCCACACCAGGGCCAGAATCTGGAGGACGCGGTCCTCCAAGGCGATCTCGTCCGGTGCACCGCCATTGCCGCGGTCCACATCGGCGGCATAGCGCAGAATGGCGATGGTGAACGGCACCATGGAGATTTGGTACCACACGCTGGCCGGGCCATCAGACTCATTGGAGAGCTGGAAGCCCCACAGGGAGTAGGACATAACCACGGCAGTAGCCGCCAGCGTCCAGACGAAGCGCAGGTAGGTGGGCGTGTAGCCCTCCAGGGATTTGCGGATCTTGGCGCCCGTGCGCTGGGCTAAAAGGATCTCCGAGTAGCGCTTACCCGAGGCCATGAACAAGGAGCCGAACGCGGCCACCAGCAGGAACCACTGGGAAAGCTCAATGCCCGCGGCCACGCCGCCGGCCATGGTGCGCAGCATGAAACCGGAGGACACCAGGGCGATGTCGATCACCGGCATGTGCTTCCACCCGAAGCAGTAGCCCAACTGCAGGCCAATGTAGATGGCCATGACGATGGCGAGCTGCAGACCGGCCGTGGCCAAGAAGGACAAGCCAATCGAGCCGATGATGAGCACGGCCGCCATGACATAGGCCAGGCCCACCGGAAGCACGCCCGCCGCGATCGGGCGGAAGCGCTTCGTCGGGTGCTCACGGTCAGCCTCCACATCGCGGGCATCGTTGATGAGGTAAATGGAGGACGCGCCCATGCAGAAGACGATGAAGGCAAGGAGGACGTCGAGAAGCACGCGCGAATGGAACAGCGAGTCCGCGCCCGCGGCCGCAGGGGCGGCCAAGACCAGGACGTTCTTGACCCACTGCTTGGGGCGCAGGGCTTTGACCATGCCGTCGGCAAGGTTCTTCGGGGGCTTGCGCTTGCGGCCGGTATCGATGCCGGAGGTGTGCGGCTCAGAGTGGAAGACTCTCTGCTCACCGTCGTCGACGCGGTTTGGTCGTTCGCTCATGCGGTCTTCCTTTCATAGCGGTGACATGCTTCCGCGGTGGCGGCCCCCAGCAGGGCGCCGAACGCCGTATCGGATGGGTAATGTACCCCGAGCACCATACGCGAGGCCATCATGACCGGCACACCAACGAGCGGTGCCGGGGTTCCCAGAACGTGCGCGGCGCCCACGAGGAACGCGGTTGTCGACGTCGCGTGGGAGGACGGAAAAGACAGCTTAGACGGGGTTTTCACGCCCACCTTGACGTAGTCATAATCCGGGCGCTTGCGGCGCACAATGCGCTTGATCACAACGCTGGCCGCGTGCGCCGTGAAAGCGCCCACGCCAACAGCTACCCACTGGCGGCGGCGCGCCGGCTTCTGGTAATTCACGGCGGCACCCAGACCAGAGAGAGCCAGCCAACCCAGGGCGTGCTCGCCGAAGTGGCTTAAGCCCCGCGCGGTGGGCAGAACGCCGGGGGCCTCGAAGGCCACGTCCTGAATCTTCTCGAGGACGTGGGATTCGGCGACAGAAAGCTTATTGGGCATCGAAGACCTTTCGCCAGGACTCGCGGGAGGTCAGCTCCGGCAGGGCCGCGCGGTACTCGGCGCGCAGGTCATCGAAGTTCTCCTCGATTTCCTTGAGCAGCTCGCGGGTGGATTTCACCAGCTCGAGGGCTAGCTCGCGGTCGCGCTTGCGGAAGGCCACGCCGGTGCCGCCCGCGGTGGAGACGGTGGCGGAATCCACGCGGGAGAGCGTGAACCAGCGGGCCTCCTCCGGGGTGAGGTTGAGCTGCGGTGCCTCGTGGTGCGCCGGGTCTTCCTTGCTGACCAGGTGCTTAGCGGACTTGATGAGCCACGGAATCTTCTTAATCTTGCCCAGGCGGCCGCCGATGTTGCGGGTGGGCACGCCCGGCGCGCCGGTGGGCGCGGGCAGCTGATCCGCCGAATCGATAATGACGGCGTCCGGGAATTCCTTGCGAATCGCCGCGATGCGCGGCAGCGAGGACTCCAGGATGTCGAAGAGCTGTTCCGGTCCGGCGAGGAAGTCCTTCATGGCCTCCAGCTGGATGGCCATGGTGGAGTACTCCATGCACATGGTGTGCTTGAGGGTGGACTTGAAGATGGACTTGGTGATCCCGCGCGCATCGCCCTCGTGGTAGAGGGCCGCCACGATGAGGCGGTTACGCAGGTGGAAGTAGGCCTGCCAGTCGATGGCATCGTCCTTATCCGCCCAGGCCATGTGCCAGATGGCCGCACCCGGCCAGGTCACCGTGGGGAAACCGTGGGCGGCGGCGCGCAGGGAGTACTCGGTGTCATCCCACTTGATGAACAGCGGCAGCGGCTGCCCGATGCTTTCGGCGACCACGCGCGGGAAGAGGCACATCCACCAGCCGTTGTATTCCACGTCGACGCGGCGGTGCAGCGCGCGGGAGTCGTACTTCTTCGGGTCGAGGTGGGACTGGGCGTCACCGATGGCGCGCAGCGGGTACTTGGCAAAGTCGTGGTCGTAAACGGCGTGCTCGGCCGCGCCCCACATGAAGTCGGCGCGGTTGACGCGCTCGCCGGTGGTGCGCAGCTGGGAGCGCTCCTGCAGGTTGAGCATCTGGCCGCCCACGATGAAGGGCTTGGCGGCGTAGCGCGCTGCTTGGACCGCACGAAGGATGGAATCCGGCTCGATGGCGATGTCATCGTCCATGTAGAGGATGTAGGGCGAGTCGGTATTCTCCAGCGCCTCGAACATGATGCGGGAGTACCCACCCGAGCCGCCCAGGTTTCCCTGGCGGAACTCGCGGAAGCGCTCACCGAAGTGCGCCACCGCGTCGTCGTAGCCCGGCTCGTCCGCCGGGTGCTGGTTGCCCTGATCCGGCATAAGGACGTAGTCGATGATGCCGTCCACCACCGGGTCCTCTGCCAGCGCCTGCAGCGCCGCGACGGCATCGGTGGGGCGGTTGAAAGTCGGGATGCCCACGGCGACGCGCTTGTCCTGCGCCGGGTACTCACTGCCGTCCGGTAGGAGCTGCGGGTTCGGGGCGTGGGGGGCGCACCAGGAGGCGTCGGCAAGCACGGTGTCCTCAACGGCAGAGGCATCGAACCACAGCAGGCCGCCGTCCTCGAAGTTCTTCAGGGGCAGCTCAAACTCGTGGTGGCCGGTGGTCACCACGTGGTTGGCCACGGCGATGCGCTGGCCATCCTGCTTGGAACGGTAGAGGGAAATGTTGGCCTCGCCCTCGACGTCCATCACCAGCACGATGGACTTCAGCTGAGACCAGCGGCGCCAGTAGGCGGCCGGGAAGGCGTTGAAGTAGGTCTCGAAGGAGGCCTCTTCGCCGGCCGGGATGGTCACGGAGGTGCGGCCACTCCAGCTGAGGCGCTCGCGGTTTTGCTCGGACTCGATGAGGTAGAGCATGCGGACGTCGACCGGCTCGCCACGCTTGGGCAGCAGGATGCGCTGTACGGGTTCGTACGCAGCAGTATTGTTGGCAGTCACGATATCTTCGGTTCTCCACACAGGTTTCGACAGTATTCAGGAACCAAGATTAGTGGTTAAGAACTGCTGCGCTGAGTTCCCACGCGGCGAAACGGCAGGAGGCGAACCGAAAAGCGAGTTAAGCCGTGAGGGCAGCATCCTCCGAGATGGGCTCGATACCCAGGCGGTTGAGCATGTAGAGCACGCGGGCGCCGAGGTCATCGGCCAGTTCACGGGTCTCCTCTACGGTTTCTGCCGTAGCGATATCCCAAATCTTGATGTCCTTGCCGACTTCGTGCGGCGCCAAAAGGAAATCGACCTCGATGGTCACGAACTCGTGGCCGCAATTGTCAGAGGCTCAAGAGAGTGTCGAATCGGAGGGAGATTGAGAAAGTAGAGAACAATACTGACTAATTTTTCGCTAACTGACAACTATTAACTCTGTACAATAAGAAGGATACTCCTCATAGCAACACATGATCAGAGTGTCTTTCTTCCTATTTCAGTCAGCTCAAAGAGTCGACTTTAGCGAACCTCTTCCCAACTGCTCCCCAAGTGAGATAAACGCCGGCACAAACAAGAAATGCTGCAAAAAGAACGCCAGCAAGGGAAAACGAAACCTTCAGAGAAATCCCCGCCATCACATGCCCCAATGAGGAACCAAGGATGGGCCTGACCCCCGACGTGTCTACTCTCCGGGGGTCAGGCCCCAAGCCCACCCGTGGAGTTCACAACCTATATAGGAACACCCCCGACGAGGTGACGAGAATCCCCTCGTCGCTGTCGGACGGCGGTTTCCCGACCGGTGGCCCGGCCGCCGGCAAACCTCACCCGCGGCCGCCCGGGCCCTGTCCATGGCCAAGCCCGGTCTGGTGCCCCCGGCGCCAACGACTTCCGGTGCCGCCCCGGGACGGTGAATTGCCCGTCATCCTCATTCCCGGGACCGGGTCGTCGAACAGCTCATCGGTACCGGTGCCTCGAACCACGGGCCCCGGGCGCACAGCGCAGCCGATCGCTTTGACGTCCACCCCGAGATGCGCCACGGATACTCCCGAAACGCCGGCAAAACAAACGCGCTTGCCTGGGAACAGCAGATCTCCGGTTCCATGCTGCTGAATGAGCTGACCATCGGCGACATCACTCGACCGGGCGTGCGGTACACCTTCCTGGGCACGCGGCACGACAATGCCGTGCTCCCCCACTAAAACTCCTTCGTGCGGGAACCCGGCGTCACCAACATCACCGTCCAAGACGTGTGCCCCGCCCACCGCACCGAGCACTACGGCTTCAATTACGACCCTGTCGCCCAGGGCATCGTCGAGGACCCGCTGACCGGGACGGCGTGGCGGGACCACTGCACCGGTACCGGACCGGAGCGATAGTCCTCGACGGACGAGGATCAGGCACCCGGGGAGCCTCCCGTCCGGCACGTCCACGACTCGGCGTAGCGGCCGCCCTTCGCCAGCAATTCATCGTGCGTGCCCCGTTCTGCGACCGTCCCGTCCTCCGAAAGCACGACGATGAGGTCGGCATCGCGGACGGTGTGCAGGCGATGGGCGACGACGATCACGGTGTGATCGCCGCGCAACGCTTCCATCGTGCCGACAATCGCCTGCTCAGTGGCCGCATCCAGCGAGGACGTTGGCTCGTCGAAAAGCACCACCGGGGAATCCTTCAGAAGCGCCCGGGCGATGGCGACGCGCTGCCGCTCGCCTCCCGACAGCAGCGTCCCCTCCTCCCCCACCGGGTTATCCCACCCGGAAGGCAGCAGCTCCACGATGCGGTCCACCCCGGATCGCCGGGCGGCCTCGCGCAAGCGGTCTCCGTCGCCGGGCTTGGAACCGAATCCGGGGTCGGCGAAGACCACGTTGTCCCGCACGGACGCGTCGAAGAGGAACGTCTCCTGGAACACCGGGGTCACCAGCGAGTTTACGCCGTCGGTGCCGATCCGAGGCAAGGGCACCCCGCCAATGAGGATCTCCCCCGAGTCCGGATCATGAAAACGCGACAGCAGCCGCATGACCGTCGTCTTGCCCGCCCCCGACGGTCCCACTACGGCAACCAGTGCTCCCTGAGGTGCACGGAAGCTGACGCCGTCGAGAACCTTCTTATCCCCGTACCCGAAGCTCACGCCGCGGAACTCCACGTCATGCCCGTCGGGCAGCTCCGGTGCGGCAGGCTCGGGAAGGGCGGGGATCGCCCGCAGGTCACGCAGCGCAGCCAACGTGTTGCGGCCCGCGCCGAAACCGCCGGACAACGCTCCCGCCGTGGTGATCGGTCCGGTGAACTGGACGACCACAATGAGCATCGGCGCCAAATGCGCCGGTGACATCCCGCCCGTCGCGGCGACCGCCACGGCGACGACCACCGCCGCCGTGAACACCGCATGGACGACCGAGCCCAACCGTCCGATGGCCGCGCCTTGCGTCGACGTCGCCTTCGCGAACGCATCGTGTTGGGCCTGGATCGCCTCATCCACCATCGCGTCCGCCGCCGAACCGTCGCCCGCGGCGCGAATCACCTGCTGGCCGCGGGTGAACTCGATCAGCCTGCCGGAGACGGCAGCTACGGCGTCAGCATGCGCTTCGTCCGACTCCCCGCCAACCCGGCCAATGGCCCGGTAGGCGAAGAAGAGCACCGGCGCCGACGCGACGAGAACCAACCCGACGCGCCAATCCACCGCCAGAATTCCGAGAGCGATGACGGTCGGCGCAACCACAGCAGCGATGACGGGCCTCAGGATCACGTGCGGCACGGACGCCGCGAACGCCATGCCCGAAGACGCCATCTCCGAAAAGCGGCCGGCCGTGGACTTGGTGACGTACCCGAGTGGCAACGTCAGCACGCGTTCGCCCAGGGAACGCAGCAGGGACGACAGCACCGCTGCGGAATTCGCCCTGCCGACCGTCCCCGCGGCGAGGGACAGCACCGCATGGGCGGCCGCGAGGCCGGCGATGACGCCGGTGAAACGCCACGCCGTCGCATCATCTCCCACGGCCAGAGCCGACAGCAGCGGCAGCAGCGCGACGAACGCCGCACCCTGTGCCAGCGCGGCAAGCGCGGCCAACGCAATGAGCCACGCCAGCGTCATCTTCGAGCGCCGATCCGTCATCGACCACAAGTCCCGGATCATCGGTTCCCTGCCTTTTCATCGTCTGCTTCAGTGCCCCGCGGGGCGGATGGTTCGTCGTCGAGCGCGAACGCGCGCCACAGATCCCGGTAGCGGCCACCGCGCGCAAGCAACTCGTCGTGGGTGCCCGCCTCCGCGACCGCTCCCCCATCGAGAACGAGGATGCGGTCGGCGTTGCGGATCGTGCTCAATCTGTGCGCAATCACGATCACCGTCCGCGAACGAGCCAAACGCTCGATTGCGGACTGAATGAGGGCCTCGGAAGCCGGATCCGCGTAAGCGGTTGCCTCGTCGAAGATGAGCACCGGCGCGTCCGTGACAATCGACCTCGCGATGGCCACGCGCTGCGCCTCACCACCGGAAAAGGTCACGTCGACGTTGACCACCGAATCCAGGCCCTTCGGCAGCGCCGCGATGACCGTATCGAGGTTCGCGAGCTTCGCGGCCGCCATGATTTCGCCGTCGGTGGCGTCTCTCCTGGCCAGCCGGATGTTCTCCCGCAAGGGCAGCGTGAGCAACTGCGGATCCTGGAACACCACCGACACCGAACGGTGCACGTCGCGCACGGCGATGTCGCGAAGATCGTCGCCGCCCAGCAGCACCGAGCCTTCGACAGGGTCGTGGAAACGTGCCAACAGCCGGGCGACGGTGGACTTTCCGGAACCGGAGGACCCCACCAGCGCCGTGAGGGTCCCCGGTTCGAACGTCGCGGACATCCCGTCGAGGACCCGCGGCCCATCCCCGTAGGAGAAGACCAGGTTCCGAACCTCAAGCGCGCCTCCGTGCACGGGCACCGGCTCGGCGGACTCGGTGATCGGCGGCGTGCCCAGCACCTCCGCGATGGACTTCAGGGCGGCGATCCCCGCGATGATGGGTTCGGAGTTCATAGCCACCCTCACGATCGCCGCGGAGAGTCCAAGGCCGAGAACCAGCCCGGCGACGAGACCCTCCGGTTTGCCGCCCGCGGTGTCCCTCAAAGCGAGGCCGGCGCCGCACACCACTGCGAGGACTGTGATCGGGGACGTCACCACGTCGATGAGCCCGAGATAGATGTTCGACTGCCGGGACCAGGCGGACCACGCGCGGACGAACGACGACGCCGCGGCATCGTAGCGGCCCGCGCCCTGGCTGGCGCGTCCGAAGGACTTCATCACCGGGATGCCGCGCACCAACTCGATGACCGCAGCCGTCACTTTTTCAGAGGCTCGCTCGTAGTCGCGCTGAAGACCGGCTCCGCGCGAAATCATCACGCCCATCAGGGCGAAGGTGACCAGCACCGGGACGACCGCCACCACCGCGATCCGCCAATCGACCGCGACGAGCGCGATGAGGGAAAGCAGGGGCACCAGCACCGCCACCACGGTCTCGCCGACGGTGTGGCCCATGAGCTGGTGGACGGCCGCAACGTCCTTCTCAACCGACCCGATGATCCCCGACGAGCGCCGGGCGTCCAGCCAACCCAGCGGCAGCTTCCGAATATGGGCAACCAACCGGCGCCGGAGGTAGAGCTGCAGGTCGTTATCCGCCCGTTGCGAGAGCATGCCGGCGGCGCCGTCCGCAGCCATTCGCACCGTCGCGGCGACGACGATGACAACCACGGCCAACCACGTCCGATGCACCGGGGCCTCCGGGTACGTCATCGCGATGTCGATGATGCCGACCAGCGAAGCGACGGTAGCCACCGACGACAGGACGGACAACGCGACCACCGCACGCATCCGGGTCCGGATCGGGGCGAGCAGCGACCACGGACCGACGGTCCCGTCCACGGCGCTCACTTCCCCGCCTCCCCGATCGCGCTTTTCTTCGCGAGAGTGCAGAAATACACCATGCCGGCGCGTGAGGCTCCGTCCAGCTTCAGCCCGTTGGCTTCGGCGAGGTCCTCGAGCTCGCTGCCCCGGAACACCCGGTGGCCCATCTTCGCCATGACGGCCATGTCGACCCGCTCGTTCACATCGGGATCCTCGACTAACGTCTGCACGTAAGCGATGCCGCCGTCGGCGAGCAGCCCGGAGACCCTGCCGAGCGCGGCTCCCGCATCCTTCATTTGGTGGAGCGCGCCGCACACCCAGATTTCACAGGCCCCGCCGGGCTCTCCCGCGAGCGGCGTGAGGATGTCGGCAACGTGGAATTCCGTCCGGGCCCCGAGCCCGTCGGCGGCGGCGCGTTCGCGGGCGATGCGGATCGCATTGGGCGACAGGTCGTAGCCGACGATGTTCGCCCTGCGATAGCGAGACTCAACGGCGAGCGTGCGGGCGAGCCACCCGGTTCCGCAACCGAGGTCGAGGACCCGGGCCGGCGCATCCGGCCCGGGATCCAGCGCACGGAGCTTCCGGTACACGGCGGCGGCGTCCATCGGTTCGCGCGCATAGCGGCTTAGGAACCTCGGCTCGACCTTGTCCTCGTAGGCCGCGAGGAGCCTGCGGTTGTTCTGGACGATCTGGGCGATCGACTTCATCTGGTTCTGTCTCCGGGTGTGTGGGCCGCGTCCACGCGGCGGTTTCGGGTTAGATGCTCGGATTCGCGGGCCGTCATGCAGACTCCCCCGGCCTCGTTTTCACGGCGATGCCCCACGCCGCGAGCACGGCGATACCAAAGAACCAGGCCGCGCAGACCACCAGACCCGCAGCCCCGGTGCCGTTGACGGCCTCGCCGGCCGCGGATACGGGGGTGTGCCCGGCGATTCCGCGCAGGAGGGGACGGAAGTGGTCGGCGGGCATGAGCACCGTGTTGACGAACATCGCAACGATGATTAACGGGATGAGGGCCACGGAGCCCTGGGGGCTGGTGATGGAGAACGCGATGTACGTGCCGGTGCATGCGGCCGCCGCGGCAACCATCGCGCCGGTCACCGCGATCCTCCACCACCAGGACGCCTCAGGGGGGCTGTCGGAAAGCAAGGCGGCCACCGCCGCGACGACGACCGACATCGCCATGATCCGGATGAACTCAGCGATGATCCGTGCGACCGGCACGGCCGCGTACGGCGCCGGCATGGTGATCAACCGCTCGTGGAGGCCATTGCTGCGTTCAACGAACACAGTGGACGATCCCGTGATGGCCAAGATGAACGCCCACGTCGTCACGACCAGGATGACCGCGTTCGGGAGTTCGAACTCTCCGGTGAGCTGCCTGACCAGGCTACCGAACATGCGGTTGACGATGAACAGGTACACGAGCGGAGCAATGAACGTCATGAACCAGAAGTCGGGGCGCCGCAGCCAAATGTGGGCAATGCGCCGCAGATGCACGAAGATGGGGCCGATCATGATTCGCTCCTCGAGGTGAACCGGCGGATGAACAAGACGATTCCGGCGACCGCCGCGACACCGAGCCACAGGGCTGCCTCTTCCCCGGAACTATCCGGGAAGGCATCCGGGGACGCCGCCCTGATCACCTCGATGATCGGCGAAAACGGCATGTGACGTACGACGTCGCGCAGGGAGCCGTCCAAAGCGGTCGCCGGAATGAACGCGGTGGAGAACATGAGCAGCAGCATTTCCAGCGCCTGGATCGATGAGGCTGTCGACACCGGGGCGGGCACCATCAGGATCACCCCGTCCGTGACCAGGGACAGGACCGCGGCGGCGAGCAGTGACCACAGGACTGTCCACGCGACGTCACCGAGAGCCATGTCGAGGCCGCAGGACCACGCGACGACCAGCAGCGCCGCGATCGACGCGGACATCCGCAGCACATCGGTGGCGAGCCTGCCGGCGACATAGCCGCCTGTGGCCCCGGGCAGCACGCGCACGCGGTCAACGAGCCCGGATTCGACGTCCTGTCCCACCGCCATCGCCGACGCCGCGGCGGTGAACATCGCCGCCTGGAACAGGCAGCCGCCGAGCACGAAACGCAGGTACCCGAAGCCGGATTGCCCTGCCGAGTACCCAAACACCGCGTACAGGCACAGCAGGAAGAGGGGAGGAACGACGAACATGGAGATCAGCGACGCGGTGTTGCGTCGCAACAGCAGCAGATCCCGACGGAGGAACGCCGCGACCGACGTCGCACTCATCGCGCCGCACCCCCTGCGTTCATCGATATGAATACCTCGTTGAGGGTGGGTGGCGACACGCTCAGCGAATCCGGCAACGCTTCCGAGGCCTCCATCGCCTGCGCCACCGCCTCGAGGACCTGCGGTCCGGGGTCGACGTCGAGGGACACCGACTTCCCCGCGACGCGGACGCCGTCCAGGCACGTTCGTCCGAGGCAGCGGGCGAACGCCTCCGCCTCGGCGGTGGTGGCAAAGGACACGCGGAGCACGTGCGACCCGAAGTCGCGGCGCAATTCCTCCGGCGTTCCGCTGGCGACGATGCGGCGGTCCTTGAGCAGATGGACGTGGTCTGCCAGCGCCTCCGCCTCTTCCAGGTACTGGGTGGTCAGCACCAGGGTCATTCCGTCGTCCCGCAGTTGCCGGATGAAGCCCCACAGCTCTTCGCGGCTGACCGGGTCCAGCCCCGTCGTGGGTTCGTCGAGGAACAGCAGCCTGGGCACGACGCACAGCGACGCGGCGATGTCGAGACGGCGCCGCATGCCACCCGAATAGGCCGACGCCAACGTCGAAGCACTGTCTGCGAGCGAGAATTGCGCGAGCAGTTCCGTCGCGCGGGCGGCCGCGTCGGCGCGGTCGAGTCCGCGCAGCCGCCCGAAGAACTCCAGGTTCTCCCGGCCGGTGAGGTTCTCGTCGATCGCCGCGAATTGGCCGGTGGTGGCAATGTCGGCGCGCACGCCCGCCGGATCCTCTTTCACATCGCGCGAGAAGATGCTCACCTCGCCGGAGTCTGCGGTAATGAGCGTCGACAGGATTCGGATGAGGGTGGTCTTGCCTGCGCCGTTGTGGCCGAGGAACGACACGATCGACCCGGCGGGCACGGTGAAACTCACGCCGTCGAGCACATGCTTGCGCATCCGGGCGCCGCGCTTTCCCTTGCGCCCGCCGTCCGGCGGAGCACCTGCCCCGCCTTCGGGCGCGGTGCCGGCTTTGCCCGCAATCGGGTAGCTCTTCGTGAGGTCGCGGACGACGATCGCCGCACCCCGTTCAGCTTGATCCGTCATCGTTTCTCCTTTTCTTTGGTGTCGCAGTGGGCCGCTGCCGGCAGTGGCCCCGTGGTCGGGTTGTCATGCGGCGTTTCGATATGGATGCCTGCATCGCGGGCGAAGGCGAGGACCGGTTCGAGGAGCCGGGGGTGGCTGACGAGATCCCGGCACCCCGGCGCGACCGGCTTCCCCGCGACCGACGCAACGGTGGCGGCGGCAATGGCCGCGGTCATTTTGTAGGAACCTGGGCCGGTCGCCCGGACTACGGTCGTCTCGGCCGCCGGCCCCGCATCGCCCGCGCCGGCGTAGACGCAGCCCCAGAACGCCCGGATGAGCCCGCGGTTCTCCGAAACTTGGAAGATCACGCGATCGCCGGGGCCGATGCCGGCTTCAGCCAACCGAGTCGCAGCCGCCACCGCCTCCGCATGGACCCGGCCGTACGGGACGAGGACGTCCCGCCGATTCTCGACGAAGGTGATCCCCTTCTTCGTCTCATCGGCCTTGTCCCGAAGCACGTCGCTGATGGTCCGGATCGTGTTCACTGGTACCTCTTTCGGTTGCCGGCGCCATGCCGGTGCCGGGCGGACCGGGCCCGCATGGCGCGACCCGGAGGATGTGTCTGAAGGGTTGAAGCAACTGGGTGGGGCGCGTCTCCGTACAGGCTCGGAAACGCTCGCGGGCTCGGGGCCCGCCGGTTCCGGGTGCCCGTCAAGTCACTGCGGACACCAGGGCGGCAACGAAGGCCGCGGCGGACGCTGCAGCCGCGAAACCGTCACGCACTCGCCAGGGGTGATCGGTGCGGAAGGTACGTCGCGGATGGCGGCCGAAGTTGCGCATCACCAGGGTCAGGGACAGCTTTTCGGCGCAGCGCACGGCGCTGACGAACAGGGGAAAGGCGATGCGCGCGGGCGTCGTCGCGCGAATGAAGCCGGAACGGAAAGACTGCCCCGGTCGCATCGAGCGCAATCTAATCGCCCATGTCAGCTGGGGGATTTCGCTGCGCAGGAACGCCGCGATGCTCACCCCGGAAATCGCTATGGTGCACCATGTGTAGGGCACCCGGAGGCGTTGCACCATGGCGTCGAAAAGCTCCTCGACGCGCATACACGCGGAGACCAGGACCGTCCCCGCAAACACGGCCGTCAGTAGCAGTCCGTGATGGATGCCGTGGCGGACAGCCTCCGCCGGATCCCCACTGCCGTAGAACTCGGAGCGCCACCCGAGCAGGCCGAAGAACACCCCGATCAACAGGACGAGGAGGACCTTCCCCGCCGTCGCCCGAACGTCGCGTTCCGCGATCGCAGCGAGTGCGAGGAACGCGACCCCCGTCAGAGCGAGAACGGCGTCTCCGCCGGAGAGCAGCCCGGCGACGAGGACGAGCATCACCGCCGCGACAATCGTGATGGCGTTCAACCCCGCGCGCCTTCGAGCGGCGGATCCACTGGTCCAGGGGCTTTCGTCCAAGGACGTCCGTGCGCCGGCCGCGGGCAGTGCGCGATCCCGCCGGGACGACTCCGGGGAAGCCGGCACGTCGGCTGCGGGACCGGACCAGGCGACCTTCCCTTCGGCGACGATGCTCGCCCGATCCGCCCACGTTCGCGCAGCACGGCGGTCGTGGCACGTGAACACAACGGTTCCGCCGGCCCCTGCGTATTCCGCTAGGGCATCCAGTACGATGCGCGAGCTCGGCGAATCCAGATGCGCCAACGGCTCGTCGAGAAGCAGCAAACGGCGATTGGCCGCCACCGCCAGGAAGATGCCCAACCGTCTTTTCTGTCCGCCCGACAGGACGAACGGCGAGACGGGGTCAAGTGCCCGGGGGCACAAGGCTTCCCGCAGTTTCCACAGCTCATCGGCGCCGAGTGGTCCGTGCGGGTCCGTGCCGGCCAGCGCGGAGTCGATTTCCGCGGCGACGGTCGCGCGGGTGAACTGGTGCTCGGGGTTCTGGAACGCCAACGACGCGAAGGCGTCGGGGACGCGCCGGGCGGACGCGCCGTCAATCCGGAGGTCCGCTCCCGCCTTCATCTGGCCCGACAGCACCGCCAGCAAGGTGGACTTACCGACTCCGTTGGCACCGACTAAGGCATGAATCTCGCCCCGTTCCAGTGTCAGATCGGCCCCGTTCAGGATCCGCTCCCTGCCCCGGGCCACATGGGCTCCGGTCAAGGCCAGCAGTGGAACGGCGTCCGCCTCCGATTCCGGATCGGCGCCATCCCCGGCTCCCCGGGGCCTTCGCCGCCGGTCCGGACTGAGACGGTCCGGTGCCCCCGTGCCCGGCGTACTGGCGTCCGGCGCTCCGGCGGTCGCGGCCGACGTCGCAATGCCCTTCACCGCGATACCCTCCGGCGCTCCGTGCGCGGCGACGCTCCCGTCCGCATCGAGGATTGTCACCGTGTCGACCCACCCGTCGAACGGACGGAGGTCGTGCTCGATGAGCAGGATGACGCGCCCCGGGGCCCGCAAATCACGGATGGCGGCGAACAGCGCCCGCCGACCGTCCTCGTCGACGTGGGCGGCGGGCTCGTCGAAGATCATGACCTCCGGCGCCCTGGCCACCGCACCAGCGATGGCCATCCGCTGGCGTTGCCCGCCCGACAAAGCCCACGGATCCTTCTCCGCGAGCTCTGACAGCCCGAGCTCCGATAGAGCCTCGGCTGATCGCTTGGCGACGATACCGGCTTCCACGAGGGAAAACTCGAGGGCCATGGCCACGTCATCGACGACTCGGAGCGTGAGCACCTGCGTCGCCGGGTCTTGCCCGACGAAGGTGACCCGGTCCCCGTCCACGGGGCGTTCGGTGCCGTCGGCATCGACGATGTGCACGAATCCGGCATGGTCGATGGGGATGTGCGAGGGAATCAGTCCAGCGATGAGGTGGGCCAGGCTTGTCTTTCCGCATCCCACGGGTCCCGTGATGGCGTTGATCGTGCCGAAATCGAAGGAGAGATCCACCATGTCGGGTGCCCATCGCCCATCGGCGTGCCGCACGCCCGCGCCCCTAACCCGTAACCGGGCCGGGGCCGTCCCGCGTGTCGCACCGGCGCACGCGGGTGCTCCGCCGGTCACCGGGTGACCCCGCGGCTGCGAAGCCCCTTTGCGACGGCAAAGCCCAGGACCAAAAACACCAAGCTCGAGGCCAAGGCTACGGCGAAGCTGATCAGGGTCATGGGCGTGGTCGGCGAGTCGACGCCAACTGCGCGCGGGGCCATCGTTCCCATCAGCGCGGAGAACAACATCGCCGACGCCACGAACTGGGTACGCGTCCACCGCCGGTACAGGGTGACCATGAATGGAAGCTCGATGAGCAATCCTTCCATGATCAGCGCCCCGATCGCGGCGACGCCGAACGGGGTGGTCGCCGCGGACACGACGCCCATGGCAAGGCACGCAATGAGGCTCGCGCCAGGCTTGCGGACGACGATGAGGGGAACGACGCACTGCAGGAACCACAACCCGAGCGTCGCCGCGACGAGATAAACGTGGGCGATGCCGGCGAACACCTGCAGGTAGGTCAGGGGCACGACGACGAGAGACCCCGCGACGCCGATCGCGGCGGCGACGAGCATATCGCGGGTGGATGGTCGGCCACCCGCTGCGACCGGTGCGACGTGTACCAACCGCCCGTCGTCCGTCTGCGACGCCACCGCGTCGCCGTCGCCCGTCCCGTCCGGGCCCGCGTCCCCGACTCCCCCTCCGGAGAGGGGTTCTCTGGTCGATCCACGTTTTCTGTTCATCGTCGCCGCCTCGCTTCCGTTGCCGATTCCCGATCGGAACATAACTTGAAACAGTATTAGGTTAGGCAATCCTTATCAACTTATGCCAGACTCGAATTATTGACTTTGCCCCCGCTTCCCCCCATTACGTTGTTAGCAGTTCCACCTCAGGGCACCGAAGATTCATAGCCTGTCCACCCGATTGGGCTGGTTATGTTTATTTCCGGTCCCTCCGTCTGAAAGGACAGTGGAACTAGTCGCTGGCTTCGGTATGGCTTGTTCCCGCCCCTGTCTGAAAATGATCCGGGGGTGATGCCGCCGAAGACAGTGACATCCTCAAACTGCTAATAGGAACCCGACCCAGCCCAGGTGGTATGAGGTCTCACAGTAATGTGGATGCCAGCGCAAGCATGTCCGACAACCCCAGCGATGAAGCTTAAATAGTCCAACTTCTCATTCATCGCTAGGAGGCATACACCCATGGCCTATGACTTCGTCATTGGCGTAGACGTCGGCAAATACTTCCACCACGCCTGCGTCCTCGATCCCCAAGGCAGGCAAGTCCTGTCCAAACGCATCAATCAGCATGAAGGCTCGCTACGCAAGCTCTTCGGCCAATTCCTCGCCGACAACGCCTCGGTCCTTGTTATTCCCAACAACATCGGCCGGTTGACCGTCGCAGTCGCCCAAGACATGGGGGCAGATGTTCGCCATCTACCAGGGCTTGCGATGCGGCAGCTCTCTCGCATCCACGTCGGCAACTCCAAGACCGATGTACGCGACGCCTACGTCATCGCCCATGCCGGTCTTAACCTTCCAGATTCCCTGCGCAGTGTCGACCGCGTTGAGGAAGTCTTTATCCAGCTGATTTAGGCCGTGACAGCGGCATCCTCCGAGATGGGCTCGATTCCCAGGCGGTTGAGCATGTAGAGCACGCGGGCGCCGAGGTCATCGGCCAGCTCGCGGGTCTCCTCCACGGTCTCGGCGGTGGCGATGTCCCAAATCTTGATGTCCTTGCCGGCCTCGTCGCGCGGGATCTCGCGGCCCAAGTACACGATGTAATCCGGGATGGTCACCAGACGCAGGTCCTCGAGGTAGCGGTCCGGGTGCTCCGCCATGCCGCGCTCTTGGAGCACGTGGGCCATGTGGGAGTCGGGGTCGTTTTCGGGGTGGGCTACGGCGGCGTCGACAAGCAGGGCCTCGCCGGCGTACTTCTTCGTCAGCGCTACGGCAGCCTGCGCCAGCGCGTGGTCAGCTCCTGCGGCGAAACGCACGTGGATGCGGTGGGTGCCGAAGTGCTCGCGGACCTCGCGCTCCACCATCACGGGGATGAACTCTTCTAAGGTTGCGCCGGCCTCGTGGCGCTCAATGGTGGCGTCGAGGAAGGAATCAATCTCCTGCGCGGTGTACTCGTGGCCATAATCTGCGTGCAAGTCTTGGCGCAACGTATCGAAACGGCGGGCATTCGGGGAAGTCATCTCTAAACTCACTTTCTGTTCGCCTATTGTTAACCTGCTGTTAACTTTAATCAATCGTTGAGCGTCCGACAAGTTTTATGTGCGGCATCCCGGCCCCGTGCGCTGGCGAAACCTCCCAAAGAAAGGCCAAAGGCCTGCCGGGTGTTCCGGCAGGCCTTCCTGGATTGTTCCTTCTTCTTATCGGGAATGCGCGTTGCGCGACTGCGCAGCTTGAGGTGTTCCTCGAGCCGCTCCGGGGACATCTTCCACATGCTGCGGTCTGCACGCTTCTTCTTGCGCTGGGCCATGCCGTCACCTCCTTCCATCGAGGTGTCTCAGCATAGCGCGCCACGGGGACTAACCCGTACAGGCCGCACGCGGCTTAGTGGCCGCGCTCCTGCTCCAGGGCCTTGCCCTCATTCCAGAACGGGGCCAGCTTGTTATCGAACATGCTCAGCGCGGACGCGATGGCCATGTGCATGTCCAGGTACTGGTAGGTGCCCAGGCGGCCACCAAAAAGAACCTGGTTCTCGCGGGCCTCAGCGGCGGCGAGCTTGCGGTAGGCCTCCAGCTTGGAGCGGTCCTCCGGGGTGTTAATCGGGTAGTACGGCTCATCGCCCTTCTCGGCAAAGCGCGAGTACTCCTTCATAATCACCGTCTTGTCCTTGGGGTACTTATCGGCGCGCTCCGGATGGAAGTGGCGGAACTCGTGGATGCGGGTGTAGTCCACGTCCGCATCGTTGTAGTTCATCACCGGGGTGCCCTGGAAGTCACCGGTCTCCAGCACCTCCAGGTCAAAGTCGAGCGTGCGCCAGCCCAGCTCACCCTCGGCGAAGTCGAAGTAGCGATCCAGTGGGCCGGTGTAGACCACCGGCGCGCTTGGCGACGCCCCCCGCACCTCCTCGCGCACGTCGAACCAGTCGGTGCCCAGACGGACGTCGATAAGCTCGTGCTCCGCCATCTTCTCCAGCCAGGCCGCGTAGCCGTCGACGGGCAGGCCCTCGTAGGTGTCGTTGAAGTAGCGGTTGTTGAAGGTATAGCGCACCGGCAGGCGCGTGATGTTGCCGGCCGGCAGCTCCTTCGGGTCGGTCTGCCACTGCTTGGCCGTGTAATCACGGATGAAAGCCTCGTAGAGCGGGCGGCCAATGAGCGCGATGGCCTTTTCCTCCAGGTTCTGCGCCTCATCTACGGCGAACTCGCCCGCCTGCTCCTTGATGAGCTCGCGCGCCTCATCCGGGGAGTAGTAGCGGCCGAAGAACTGGTTAATCAGGCCCAGGCCCATGGGGAACTGGTAGGCCGTGCCGTCGTGCATGGCGAAGACGCGGTGCTGGTAGTCGGTGAAGTCGGTGAACTGGTTGCAGTACTCCCACACGCGCTTGTTCGAGGTGTGGAAGAGGTGCGCGCCGTACTTGTGGACCTCGATGCCGGTCTCCGGCTCGGCCTCCGAGTAGGCGTTGCCGCCCAGGTGCTCGCGGCGCTCGACGATGAGCACCTTCTTGCCCAGCTGGGAGGCTGCGCGCTCGGCCACGGTCAGGCCAAAGAATCCAGATCCAACAACGATGAGGTCATATGCAGTCATGGCCACCAGCTTAAGGCAGCAACACGTGCAAAACGGCGGGTGACACCCAAGCGAGGAAACTCGCGTGTCACACCTTCTTTCACTCCAACACCTGACGTAACATCTGTCCCGTTAGTTAACTTTTTGCGCTTCTCTTAACCTTGTGGCGCCACCATCCTAGGGAGTAACAGTGCACCTCAAACGTCGTCTTGTTCCCGCGAAATCGACGTGGTCAACGCCGGTTATCGCCACGGTCACCTCGATCGCTGTGGTCGCTGCCGCAGCCGTGGGCGGCCAACCCCTCATCCAGACCCAGGAAGCGGGCAGCGGCCCCATCGAAGTGAGCTCGGCCTCCGAAACCTTCGGTTCTGGCGAAACGGTCGTGGTGGATGACCCGGCCATCGCAGCCCAGGGCGAGGGCGAAGGCCCGCGCGCCGTCAAGCAATTCCACCGCGATGAGACCTTCTCCTCCTTCGCCGTCACATGGAAGGGCACGCGCGATGTCGCGGCCTTCGTCCGCGCGAAGCAGCCGGACGGGTCCTGGTCCGAGTGGTACGACATGGACTCGATGTCCTACAACAACGATGACCCCAACGCCACGAACGGCACTGAGCTCATCTTCGTGGGCGATACCAACGACGTGCAGGTATCCATCAACAACGTGGACCTGGTGACCGGGTCGAACTTGGATGAGAAACTCACCGAGTCCCCCGTTGAGGACGCCGCGCTTGACGACGCCCCCTTCAACGTCGGCAACATCGCCCCCGTTGCCGAGACCGAAGAGCTTCCGGCCAACAGCGACGTCGAAGGCCTCGAGGCTGTCTTCATGGACGGCAACGCCCAGGAGGGCGAGGGCATTGAGCCAACCGCTGAGACCGATGGCATGCCGCGCGTGGTTTCGCGCGCCGGCTGGGGCGCGAATGAGAATATCCGCTGCAAGGGCGCCGACTACGACGACGGTGTGAAGGCCATCGCGCTGCACCACACCGCGGGTTCCAATAACTACACCCGCGCGCAAGCAGCCGCGCAGGTGCGCGCTGCTTACCAGTACCACGCCCAGAATTTAGGTTGGTGCGATATCGGATACAACGCGCTGGTGGATAAGTACGGCACCATCTACGAGGGCCGCTACGGCGGGCTCGCTAAAGCTGTGCAGGGTGCGCACATCGGCGGTTTTAACAAGAACACGTGGGGTATCTCCATGATCGGCAACTACGAGACTGCGCAGCCGACGGAAGCCCTCTTGGAATCTGTCACCGACCTTGCCGGCTGGAAGGGCGCCATTTCCGGTGTCGATCCGACCTCCCGCGTCTCCCTTCGCTCGGAAGGCTTCGGTGGTTCGCGCTACCCAGCAGGCGCCTCTGCCCCCGTCTATGGCCTCTTCGGCCACAGCGACGTTCACTACACCGCGTGCCCGGGGCAATACACCATTGCCCAATGGCCGAAGATCCGCGCGGCGGCGCACAAGAAGTACCTGGCCATCAAGTCGGGTGCGTCTGGTTCGACGTCGACGGACTGGGACAGCGTAGATACCCCTACGCCGGATACCTCCACGCCGGGCGGACAAGCTGCCCCGGCACAAGAGGCGACCTCTTCCCTGGGCGGCGCCGAGATCCCCATGAGCACCGTGACCGCCTTGGTGGGTCTGGCTGGCACGCTCTTCGCCATCATGTATGCCCGCTCGGAGCACCAGGTTGACATGGACCAGACCGTCAACGGGCTGCCGGTGGAGCAGATCCCGGGAATCGTGACCAAGGTGCTGTCCCTGAGCAAGAACGAGGGTTTGAAGGAAACGTGGACGGCGGTCCTTAACGCCTTCGGCCCAGCGCTGGGATTGGCTGTGGGCGGGCCGGATGAGTCGGCCGGCATCATCTACCAGCTCTTTCAGAACGGCATCGTCCTAGGCTCTGAGGACACTGGTACGCACGCACTCGTGGGACGCATCGCCAAGGAATGGGCGTCCGGCGACAACGCGGCGACGCTCGGCTTGCCGACGTCCAACGAAGTCCCCACCGGCCTCGGCAAGGAAGTCCGCGTGCAGTTCCAGGGCGGTTCCATTGTCTACAACCCGGAGACTGAGCAGATTCAGGTGTTCACGGACTAACCCCAAAGCACCCCAAGTCTAAGCGGGATCGCCGATGTAGCGGGAGCCACCTGATGGCTTCCGCTTCGGCATTTATTTGGGCTTGGGGTTTAGGTATCCGGGAGGGCTGAACCTAAAAAGTCCCCTGTGGTCTGCTGCTTCAATGCTGCCTGTGCCGCTTGGTATGCCGGCTGCGAAGTAATCGGCTCCGCCCAGGGTGGTACATACCCCACCCCGCCCCGCAACCTAAAGACATAGCCGGCACCAGTCGGCTTATCCGGGTCATCATCATTGATGCCATTGTGATAAGCACACAACATCGTCAGATTCGGCGGATCCGTCGCCCCACCCGCCTGCCACGGCACTAAATGATGCACCTGGCAATAATCCGCCGGCTTATTACACCCCTCACGCGCACACGTCGGATGCTCCGCACTCGCCATTAACCGCTGCTCAAACCCAGCCAAACGCCGCACACGATGCAACCACACCGGCCCTATAGTCGGATGCACCAAAGTCACATACCCAACCTCAGCAAACTTATAGGTCACAAACTCCCGGCCCGTCATCCGCCCACCGTTGGTAAGCACGAGCTCAATATCATCGCCCTCACCCCGCACAATCTGGTCCAACTCATCCAACGTAACCACCACATTGGTCGCCACCGCAGGCTTCGAACCCCCATGCGCCTGGTTAAAGAACACCTGACCTGCCGCATCCAACAAATCAGCCGGATTAATCGACTCCAAAGTCCCACGCATCTCACTAATGCGCAAGGCTGAATCAGTAATCGTCAACGAATGCGGCCCCACCTTCCGGTACGTCAAGCGCACCCCAGGTTCAGGCACCCGCTGCGGCCGCAACTGCTTCAAGCGTTCCTTCGCTACCTTTGGGATTTGGTGTGCTGGAGTCCCTGCCAACCTGACACGCAGATTCCACGCATCCAACTCCTTTTTCACCTTGGCGGTATACGCCTCAATCAAGTTCAACGACGCCACATCATGTCCTTGGGCAACCGCAGCCGCACGCGCTTGGCGCTGCTTGCCCGTAAAACGCGTCGACCCAAAATACACACGATGCAGCCCAGCTAACTCCACCGCATCAGCCAATGAAGCGCCACGCGCGCGTAAATCATCCACACTGCCTACCGCAAGCCCCACAAGATCCAACCCCGAACTGCGGTAGGAGAAATAAGTCTCCAAATCCCCCATGCGACAAAGACTAAAACACCACCACGCACCCCGCAACCGGAGATATCAGAACCAGCGCTCGAGGACCTTTGCCACACCTGCTTGATGGTGCGGCAGCGTCACTGCATCTGCAGCGGCCACGACATCCGGATGCGCATTCTCCATGGCAACACCGCACCCTGCCCACTCAAGCATCTCGATATCGTTGGGCATATCGCCAAAGGCGATGATGTCTTCGCGGGCGATACCGTGATGCTCAGCCAGCCACTTCACTCCGCGGCGCTTCGTCACGTTGGGGGCCGCAACCTCTAGAACGCCCTCGGACATCGAGTAGGTCACGTGAGCAAGCTCGGAATCAATGTGCGGCGCGATGAGTTCGTAGAGTTCCGGCGCCGAGAACGCGGTATTACGAATCAACAGCTTGACCGCCGGTCGAGACACCAACTCCCCCACGCTCACCAGCCCGAAGCCCTCAAAGAGCGCGTTCTCTGAATAGTGCGATTCCACCACGAAGAGTTCCTCAACTGGGTCCAAGACCGAGCCTCCCGCGCGCTCCGCCCCAAAGCCAACCCCGCCATGCGGCTCGAGCACCTTTGCAGCGACCTTCACGGTTTCCGCGAGGGCCTCAGGCGAGAGCTCGTGGGCGGAGAGAACGCGGTCCTCCGCCGAGTCATAAATCACCGCACCATTTGATGTCACGCAGACTGGGCGCACGGTCAGCTGCTCGAGCACGGGCATGATCCACCGGAAGGGGCGCCCAGTTGCCAGCGCAAACTCGCTGCCCGCGGCGACCGCACGGGCCACAGCCTCGCAGTTTCGCTTGGGCACCCGGTGGTTTCGGTCCAACAAAGTACCGTCGATATCGCTGATGATGAGGCGCGGAGCGTGGTCCGAGAATACTTCATTGGCCATAGCCCCGAGTCTACGTCAGGTTGAGACACACGACGGCACGGATAAGCGCCCAACGACGAAAGCGGCCGCCACGAGATTACTCGTCACGGCCGCGCCTTCGTGCGTCGTTCAGGTCTTAGGCAATCACGTCGTCATCGTCCACGTCTTCCCAGTTCAGGGAACGCTTGATGGCGCGCTTCCAATCGCGGTAGAGAGCCTCGACTTCTTCCTTTTCGCGTTGCGGCTTCCACACCTTGAAGTCACCCTGCTGGGAGCTCAGCACGCTGAGGTCATCCCAGAAGCCGGAGTCAAGGCCCGCGGCGAATGCAGCACCGGTGGCGGTGGTCTCCACGTTCTTCGGGCGGTGCACCTCCACGCCAAGCATGTCCGCTTGGAACTGCATGAGCAGCTCGTTCATCGTCATGCCGCCGTCGACGCGCAGCTCGGTGATCTCCACGCCGGAGTCCGCCACCATGGCATCGGCGACGTCGCGAGTCTGGTACGCCGTGGACTCGAGGACCGCGCGGGCCAGGTGTTTGCGGTTGGCAAAGCGGGTCAGGCCCACGATGACGCCGCGGGCATCCGGGCGCCAGTACGGGGCGAACAGACCAGAGAAGGCAGGAACGATGTAGACGCCACCGTTGTCCTTAACCTCACGGGCCATGTTCTCGATGGAGGCAGAGTTCGGGATGATCTGCAGGTTATCGCGCAGCCATTGCACCAAGGAACCGCCCATGGACACGGACCCTTCGAGCGCATAGACAGGGCGCTCGCCCTCGCGCTGGAAGCACACGGTGGTGAGCAGGCCGTTCTCGGAGAACTTCGGGGTCGTACCGGTGTTGAGCAGGAGGAACAGGCCGGTACCGTAGGTATTCTTGGCGGAACCCGGGCGGAAGCAGCCCTGGCCGAACATGGCGGCCTGCTGGTCACCTAAAATGGCGCGAATCGGCACGCCGGCCAGCGAGCCGCGCTCGCGCACGGTTCGGAAGTCACCCAGGGACGGGCGGATCTCCGGGAGCATGGACGTCGGGATACCCATCTCCTTGCACAGTTCCTCATCCCACTCGAGCTTCTCGATGTCCATGAGCAAGGTGCGCGAGGCATTGGTGACGTCGGTGGCGTGCAGGGCCTCCTGGCCGTTGTCACCGTCGGCACCACCGGTGAGGTTCCACAGCAGCCAGGTATCGATGGTGCCGAAGAGCAGCTCGCCCTTTTCAGCGCGCTCGCGCGCACCCTCGACGTTATCGAGGATCCACTTGACCTTCGGACCGGCCGGGTACGAGTTGATGATGAGGCCGGTGCGGCGGCGCCACTTGTCCGCGCCCTCGTCGCCGGCGAGCTCCTTACAAATCTCGGTGGTGCGGGTGTCCTGCCAGACAATGGCGTTGTATACCGGCTTGCCCGTGTTCTTGTCCCACACAACGGTGGTCTCACGCTGGTTAGTAATACCGAGGGCGGCGATGTCTTCGACATTGATGTCGCCGTTGGCCAAAGCCTCACCCACCGCGCGGCGGGTGTTGCTCCAGATTTCCTCCGGGTCATGCTCGACCCAGCCCTTCTCCGGGAAGATCTGCTCGTGCTCGAGCTGGCCGACGGACACCTGTTCGCCGTCGTGGTTGAAAATAATGCAGCGGGTAGACGTGGTTCCCTGATCAATTGCTGCAACGTAGCTCTTGGTAGACATTGTTTTCTCCTTGTCGGGGTTGGTTTAAAGAACCATGGACAACAGGCCAACGGCGACGGCCGCCAGCATCGGTGCAACTATCGGGACCCATGCATAGCCCCAGTTGGCGTCTCCCTTGTCCTTAATGGGAAGGACGAAGGCGTACATGATGCGGGGGCCAAGGTCACGGACCGGGTTAATCGCGTAGCCGGTGGCGGTGCCGAGGGACAGACCAATAGAGACGATGACGAAGGCAACACCGAAGTAGCTCAGCGGCCCCAGCTCTCCTCCGGTTGGGCCGAAGGCGATGAACATGAGCAGCACGCAGGTAGCGATGAACTCGGTAACCGCGTTCCACCCGTTATTCGGGTGCGCGGGCTTGGTAAAGAAGATGCCCCCGGTGTTCTTGTTGGCGCCGGTGACGTTGCCGGCTTCGTCGAGGTTGTTGGCGTCGAAAAGCTGCTTAAAGGTGGCCCAGGCAAGGAATGCACCAAGCATGGCGCCGAGAATCTGCCCCAGCAGGTAGTAGGGAACGAGGCCCCACTCGAGGGAACCGTTCACGGCCAGCATGATGGTGACCGCCGGGTTGAGGTGGCCACCGGTGGGGTCGGCAACACTAGCGCCGATGAACACCGCGAGGCCCCAGCCCATAGCGATGACGATCCAATCCGAACCGCGTGCGCCCGAGGTTCGAAGGTTAACAACGGCGCACACGCCGTTACCGAGCAGGAGCAGCAGCGCAGTGCCGATGAACTCCCACAGGAATGCATCCATTCCGGTCATTAGATGTCCTTTCTTATCTGCCTAGGCCAAGGGCCCAGCGAGGGATATCCACCGCTCGCTGGGCCCCGTGACTTTTAGGCTTCTTCCTTGGTGGCTCGTGCGCTGCCTGCGCGCTCGAGGATGTCGTTTGCCTCACGGTCGGTCAGCGCTGCCTCTGCGGCGAGCTCTGCCTCGGTGTGCTTGGTGAAGTGGGAGACTTCGCGCTCAATATCGGCCTGATCCCAGCCCAGCAGCGGGGCAACGAATTCAGCGATCGGCTGCGCAGCGGCGACGCCGCGGTCGGCGAACTCGATGGCCACGCGCAGACGACGGGTCACGATATCGTCGATGTGCAGGGCACCCTCGTGGGTTACGGCGTAGCGAACCTCAGCCCAAATGTAGCTTTCAGCGCCCGGAACCGGCTCGAGCAGCGTGGCGTCGTCAGCAGCCGGGGCCAGCACCTCACCGATCAGCGAGCCATAGCGGCCGAGCAGGTGCTCGATGCGGTCCTCGCTGAGGTTATAGCGGTGAGCCAGCGCCGGTACCTGGTTGGCCAGCGCGTGGTAGCCATCCGCGCCCAGAATCGGGGTGCGCTCGGTAACGGACTCGGACACCTTGGAGCCCAGCTCCTTCACGGCCAGGTCCACGGCGTCCTTACCAATGACGCGGTAGGTGGTGTACTTGCCGCCGGCGACGGAAACCATGCCCGGTGCCACGCGGGCCACAGCGTGGTTGCGGGAGAGGTTGGTGGTGGAATCGGACTTGCCGGACAGCAGCGGGCGGAGACCGGAGTACACGCCAACGATGTCATCGCGAGTGATCTTGTTGCGCACGCGCTGGTTGACCTGGTCCAGAATGTAGTCAATATCCGCCTTGGTCGGGGCCGGATCCGGCAGGGACAGGCCCTTTTCCCAATCGGTGTCGGTGGTACCGATGATCCAGTATTCGCCCCACGGGATGACGAAGAGCACGGACTTTTCGGTGACGAAGCACAGCGCGGCTTCCGCGTCGAGGGCATCCTTCGGAACCACGATGTGCACGCCCTTGGAGGCATGAACCGTGAACTTTCCTTCGACGCCGGCCATCTGCTGAATCTTGTCGTTCCACACGCCGGTCGCGTTGATGAAAACCTTGCCCTTGACGGTGGCCTCGCGGCCGGTTTCCAGGTCGCGGACCTTCGCAGCGGTGACACGCCCGCGGGCGTCCTTCTCAAAGCCAATCACCTCGGTGCCGGTACGCACGTTGGCCCCGTATTCGGCGGCGGTGCGCAGGACGGTCATGGTGTGGCGGGCGTCGTCGACAAGCGTGTCGTAGTAGCGCACGCCACCGACGACGGCGTCCTCCTTGAGACCCGGGGTTACCTTCAGCACGCCCTTGCGGGTGAGGTGCTTCTGCATCGGAACGCTCTTGGCGCCACCCATGAGGTCATAGAGGGTAAAGCCGCCAAACATCATGACGCGCTCCCAGCCGCGGTGGGTCAGCGGGAAGATGAACTTCAGCGGCTTCACCAGGTGCGGTGCGAGGGTGGACATGTTGAGCTCGCGCTCCTTGAGGGACTCCGCCACCAGGCGGAAATCAAACATGGCCAGGTAGCGCAGGCCACCGTGGAACATCTTGGAGGAGCGCGACGAGGTGCCAGCGGCGAAGTCGCGGGCCTCGAGCACAGCCGTCTTCAGGCCACGAGTGGCCGCATCCACGGCGGCGCCGGCGCCTACGGAACCTCCGCCGATGATGACGACGTCATAGTCCTCGGTGGAGTAGTCATTCCAGGTCTTTTCAAAATACTCAGGGTTGAAGCTTGTAATACTCGTCGTGCTCATTGTTGACTGAGTCTCCTCTCTCGCTGCACGGCGTCAGAAAGTCCTATCCAGTTGACGGAATGCGCAGCATATCGTGCTCATCCACCACGAGCGCCCTGCTCACCGATACCTCGGCTACCTGCCCGAGAGGCGGATGAGGAAGAAGTTTTCTCCCAAAGCCAATGCTATATATCACCTGGATTTCTCTCCGGAGACGCTACTCACACGTAGGTTCCGGTGGCGTAAGCTGGCGTTTTTAAGGCATTCCATAGGTGAACAAAATAAAATAACACCCCCTTGCGGGGGTGTTTGCGGACTTTTGCAACCCTCGGCACACCGAGGATGTTAACGCCTATTCCTTCTCTCGTTGCAGGCGCGCCATCGCCTCCAACACCTCAGCCATGCCATAACGCTCCGAGGAATACGTCACCGCACGGGCAGCCTTAATCACCTCAATGGGGGCGGTCTCCAGCGCCACCATATGCACAGCGACGCCTTCCCCACCCTCCGCAAAGGTCTCATCCCCTGGCTCGTTGGCAAAGAACAAGAGATCCTTGGACTCGGCGCCGATCTTCTTCACCACGGCTGCCAACCCCTCCGCAGGCGAAGACGCGGTCACCACTGCGCCGCCAGGGGCATCGTTAAACTGCACCCCTTCGGCCCCGTCCGCGCAGGCAATGCGCCAGCAGGTTTGGGGGAGATCCCCAAAAGCCGCAGCGTCCAGCACCTCGCCCTGCGGCGAAATCACGATCACTTCCTCAACCTGCGGGTGCAGTTGTACAAGCGCCTCCTGGAGCCGCTTCGAAATCTCGCCGTTCTCCATGCTCAACGCACTCTGATCCGCCGCAATCACCCGCGGCGCTTCAGAGTATTCAGCCTTCACCCGGTGAGGCAGGCGGGAAACGATGATGCGCGATTGCGTCGCCGCAGACAGCAAGCCCTGCTCCACCACGGATCCCGCGAAAATCTCCTTGCTGCTCGCCGTCATCGAGGCCTGGGCTTCCATCACGTCGGATTTCAGTTGCGCCATGACCTCCGTAACCTTGTCGCGGCCTTCCCCGACGCCGCGCATGGCCTCTTCGACCACCGAGTTGAGGTTCTCCTTGATCCACTCGAGGGTTTCCGGCGCAGTACGCGGGCGATTCTTCTCTGCGGCGTCGGCTCCAGCTTCTGCAGTACCGGTTTCCTCGTTACTGCCCGGCTTCATCAGTGCCATCCGATCCCGCATGAGCTCCACCGTGGCCTCGGAGACGCGGTCCTTAAGGCTTGTCAGATCATCGCGCAGCCGACGCACGCGGTAGCGCTCGGACTCCACCTCAGAGTCCTTTGCCTCTGCCTCCTCCAACGTCGGGGCGCCGCCGCCCTTGCGTGCCGGCACCCAGAACTCGCCGGCCGGCATCGGGCCAAACTCCGCCTCATAGTCGGCCCACAGGCCCTCCAGGGCCTCCTGCATCCGGCGGCGCACCTCAGCGATGTCCGCGTCAAAGTCACCCGTCGTGTAATAAGGCTCCAAGGCCTTAATCAGCACAGGCGTCTTCGTGCGGCCCAGGTGCTTCTTCTGCCCCTTCGTCCACAGGCGCTGGGAGCCAAAGATAACCTGCGGAATAATCGGCACACCCGCGCCATGAGCAATCCGCGCCGCGCCATTGCGCATGCTGCGAATCTCAAAGCTGCGGGAGATCGTTCCTTCCGCGAACACCCCAACGAGCTCCCCGCTCTTGGCCAGCTCAATGCCCTTCACAATCGACGCCCCACCATCGATGCGGTCCACCGGCACATGGCCCATCAGCCGAAAAAGTTGTCCTGCCACCGGTGTCTTAAAGATAGAAGCCTTAGCCAGGTAGCGCACCAAGCGGCGCTTGCGATACGCCAGGAAAGCCCCAAAGAGAAAATCCATGTAGCCGGTGTGATTGCACACGATGACGGCCCCGCCCTTATCCGGGATATTCTCCTCCCCGGACAAGCGCATCTTGAGCCCCTGAGCAATAGTCACCCCGCGCCCGATGTGCGTGATCTGCCGGTAGAGGAAGTTAGCCACAGCGCTCATAGTGCTCCAAATGCTTAAGACCTCGCCGCCGGCGGAAGGCAGCAAGGAGGGGACAAAAGTAAGCGGCGCGCGAGCCGCCGCGCGCCGCGTTCTTCTAGGAGTTTACGGGGTACAGAACGTCCTTGCCCACGAATGGGCGCAGTGCCTCCGGAACCACGACGGAGCCGTCCGCCTGCTGGTGGTTCTCCAGAATGGCCACGAGCCAGCGGGTGGTAGCCAGGGTGCCGTTGAGCGTAGCGGCGTACTGGGTCTTGCCGTTCTCATCGCGGTAGCGCGTGGACAGGCGGCGGGCCTGGAAGGTGGTGCAGTTCGAGGTCGAGGTGAGCTCGCGGTAGGTCTCCTGAGTCGGCACCCACGCCTCGTTATCAAACTTGCGCGCCGCGGAGGAGCCCAGGTCCCCACCCGCAATATCGATGGTGCGGTAGGGAAGCTCCATCGCCGCAAGCATGTCCTTTTCCATCTTCAGGAGTTTTTGGTGCATCTCCTCGGCGTCTTCCGGCTTGCAGTAGACAAACATCTCCAGCTTGTCGAACTGGTGCACGCGCAGGATTCCGCGGGTGTCCTTGCCGTGAGAACCCGCCTCGCGGCGGAAGCAGGAGGACCAGCCCGCATACTGCAGCGGCCCCTTCGACAGGTCGATGATTTCTTCCTTGTGGTAGCCGGCCAGAGCCACCTCGGAGGTACCAACCAGGTAGAGATCATCCGCCGGCAGGTAGTAGATCTCATCCGAGTGCTGGCCCAGGAAGCCGGTGCCTTGCATGACGTCCGGGCGCACGAGCACCGGCGGGATCATGAGCTGGAAACCGGCCTCGCGGGCCTTCTGCGCAGCCAACATCAGCATGCCCAGCTGCAGGAAGGCTCCATCGCCGGTGAGGTAGTAGAAACGTGCGCCACCGACTTTGGCGCCCCGCTTGACGTCGATAAGCCCCAGCGTTTCACCCAATTCCAGGTGATCCTTCGGTTCGAAGTCGAACTGCGGCTTCTCGCCGACCTCCTCGAGCACGATGAAGTCATCCTCACCGCCCGCCGGGGCACCCTCCACCACGTTGGAGAGCTGGTACTGCAGCTCCGTCACCTTGGCCTCGGCTGCGGCCGCTTCCTCGCCGGCCGCCTTGACCTTCTCCTTCAGCTCGTTGGAGCCCTCCAGCAGCGCGGGGCGCTCCTCCGGGGAGGCCTGGCCAATCTTCTTGCCAAAGGCCTTCTGCTCCGAGCGCAGCTGGTCTGCCTTCACAATGGCCGCGCGGCGCTGTTCATCGGCGGAGAGCAGCTGGTCCACCAAAGCGGGGTCCTCCCCACGGGTTACCTGGGAGGCGCGGACGACATCGGGATTTTCGCGAAGAAACTTGAGATCAATCACGCCGGACAGTTTAGCGCACGGCCACACCTTTGCGCTGGTAATAACCAGCGGATTATCATGGATAACATGGCACCTCACATCATTACCGACGGCCCCGTGCCCAAGCACGCTCAGCTGCGGGATATTCTTTCCGAGCTCTGCCGAACCACTCTCAAACCCGGTGACATCCTTCCGGGCGAGCGCATCCTCGAGGAAACTTACGGCGTTTCCCGCATCACCGTGCGCCGCGCTATCGGTGACCTAGTAGCTGAAGGCCGCCTGCGCCGCGTGCGAGGAAAAGGCACCTTCGTGGCCCCCAACCCTCTGGTCTCCCGGCTTCATTTGGCCTCCTTTTCTGATGAGATGGGCTATCAGAAAGTACAGGCCTCCTCGCGCATCCTGCTGGGTGAACGCAGCGCCGCCCCCGGTGAAGTCTGCGCCTTTTTCGGTACGGAAGCCTCTGTTTCCCATACCCACCTGCGGCGCCTGCGCTTGGGCGATGGCGAGCCTTATTCCATCGACGATGGCTGGTATAACTCTGCCTTCGCGCCCACGCTGCTGGAAAATGACATCTACAACTCCGTCTACTCGATTTTGGATAACACCTTCAAGGTCCCCATCACCGAGGCCGAACAAACCGTCACCGCCGTGGCAGCTGAGGAGGACATCGCCGAGCTTCTCGACGTCTCACCGGGCACCCCGCTCCTGCACATCACCCGCCTCGCCCGCTCCGGGGACCGCCCGGTTGAATGGTGTTCCTCGGTCTACCGCACCGACCGCTACCGGCTCACAACACACGTCTCCCGCTCGCGCATCTAGTGATTCTCCCGCCGCCTTAGCCTTGGGCGGGCTAGAAGCCTGAGCCGTTGAGGGGGTAGTATGAAGAGTTCTATGAGCACTTCATCTGCGTGGCGCTCCGCCTCCGCCATCCGCGTCGTCCTCGTTGCTGCCGTGGCCGCGGCCGTCTTCTTGGCGTTCTACGGTCTCTTCAGTGGCGGGCCAACTGGCACCGATTCGGCCGCACATGACTCCGCTTCCCCCAGCGCCGACGGTAGCCAGGCCGCTGATTCCTCCGAAGGCGAAGCCGCATCCTTCACCACCGCCTCCGCGGGCTCGTGTGTGACGTGGGATATCGCCCCGGACGGCACTGCCACAGGTTTTGAGCAGACCAGCTGCGATAAACCGCACCGCTTCGAGGTCTCCGCCCGAGAGGATCTCAGCGCCTACCCCACCAGCGAGTTCGGCCCCAACGCCAAGCGCCCAGACGTCACGCGGCAAAACGCCCTGCGCGACGAGCTATGCGAGGCCCCCACGGTGAGCTACCTCAACGGCAAATGGGATCCCAACGGACGCTACGACATTGCTTCCATCCTTCCGCCGGCCGGTTCCTGGGATCAGGGTGACCGCACCCTCCTGTGCGGCCTGCAGACTACCGACGCCAACGGCGTACCGCAGGAGTCCACGGGCAAGGTCAGCGAGGTGGACCAGGCGATCGTCGCCAAGCCCGGCGAATGCCGCAAGGTGGATGACAAACAGGTAGTCAGCACCGTGCCGTGCCAGGAACCGCACCAGATGGAGACCGTGTCCGTCATCAGCCTGGCAGAGAAGTTCCCCGATGCTTACCCCAGCGATGAAGAGATGGATAAATTCCTCTCCGAAACGTGTACCCAGAACGCCATGGATTACCTGGGCGGCGAGGAGAATCTCTACCAATCCACGCTGCAGCCTTTCTGGGGCGCGATGAGCCGCGAATCGTGGGAGGGAGGCTCCCGTTCGGTGAATTGCTCGCTGATCCACATCAAGGACGGCCACTTCTCCGAGATCACCGGCTCTGCCACGGGCGGCCGTGATGCCCTGAGCATCAATGGCGCCCCGCCCACGGAGCAGCCGAAGCGCAACCCATTGCGCGACCCGAATGCCCAGCCAGCCGAGCAGAACTCCCAGCAGGGCAGCGAGAATGCCCAGCCGGCCGGGCAGAACGCCGATCCCGCCGCGCCTGAAGCCGTGGCACCGGCCCAATAAACCCCCGTCCGCTCAACAGGGAGTAAGCACATGTACGAGGTCAGCGAGGAACGCTTCGAGGAATTAGTCGGCGAGGCCCTGGACAAGATCCCGGATCGCTTCGTCGATCAGATGCGCAACCTGGTCATCCTCGTCGAAGAAGAGCACCCGGATAGCCCCAACCTGCTTGGGCTTTACGAGGGCGTGATGCTCACCCACCGCACGGCCTCACACACCGGCCACCTGCCAGACACCATCTCGATCTACCGGCAGCCTTTGCAGGCGATAAGCAACTCGGAAGAAGAGCTCGCCCACGAAGTCATGGTGACTGTCTTCCACGAGGTCGGGCACTACTTTGGTTTCGAGGAGGACCGTCTCCACGAGCTCGGCTGGGGGTAGGTACCTACCGTGGCCGCAATGAACTAAACTTCGGTATCCGCCCAGCGCCTCAGCACCCACTGGCCAAAGGGCTGGCCCTGCGGCTCCATGAGGGTGAAGCGGCAGTTGGGCATGTACCCGGTGTAGGCAAAATCGGGGTCCACGCCGCAGGCGTGCGTCGTCACCACACGAATGGCGGCGCCGTGGCTGACGACGATGATGTCTTCATCATCCTCCAGCTCAGCAGCGAGATCCTCCAGCACAGGCTGGTAGCGCCCTAACACGTCCACGTAGCTTTCACCGCCCGGCATTCGGGCTTCCGGGTCGCCGTCGACCCAGCCGCGCAACGCCACCATGTACTCGCGGTGGGTATCCTCGCTGCCGCTCATCTCGTGTTCGCCGGCAAAGACCTCGTGAAGGCCCACGCGAACCTCCACCGGAACGCTGCGCTCATCGGCTGCCTCGCCGTATGTGCGGGCGGCCAGCATCGCCGTCTGCTGGGCGCGCAGGGCAATAGAACACACAAATCGCACGCGGCGGCCTGCGCACAGCTCAGCCAATTCGCGGCCGACATCTTCCGCCTGGCCGCGGCCGCGCTCGGTGAGCTCGGCGCCCGGCGGGCGGGTATCCATGATGCGGTCAATATTGGAATAGGTCTGGCCGTGGCGCAGGAGGATGATTCTTCCAGTCATGCTTCACCACACTATTGACCGGTGCGCGCCTGCGCTACCCAGTCATCGGCCTCTTTCAGCCGCGCCAAATCCCGTGGGCCCTCCCCGAGTTTTACCGCGGAAGGCCAGGAGCCGACAAAAACGACGTTCTCCGCGCGCAACCACAGCGCCCGCAAAGCCTCCGCCACCGGTTGGTCCTCGATGTGCCCGATGAGGTCGGCGTGGAAGCGATAGTTACCGAAGACGGTGCGCAGCGGTCGGGATTCGATGCGGGAAAGATCCACCCCGCGGTGCGCGAATTCTTGGAGGGCGCCGACGAGGGAGCCAGGCTCGTTGGGCAGGGTGAAGATGACCGACGTCCTGTCGTTGCCGGTCCGCTCGGTCGGTTTTCCGGCCGGCCCCACCAGGACGAAGCGGGTCGTGGCCCCGGCAACGTCCGCGACATTCTCCGCAATCGAGTCCAGCCCGAAGACCTCCGCTGCCCGGGCAGGGGCGGCCGCGACATCCACCTCCCCGCGCGCCACGGCCTGCGCCGCCGCGCCATTCGACGCCGCCGGGACATACTCCACGTCCGGCAGGTTCTGCTCCAACCAACCGCGTACCTGCTGGTAGGCCACAGGATGCGTGGAGAAAGTTGTGCGGCTGGAACTGCCGGGGCGCACCAGAATGGAGAAGGACACCGGCAGGTCCACCTCGCGGTAGATCTGGACCCGGGAGCCGTCGGCAAGCGCGTCAAAAGTAGCCGTGACGGGTCCGTCCACGGAGTTCTCAATGGCCACGCAGGCATAGTCCGCCGCGCCCGAGCGCACCGCCGCCAGCGCCTCGGCCGGCGAGCTCACCGGAAGGCCCTCGGGGGAATCAAAGTCAGCGGCGAAATGCTGCATCGCCGCTTCCGTAAAGGTTCCGGCGGGCCCAAGGAATGCGATGGTGGTGCTCATGACAGCAACTTTATCCCACTCAACTACTAGACTGAGCCGCCATGGAGAGAACCGAGTTCACACTGGACAAGCTGCGCGAGGATCTAGCGGGCCTGAGCCCTGCCGAGCACGGCTTCACGTATCTCGATCTCGAGCGCCGGCCACAGGCACACGGGCGCTTGAGCGGGTGGATTCTCTCGGTCAAGGATCTCAACGACGTCGCCGGCATGCCCACCACGCTCGGCCATGCCGAGCGTGCCTACGTGGCGGAGGAGACTGATCCTTTTGTGCAGGAGCTTATCGACGCCGGCGCGCGAGTCGTCGGCAAGTCCGCCGCACCCGAGCTGGGCCTGCGTGTGGACACCGAACCTGTCGGCCTGCCCCACCCGGATAATCCTCTCTATCCCGGCCATACGCCGGGCGGTTCCTCCGGCGGGGCAGCGGTCCAGGTGGCGCGAGGATTACTGCGCGCCGCGCATGCTTCCGATGGCGGCGGTTCCATCCGCGTTCCGGCCGCTGCCTGCGGCGTCGTCGGGTTTAAGCCCGGCGGCGAGGACCTCTCGGTGCAGGGGTTCATCACGCGCAGCATCGCCGATACCGCCGCGCTGCATGGCCTTCGTCCGCGTGCCCGGCGCGCCCGCATTGGCGTGCTGACGGATCCCCTTTTCGCTCAAGCCGAGGTGGCCCCGCACATGCTGCGCGCGGTCGCGGAGGCCACCGCCACCTTTGAAGGCGCCGGCTTCGAAACCGTCGCCATCTCTCCCTACCCCCAAGCCGCCCGCACCTTTGAGGCCTTCCAGCACATCTTCACCCGGAGGTTGGCGGGCCTCGACTTTGCGGAGGGTTACGCGGAATGGATTCGCGCGAAGGGCCGCCGAGTCACGGATTCCGAATTTGCCGCGGCCCGCGCCCACGCCGCTCAGCTACCGGAAATGCTGGCACAAGAGTGGGAAGTAGACGCCATCTTAAGCCCCATGCTGGCCTTCGATCCGCCCCGGCGCGGGCATTTCCTGGCGCTGGATCACCAGGTCAACTTTGATGAGCAAACGCGGTGGTCACCGTGGGGTTCGTTGTTCAACGTAGCGCAGCTGCCCGCTATTTCCGTGCCGTGGCCGGTGCGCGATCATCCGCCGGTGGGCGTGCACTTGGGCTCGCTCACGCTTGATGACGCCTCCCTTCTCGGCCTCGCCCAGGTGCTTCACCCATGATCGCGCGCTCCCGCTTGTACGCGGAGATCCTCATCGTCCTCACCATCACGTTTGGTATCTCGGGTGTACGCGCCGCATTGCGCCTGACCGATTCCCTGCTCAACCCGGCGCCGCTCAATGAGCAATCGGTCACCATCAACGCTTCGCAGTCAGCGACTACGTTGCTCGACCTCGCCTTCCAGCTGTGCAGTGCCGCGGTGCTCTTCGCGTGGGGAGCGCTTGCTCTGTACTTGATTTCCTCTCCACCCCGCCCGCAGCGGCGGGATGGCCTGCATGGCGCGGCGTTGGCGGCGGTAATCGGTCTGCCGGGTCTGGCGCTGTATTACATAGCGCTGCACTTCGGCTGGACCAAGGAGGTCGTCCCGGGAGCTTTCGATACGTGGATTGAGATTCCCGTGCTGCTCATCAAGTCCTTTGCTAATGCCTGGGCGGAGGAGCTCGTGGTGGTGTATTGGCTCATGACCAGGCTTAAGCAGTCTGGGTGGGCCCTGCCCGCAACGCTGGCGGCTTCCTCCATCCTGCGCGGCTCTTATCACCTTTACCAGGGTGTTTCCGCGGGCTTCGGCAATATCATCATGGGCGTGGTCTATGGCTGGTACTTCCACCGCACGGGCAAGGTGTGGCCGTTGGTCATCGCGCACTTTCTTATCGACGCCATCGCTTTCGTCGGCTACGCCCTCCTCTTCGGCGCTTAAGCAAGAGCTATCGACAAGCCACAGCGAAAAGACAGCTACCGCCCCCTGTGTGATGGGTGGGGCAGAAGTTGTTTCGCGGTACAGTGTTCCCCATGACCTACCAAGGACGCGATCCAGAGCGCGAAGCCCGCCGTGCCGGCGAGCCCCACGGCAGACCTCGCCGCGCGGGCTCCGCTAGCTCTGCAGGCCCTTCCCGCCCCCGGAACATGGCCAGCCCACGCGGCTCACACGCGGCCGGTGATGACGCTGGCGAGTTCGTCCTTGGTGCCGACGGGCAGCCCTTGCGCGATCGCTACGGCCGCCCGGTGCGCCGCCGCCCATCCGCGCAGCAAGCTAATCCTGCGCATTCATCCTCCCGCGCTCAGCGCCCCAGCGCGCGGCGCTCCCGGCCGGAGGAGACCCGCTTCGACGTCGACGCCTACATGGCCCAGCGCTCCCCTGCGCGCCCAGCGCCCCGCCGGAGCGTACCTTCGCAACAGCCTGCTGTCCGCGCCAATCGGTACACCCCGGATGCCCCACCGCGTAGCTACGCTCCGCAAGCCCCCACCCGCAGGCGTGCCGAAGGTCGCCCGCACAGCCGCCGCAAGAAAGTAAACCCAGCCAAGCAGGCTTTCGGTTGCCTGGGCTGGCTCGTCGTCATCGCCCTCGTCTTCATGGTGGCCTTTACCCTGTGGACGGATTCGCGTTTAACGCGCATCGATGCCCTGCCCACCGAGCAGGTGGCACAAACCTCTGGTACAAACTGGCTGCTCGTAGGTTCGGACTCGCGCCAGGGGCTCACTGAAGAACAACAGGCGGAGCTAGGCACCGGTGGCGATGTGGGCGTCGGCCGCACCGATACCATCATGCTGCTGCACATTCCCGCATCCGGAAAGGCCCAGTTGGTCTCCATTCCGCGCGATAGCTACGTCGACGTCCCCGGCTTTGGCATGGACAAGGTCAACGCGGCCTTTACGTACGGCGGCCCGCAGCTGCTGACCCAAACCGTGGAGCAAGCCACCGGCCTCCACATCGACCACTATGCGGAGATCGGCATGGGCGGCTTGGCCAACGTCGTGGATTCCGTCGGCGGCGTGGATATCTGTGTTAAGGAGCCCATCAACGATCCGCTTGCCGGCATCGACCTCCAAGCGGGCTGCCAAAAGCTCCGCGGGCCGGATGCCCTCGGCTACGTGCGCACCCGCGCCACCGCGATGGGTGACTTGGACCGCGTGGAGCGCCAGCGCGAATTCTTCGCCGCACTGCTGGATAAGGCAACGTCTTTCTCCACGATTGGCAACCCCTTCAAGGCAATTTCACTGGTTAACCACACCGCCGACTCCTTCATCGTCAACGAGAAGGACCACGTCTGGCACCTTGCCCGCGTGGCGCTATCCATGGCCTCCGGCGTGGAGACGAAGACGGTTCCCATCGGCGGCTTCGAGGACACAGTCGTGGGCAACGTCGTCCTCTGGGACGACGCCGAAGCCCAAGCGCTCTGGGACTCCCTGCGCTAAGGCTTCGGCCGGTCGTTTCGATCAAATAAGGCTCCAAAACCACAAGGTTTTGGAGCCTTATTTGATCGTTTCGTACCCGCGCCTCGGGGGCGAAGGCACCGAGATACTAGCGCAGCGTCACCTGACGGGACTTGATGTTCTGCAGCTGCTTGCGCTCATCGGCGTCGAGGTTGGCGTCGTTGGAGATCTCCTCCTCCAGCGCCTTATTCACGCGAGACAACTCTGCCTCGTAGGAATCGTGAGCAACCTCCGGGTCGAGGTCGAAGACCGGAGCGATGAGGCCGTGGGTACGGAAGACGCCGGCAAACTTGGTGTTCTCTCCCAGGTTGAGCTCACCGCGAGCGGCGATGCGCGCGAGGGCGTTAAGGAAAGCATTCTCGTCATCGCAGGGGCGGACCCAGCGGATGTGCGCCTTGCCGCCACCGGCATTAGCCCAGAAGGCGGTACCCACAAAACCCTCGGCCTCCTGGCCTACCTGGTAGGACTCAATGACGGAATCGTTGGCGCGCTGCAGAGCCTGCGCCATATGCGGCGGGACCTGCGCGCCCTCCGGCATCCACCACGCGAAGTCCTGGTAGACGTTGATCTCCAGCTCGGCGTCCTCCTCCAGCAGCTCCTTGAGCTCCGGCTGGGAGCCATCAGCAGCGGTGGACTCGAGAGTGGAACCCGGCGCGTTGTTCTTCACCCAGTTCAGGGCGAAAGCCAGGTCGCGGCCCGGATTGTGCGTGTGGGACTGCACCTGCAGGCCCACGAAGGCCTCGCCGCCGGACTCCTCATCACGGATGAGTGCCGCGGTAGCACCGGGCAGCACGGTGGAGACGTAAACGTCCTTGTCAAAGCCTTTCACAGACAGCTTCGCCGTTGCGGAAGGAACGAATTCCTGCAGGGCGACGAGGCTAGCCTCAGCGGCGAGCCCACCGAAGGGGCGGGGGTCCTTTTCCAGGGCAGCGCGCTCGGCGGCGCGGGCAGCGAGCTTAGCTTGGCGGCGGGACATGCCCTCCGGCAGCTGTTCGTTCTTCTTTTTCTTCTTGGCCATACTGAACAACTTACCTGTTCATTACAGCTCAATGGCATGCAGGGCCACTTCCGGCTGGTTCGTGGCGAGAATATCCACCCCGTTGGCCCACGCCCACTTCATATCCTCGGGTTTATCGATGGTCCACATGTAGGTGGGCAAGCCGTGCGCGCCGATGGCGCCTGGTTGGAGCTTGCCGCGCAACAGCGACATGCCCAGGCCCGTGGGCTGCGATAACAAGATATCTGGGCGGTTGAAATGGCGCTCCCAATCGCGGCGCAAGTAGATGCGGTCGATATGCGGGGCGAGCGCCGCCATTCGACGGATGGCCCGGTGGGAAAAGGAAATCATGTGGATCCGGGGGTCGTCGACAAGCCCTGCGTAGCGCAACCGCAGCACCATCTGTTCTTCGAGGATGTCGCCCTGCCCCGAGGGATGCTTGGTCTCGATGTAGAGGTGATGCTTCTTATCGCCGAGCATCTCGAGGAGCTCGTCGAGAAGCAGCATGCGCTGGCCGCCGCCAATCTTGAGGCGGCGCAGCTCCTCCCATGTCATGCGAGACACTCGGCCTGAGCCATTCGTGGTGCGGTCCAGCGTGGGATCGTGGTGAACCACCACCTTGCCGTCGCTGCTCAGGCGGATATCGCACTCGATGCCGTGAATGGGAAGCTCGAGCGCTTTTTCAAAGGCAAGAGGGGATAGCTCCGGATATTTCCCGGAGTATCCCCTGTGGGCGACAATCTTCACTAGCCGAAGATTTCTTCCTTGATGGTGTTGAGCGTGTTGAAGGAGTTCTCGAAGCGCTCCTTCTCGTGGTCATCGAGGGCCAGCTCGATAACACGGTTGACGCCGGAGCGGTCAACGATGGCCGGGGTGCCGATGAAGACATCCTCGTGGCCGTACTCACCCTGCAGGTAAGCGGAGACAGGAAGTGCGACGGCCTGGTTCTGGATGACCGCGCGGGTGATACGGGCCAGGGCCATGCCGATGCCGTAGGAGGTGGAGCCCTTGGCGTCGATGATGTGGTAGGCGGCGTCGCGGGTGTCCTCGAAGATCTTCTCGATGCGCTCGTTGTAGCCCGGGTCCTTCTCAGAACGATGGGACAGGGAGACACCAGCGATGTTGGCGGAGGAGACGACCGGCAGCTCGGAGTCACCGTGCTCGCCGATGATGTAGGCGTGGACGGAGGTCGGTGCCACGTCATCCATCTCAGAGAGCATGTAGCGGTAGCGGGCCGAGTCCAGGACGGTGCCGGAGCCGATGACGCGCTCGTGCGGGAAGCCGGAGGCCTTCCACACCGCGTAGGTCAGCAGGTCCACCGGGTTGGAGGCGACCAGGAAGATGCCGTCGAAGCCGTTCTTCATGACGTCACCCACGATGGAGTTCATGATCTTGACGTTCTTGTCCACGAGCTGCAGGCGGGTCTCGCCGGGCTTCTGAGCGGCGCCGGCGCAGATGACGACCATGGAGGCGTCCTTGCAGTCTTCGTAGGTGCCCTTGGTCACGCGGGTGCGGGACGGGGCCCAGACAACACCATGGTTGAGGTCCATGACGTTGCCCTCGAGCTTCTTTTCGTCGATGTCGATGATGGCCAGGTGGTCAACAGTTCCCTGGTTGACCAGAGCGTAGGCGTAAGCAACTCCAACGTCGCCAGCGCCGATGAGTACTACTTTGTTTCCAACATGATTTCCCATGCCTCCTATTGTGCCCCCAATGTCCGAATTTTGCTCGTTATGCGCCCGAATTCACAGACCCAGTAGTCCGATCTCACATTTTCATGTCCGATCGGACATCTATGGAGGCTGCGCTGCACGTCGCACCTAAAGCTGGTTCAATGGCCAGCATGCGTCAACTTGCGCGCCGCATCGCACTCAGAACCGCCCGCACGGGCCTTCAGGCTGCAATCTTTTCCTTGGAGATCATCAGCGATCTCACGCCCGGCATGCGCATGACTGGCCGGCGGCGCCTGCCACAAAACATGTGGCCCGGGCTCTTCGGCGCCGAAGTCGCAACGTGGGCAGCCGTCTCCCCTTCCCTTTTGCCCCGCCCGTGGTGGGTCACCGCCGCCAACGTGGCCATCGGCCAAGGCGCTGGACACCTCGCCGCGACCACCGCGGCCTTCGCTGCCAAGCGCGCGCTGCACCACGCTGGCCGCCGCCCCCAGGACCGCGTCGGCCCCACCACTCGGCGCTATTCCTACTACGCACTGGGGGTTGGCACGCTCATCGCAGGCATACGCTCCCTGCGCAATCAGACGGAGCAAGCCCGGCTCGTGGGAAAGCTCAATGACCGCGGCCCGCAGTCCGCAGCACTGGGCATGGCCGTGGGCACGGCAGGCTACGGCGCCTTGCTCGTTGTGGGGGAGGCAGCCCAGCTCACCGTCACTCAGCTGTCCCTCCAGGTCCAGCGCTGGCTGCCCAGGTGGATTGCCTGGCCGCTAGCCGGCGGCGCGGTCGGCTTCGCCACAGCCCTGGTCAGCGACCGGATGGTGTGGCGTCGCCTGCTCCGCAAGGCCTCCGTCCAAGGCCTGGCGCTCAACAAGCTGGTATACCCGGGCTCCGCCATGCCGTGGGAGCCGGAGCGTTCTGGCAGCCCGTGGTCCCATGAGCCTTGGACGGCCGTCGGCTCACAGGGCAGAGCGTTTCTTGACCGCGGCCCGCGCGCCCAGGACATCAAGGAGGTCATGCACTTCGAGCGCGCCCACGAGCCAATTCGCATCTATATCGGACTCATTCGCGGTCGCGGCCCACACGCCGCCGCACGCCACGCGGTGGCGGAGATGGACCGCACGGGCGCGTTTCACCGCGACACGATCGTGTTGCAAATGCCCTCCGGCTCAGGGTGGATCAATAACTATGCGGTCAGCGGCTACGAATTCCTCACGCGGGGCAATTGCGCGACCGTGGCCCTGCAATTCGACTATTTGCCTTCCATGTTTTCCTACCTGGTGGACAAGAACCTCTCCCGCATCTTTGCGCGCGAGCTCATCGCGGCCGTCCATGACCGCCTCGAGCTCCTCCCCGAGGACAACCGCCCCAAGCTGTATTTCAGTGGCGAGTCCCTGGGCTGCTATGCCATCGTGGAGAACTTTGAGACGCTCGAGGAACTCCTCGCCGCCTGCGATGGTGCGGTATTCACCGGACCCCCGCGGATGACCAGCTTCATGCGGCGCCTGCACCGTGAACGCGGTTCCCTGGAACGCCTGCCGCTTATCGACGGCGGCCGGCACCTCCGCTTCGCCGCCGTTCCCGCCCACATGGAGCACGACGCCTTCGGCGAACCTTATGGCCGCTGGGAACGCCCGCGCGTGGCGGTGGGCCAGCACGCCTCCGACGCCATCGTGTGGTGGGACAGCAAGCTCATCTACGCCCGCCCCAACTGGATCCACGAGCCCACCCCGCAGACCCTGTACGCGGATACCTTTAAGAATCTGCGTTGGCACCCGTTCATCACCTTCTGGCAGGTGGCCCTGGATCAGATCAACTCCCTCAACGTGCCCGGCGGCCACGGGCACAACTACTTCGAGGAAACGTTTTGGTACTGGGATTCCGTCCTTGGATCCCAAACGCGCACTCAACTCACCCCAGAATTAGCCGAGCGCATGCGGGTCTTCGTGGAGCGCGACCAGCTCAACAAACCTTCCGACTTCCGCACGCACGTGCGCAAGCAGCTCTAGCCGCACGCCAGTGCGCTCACTGCGCTAGCCACACTTCACACCGGTGCTGTGGTGCGGGCAGTAGCCATTGGGCACCTTGTGCAAGTACTGCTGGTGCTCGTCCTCAGCCAGGTAGTACTGGCCTGAGTCCGTCTCACTGAGGAGGGTGACTTCAGTGGTGGTGGCGCCGAAGCCGGCGTCGGCAAGCATGCCCGCATAGGAATCCACGAGCTTCTGAATCTCCGCGCGTTCCTCCTCAGTCTCTGGGTAGAAGGCCGAGCGGTATTGCGTGCCCACGTCGTTGCCCTGGCGGAAGCCCTGGGTGGGGTCGTGAGCTTCCAAGGCCTTAACCACAAGGTCACGCAGGCTCACGCGCTGTGGATCATAGGTAATCTGCACAGACTCCGCATGGTTGGTCAACCCGCGGCAGACCTCGTAGTAGGTGGGGTTTGGCGTGGTGCCACCCGCATAGCCCACGGAAGTTGCCTCCACGCCTTCGGTCTCCCAGAACATCTTCTCGGCTCCCCAGAAACAACCGATGGCAATGATGAGGGATTTCTGCCCCTCTTTCCACGGGCCGGTAATCGGAGTGCCCAGGACCGCGTGGGGCTGCGGGTTCTCAAGAACAGGCTCCGCGCGCCCGGGAAGAGCGTCCTTAGCTGCCACCAGCGTGGGTTCTGGCTTGAAAAGAAACATGCTGGGTTCTCCTTACACTTAGCGTTGTCCTCCCTCTTATACTCCGCCGTACTGCCCGCAATCCAGGTTTTTGTTCACGGCGGCTCCCATAGAAAAATTATTGTGGCCAAATTCTCATCCGGCCCCTACCATGGGGCCTCGTACCCCAAAGAAAGGATGAAACAAATGGCTGTTTACGAACTTCCGGAACTCGACTACGCATACGATGCCCTGGAGCCGCACATCTCCGCTGAGATCATGGAGCTGCACCACTCCAAGCACCACGCTGGCTACGTTGCTGGCGCTAACGCTGCGCTCGAGGCCCTGGAGGAGCAGCGCAACGGCGAGGCTAATGCTGACGCCATCCGCGCTCTGTCCAAGAACCTGGCCTTCAACCTGGGTGGCCACACCAACCACTCCATCTTCTGGAAGAACCTCTCCCCGAACGGCGGCGGCGAGCCCACCGGCGAGCTGGCTGAGGCTATTAACCGTGACTTCGGTTCCTTCGAGAAGTTCAAGGCTCACTTCTCCGCCGTTGCTACCGGCCTGCAGGGCTCCGGCTGGGCAGTTCTGGGCTATGACCACGTTGCTGGTCGCCTGGTTATTGAGCAGCTCACCGATCAGCAGGGCAACATCTCCGTGAACTTCACCCCGCTGCTGATGCTGGATATGTGGGAGCACGCCTTCTACCTCCAGTACAAGAACGTGAAGGCTGACTACGTTAAGGCCGTATGGAACGTCTTCAACTGGGACGACGTTGCTGAGCGTTACGCTGCTGCTACCAAGTAAGCACGACGGCCTCCTTAAGGCCACGTAGCTTCAACCCGCGCTGGGACCTCTTCGTTGAGGCCCAGCGCGGGTTCGCGTTTTCAACAAGCTGCAGGCCTTTGCACAGGACTCCTGCTCCCGGTGCGCGAGGCGAAACTGCCCGAGCTGCCAAAGTTATACGCCGTCATTGCCGATCCGCGCGGATCTTCGTCATGTAGGGCAGTTGGCCTCTCGGCAAAGGCAATCTGCGACCCGTGAGGGTGATGGGCTACACCCCTTCTGCCCCCACTTAAACGTCATAGAGAGCAACGCGGCGCGGCCCTCGCATTGCTCGCGGTGAAACTGCCGGGCCAACCGGTGCACACCATCCCCTGGCTGCCCCACGAGGTCTCTACCCCGAAGACGCTCGCTGCTCTGGCCGCTAAGCTTCCCTTCGGCAGCTAGTCGGCCTCGACCAAGCTACTGCCCTCAGCGGTGCGGGCCACGACGAAATCCTTGAAGTGCTCGACCGGCGGGGCATCATCGCCCTTCCTCCACACCAGTCCTAGCTCGCGGTAGGCCGCGGGCTGCAGGGGGACGGGGTTGCGGGCTTTGAGGTAGGGGTCGTCGAGCGGCAACAGAGCCGATCCCAGCCCAGCGGCCACGAGGCCCGCCACGGTGGTGAGCTCCATGGATTCGAAGACGAGGCGCGGGGTGAAGCCGGCCTCGCTCGCTAGGGAGTCGAGCAACATGCGCGTTCCATAGCCCGGCAGCATGCCGATGAAGGGTTCATCGCGGAAGTCTTCCATGCGCACCCCGTCTCGCCCTGCGGCCCAATGACCTTCCGGAACCGCTAGACCGAGGCGTTGCAGTTTGAGCTGGTGCCACCCTAGCGGTCCGGGGGCCGTAGGGCGGGGGCCGACCAGCGCCAAGTCGGATTCGCCGGCGGCTACCCTCTCCACGAGCTCGCGGGCCGCACCCTGGTGCAGACGGATATCCACGTGGGGATGCTGGGCGCGGTAGGCCTTGAGCAGCTCCGGGACCATCCACGTGCCCAAGGAATGCATGAAGTCGAGGCGCACGGTGCCGCGCTCCGGATCCATGAGGCGGGACACGGCATCGCGCGCGGCAGCTTCGGACATCAACACCCGCCGAGCGTGTTCCACGAATGCCTGGCCGCGGGCATTCAGCCGCAGGCGCCGGCCGCTGCGCTCGAAGAGGCTGGCCCCCACCTCCGCCTCGATGCGCTGCACGCGGCGGGTCAGCGCGGATTGGGAGAGCCCGAGGGCGTCGGCAGCCGCGCCGACGAGTCCATGGTCCGCCACGGCGACCACGCCGCGCACATCCTCCAGGTTCATGCACACCTCGCATGCTTTAAGTAACTTTCGGACATTTTACACATAATCCGCGCTAGACCATGCTTGATGCATGACCAGAACGCGGCGCGCCACCATTGCCATGCTCTTCGTGGGCCTGGCAATTTTTTCTTGCCTCTACCCCACCCAAGCCATGCTGCCCACCCTGGTGGAGGACATGGGCATGTCCCCCACCGAAGCCGCCATGACCATCTCCGCTGCCACCGGTGCGCTGGCCATTTGTGTCATCCCCGTGTCCATCATCTCCGAGCGCATCGGTCGCGGAAAACTACTGCTTGTTTCCACCATCGCGGCCACGCTCATCGGCATGCTCGTGCCGCTTGCCTCCAATCCAGAGATCCTCATCGCCACCCGCGCGCTCCAGGGCGCTGTCATCGCCGGCGCACCCGCTACCGCCATGGCCTGGATTTCGGAGGAGCTCGAAAGCTCCTACGTCGCCCGCGCCATGGGGCTGTACATCGCCGGCACCACCATCGGTGGGCTGACCGGCCGCCTCATCCCCACCGGGCTTCTCGAGCTCACCTCCTGGCGCTGGGCCCTGGCCGGCTCCAGCCTGGTCACACTTATCCTCGCCATCATCGCCGCTATTTTGCTGCCCTACCAGCAGAATTTCACCCCAAAGGAAATCCACTTCCGCTCGGAGCTGCGAGCCATCTTCCGCCATGCCCGGGATACCCGCCTCATCCCTTTATTCATCGTGGCCTTCGTGGCCATGGGCACCTTCGTATCCCTCTATAACTTCCTGGCATTTAGGCTCATCAACCACTTCCACCTCGCGCCCGGTTTGGCAGGCTTGGTCTTCCTCTTCTACCTCACCGGCACATGGTCCTCGGCGCGCGCCGGCCGGCTGGTCTCACAAGTAGGCCACGCCAACACGCTGCTCCTATCCTGCCTGCTTTTTGCCGTGGGCATCGCGCTATGCATGGGCTCTTTAATCCCCACCCTGCTCGGCATCGTGTTATTCACCATCGGCTTCTTTGCCGCGCACTCCACGGCCTCGGGGTGGGTGGGCCATATCGCCACCCACGACCGCGCGGAGGCCTCCAGCCTCTACGTCTTCTTCTATTACCTGGGCAGCTCCATCCTGGGCGCGCTGGCCGGCGTGCTCTTTGATTCCTTGTCGTGGACCGGCTTCATCGCCGTCTACACCGCCCTCGCCACGGGCATCGCGGTGCTGAGTTGGGTTGTGAGAAAAACCGGATAAACTCGTGTTTTATGGACAAGTGGTCGCCGCGCACATGGCACAGGAAAGCATCCCGCCCGGTCAGCCTGTGGATGATGGTTTTTCTTCTCGCCGGCGCAACCCACACCCTTATCCCAAACTACCGCTGGGTCCTCATCCATCTCTTCACCCTGGGCATCCTCAGCAACAGCATCGTGGTGTGGTCCCAGCACCTCACCGAAAAGTTCGTGCAGCTCAAAGTTCCGATGTCGGCCCGCCCTCGCCAGCTCGCGCGGATTTATCTGCAGAATGCCGGCGTTATCCTCACCCTCGTGGGCCAAATCCTCAGTGAATATTGGGGCCACCACTGGGTGCTCACACAGATAGGTGCCACGCTTGTCGCTCTTGCGGTGTCCTGGCATGGGTTGGCCCTCTTTGCTTTGTGGCGCCGCGCGGAATCCAAACGATTCCGCCCCGTCGTCGCAGCTTATGTGGCCTCGGCCTTCTTCCTTGCCGTGGGCGCTACTCTTGGCGCATTCCTCGCCACACACCCCTCCCATCCGCGCCTGCTCATTGCACACGTTGCCGCCAACATCGGCGGTTTCGTCGGCCTCGCAGCCGCCGGTTCACTCACCATCTTGTTCCCATCTATCTGGCGCACCAAGGGAATCAACCCACACATGAGCCTAAGCTTCACGCTGCTGGCGCTGGGCGTGGTGACCACCGTGATCGGCAGCGCGTGGAATGTACCGCAAGCGGGTCTGATCGTCTACTGCGTCGGCTGGGCGCTCAGCCTGCAGAGCTGGCTGCTCAATGCCCTCACCGTGTTCCGAGAACCACGCGGGCGCATCACCTTCCCGGCGCTATCTGTGCTCTTTTCCTGCTTCTGGTTGCTCGGCAGCCTGGTGTATTACACCACCCAGCATTTCTTCTCCAGCGAGCCACAGATTCCCATGCTCGCGCTCGTCGTAGGGTTTGGCGCCCAACTGCTCATCGGAGTCATGGGCTATATGCTGCCCACCACGATGGGCGGCGGCCCTTCAGCGGTGCGGGCTGGCCTGCGCGAATACAACCGCTGGGGGCTGGGGCGCTCGGTCTTCATCAACGGCGGGCTTGCCCTGTGGCTGGCCACCTCCAGTTCCCTCACCATGGTTGTCGCCTCCCTGCTCTGCCTCGGTTCCATGGCCATCATCCCCGTACTCACCGCTCGCGCGGTCAAGGCTCAGAAAGCCGTGCTCCTCAAGAAGGCCGAAGGCCCAGCGCCCACGACCACCACGGACTGGGACCAGGTGTGGGTGGCCCTTGCGGTGCTCATTATCCTCGGCGGACTCAGCCTCATCCTGTAGATCCCCAGACCTGAAACCCGCAACCTCCTGGGGTGGGTGGTGGGGCGTCGGCAAGCGCTTGGCGACGCCCACCTGCAGGTTGCGGGTTTCAGGTCTGGGGACTTGCACACGGGAGGGCAGGGAGAAGCTAGGGCTCGAGGGATGGCACTCCCGGCGCGCCGTGAGACATCCACTCGCGGACGGCATGGGTCGCGCGCACATCGCCGGCGTTATAGTGCAGAATCTGCGCACGCGCGTCCGTGTCACCGGCGAGGGCGGCTCGGCGGGCATTGACGGATTCCTCGCCATCGAACTCTTCCGGCCATTCAAAGCCAGCGACGGGCGCCACGGTTTTCAGCCCCAGGCCCGCAGTGCCGGCGAAACTGCGCTTGACGTGGACGAACATGTCCACCCATTCCTCTGAGGAGATGAATTCCTCGACCTCCTCCAGGCTCGGGGAGGAGAAGCGCTGGGCGGACCTGCGCATCCAATGGTTTTCGCCGTGGGCGGAGTAGCAATAGGCCGCGAAGGTCTTGCCCGCTGCATGCGCGTCAGCGCGCACCCCCATGAGCCACTCCCAAAACTCGGCGAAATTCTCCGCCTCGGCCCGCCCTCCCAGCGGATCCCAGGTCACAAAGGGGTGGTACTCGCCGTCCAGGAGCGCGCCCCACAGGTAGGCACCTTGATCCAGGTAGGCCTCCATATCGACGTCGACTTCCACATCCGCGCGAGGAACGCTAACCCGGTCGCGGCGCAGCAAAGGGACGCCCTCGCGCCACGCAGCAGCGAGGGCGGAGGGGGCGCCGAGGGAGGCGTCGATAAGCCCCTGCACCGTCGTGATACCGCGCTCGCGGTAGGGGTTAGCGCGGTCGCCCGGCAAGAAGAGGGAGATATCATCCCGGGCCTCCAGCTCTTGCTTACACAAGGGCCAAAAGCGGCAGGAGGCGCACTCCTTGACGCGGCGCGGCCCAGCGGGAAGCGGCTGTACGAGCGCCTCATCGATGCCGAAGCGCGAGGTATCCGTGACAAAAGCCTGACCGCGGTCCTGCCCAATCGCCGCACCCCTGCCAGAATTCAGGCCGACGTCCTCCAAACCCCGCGCGGCCAGGGCTAAACGGTAGCCATCGACGGCGTGATGCTTAATCTTGTATTTCGCCGGCAGCGGCTCACTCAATCCCAAGCGATGGGTGGGGACAACCAGCGTGCGCGAGTTCTCATGCGGGCGGGCCACGCGGTGATCCGAGACGATAACGGGGCTGTACTTATCACCATCCCGAACCAGAAGCTCCACGCGCACCATCCACTCCGACGTGGAAATGACGGCGTTGGTGATGTGTGTGTAACCGTGAGCCAGCGCCTCCAGCGTGGCAAGCGCCCGCTCGAAATCATCCCCCTCCAGATCAATCCGGCGGAAACGGCCAGGCCCCTTCTTGGGAAGGCGAGCGAGCGCGGCATCGATAGCCGCGGCGTGGCGCTCCGCCCGGGCTTGGCTCACCGCGGTGCGTGGGATCTCGGGATGGGCGCGGCGCTGCACCAAGCGATAACGGCAGCCCACGAGGTCCGTGGCGACGAGCACATCCTTCACAGCAGGTGAGCTTAGTAGACCACCTTGCTAGAGTTGTAGCGAGACCCTAAAGATAGATTATTTAAGGACGTTTCAATGGGCATTATGAAGAAGATCCGCAAGGCCCGCCGTGAGGCCCGCGCCGAGATCAAGGCTGCCAAAACCCGCGCAAAGGCAGAGGTAAAGGCCGCGGATAAGGCCAAGCACCGCCAGCAAAAGCTATTGGCCCGTCAGGAAAAGGCGCTTATCAAGTCCGAGGAAAAGGGCCTAAAGAAGCGCCGCAAGCACGAATACAAGATGGCCAAGAAGGAACTCGAGCGTATTAAGGAAGGCCGCTTTAATAAGAACAATGTCAAGCGTTATGCCGGCGCCCTGCGCACCGCAGCGCCCCTTCTTTTGCCTCTCCTTTACCGCGGCATCACCGTTGCCCAGCGCGAGGTTGAGAAGAAGCGCGCGCAGAAGGCCGGCGTCAGCGCCGAGCAGCTGGCCTCCTTCTCCGGCCACGGCGCACCGCTCAAGGCCCGCACCGCCGGTATCCGCAATTCGCTGAAGGATGCGCAGCTTCCCGCCGGTTTCAAGCGCGACGTCAAGGAGCGCCTCAACGAGCTTGATTCTGCGATCGACAATGCCGAGTACATGACCGATCAGCAGCGCCAGCGCGCGCACCGCTCCATCTCCGGTGAGATCGACTCGCTCAACGACGAGATCCAGTCCAAGCTGCGCGCATAGCCGCTCACACGGATTCTCTACGCCTTCGGGCCGCTGCCTTCCCCGCTTTTAGACGGTGGAGGATATGCGGCCCGAAGGCTTTTTCTTTCGCGCTCAAAACCCCTTTTTGGCAATGCATATTAACGCTGTCACGGAATTTGTTTTCGTTCTATAGTTAATAGCGGGAGAATCAGTTTAGAGCTCGAATGGAGAAACATGGCACGCCGCGAAATCACCCAGTTTTTTGACGATATTGATAATTCGCCCCTCAACGAAGATGAAGTGATCGTTATCCGCTTCAGCGTTGACGGTAAGGATTACCTCCTCGACGTCTCGCAGGAGAATGCCGACAAATTCCACGCCGCCATGGAGCCCTTCGTGAAGGCTGCCCGCCACCCGGTCAAGAAGGACACTCGCCGCTACAAGCCGGCCGATGTCCGCGCATGGGCCGCCAAGCACGGCTACGAGGTGGCCGAGCGCGGCAAGATCCCCAACGACGTCATCTTGGCGTACCGCGACGCCAACAACCTCTAAAGAACGCCCTGCTCGCGTGCTGCCGCCACGGCGGAGGTGCGGGAGCGCACGCCCAATTTGTCATAGATGTGGACCAGGTGAGACTTCACCGTCGCCTCCGACAGCATCAGCTCCACCCCGATCTCACGGTTTGAGGAACCCGCCGCGACCAGCTTCAGCACCTCGAGCTCGCGCGGGGTGAGCGAGGTGCGCGGCGTGCGCACGCGGGTCATCAGTTTGTCAGCAACCACGGGCGAGAGCGCCGAATCACCTTCCGCCGCCGAGCGCACCGCCGCGAGCAGCTCTACCGGCGGCGCGTCCTTGAGCAGGTAGCCCACCGCGCCTGCCTCAATTGCGCCGAGGATATCCGCGTCGGTGTCGTAATTGGTCACCACGAGCACCTTAGGGGGATTCTCCATGGAGTAGCGGATAGCGGCGGTCGCTTCCGCACCACCCATGACGCGCGTGCCCTCGATCCCCGCACCAAAACGCAGGTCCATGAGGAGAACATCGATGCCACCCGCCTGGGCTGCGGACACAGCGGCTTCGGCCGTAGCGACTTCGCCCACAACCTCGATGTCCTCAGCCCCCTCGAGCACCGAGCGTAAACCTAGGCGCACGATCTCATGGTCGTCGGCAAGCAAGACCCTAATCACGGGCTTCCTCCTCATTGGTACGGTGTGGACAATTTCCTAATCTACATCGTTGTTTAAGGGCACACTAACTGAGACCGCCGTGCCACTTCCCGGCGTGGATTCAATCACGACCTCGCCGCCGAGTTCCGCTGCGCGCCGGCGCATGGCGGATAGACCAATGTGGCCCAGCCCCGCCGGTTTATTTTCCACCGCCTCCACATCAAAGCCCTGGCCGTTATCCACCACGTCCACGCGCACCTCGTCCGGCGCATACGTCACGGTCACCCGAGCCTTCGTGGCGTGCGCATGCTTGACGACGTTCCCCACCGCTCCCTGCGCAATCCGCAGCAACGCTGCTTCCACCTTCATGGGTAGCTGTTGCGCATCGCCTTCTACGTCCACTGAGACGTCGAGCCCACCGGTCGCCGCAAAATTCTCAGCCATCCTTGTCATTGCCGCCCCCAAGGAGGTTTCGGACAACGCCGCCGGCTGCAACGCCGCAATCATGGCGCGCGCTTCGTGGAGGTTATCCGCTGCTGTTCGCCGAGCCAGTTCGATGCGTTCCTGCGCCTTGGGGATATCCTCCTGTGCGAGATCGCGGTCAGCGGCATGCAGGAGCATCTGAATGGAGGACAAACCTTGTGCCAGCGTGTCGTGGATTTCGTGGGCGATGCGCTGGCGCTCAGCGGTCATGCCGGCCGTGCGCTCGGACTCCACGAGCTGGGAACGGGTCTTCATCAACTCCTGGTTCATGCGGCTCAACGCCCGGAAGGCATAGGTAATAGCAATCGTCACCAAGGCCGATACCGCCGGGCCCATGATGCCGCCGAAGGAGAGCCCGCCCGGTACTTGCACCAGGATGGTCACCGCCGTGGCCGCGAGCACGCAGATGATGCCGGGAATCATCTCCAGCACATAGAGGTAGACAAAGTACAGAGAGAACACGAGGTAGATGGCCGCGGGCGCCACCGCTATATCCGCTAACCACAAGACCGTGAGGATAACCATCCAGCCATAGCGCGCGACGCGCGGCAGGGCCTCCATATAGGCCGAGCCCCCGAAGTACACCACCGCGAAGGAGACCAACAGCAGCAGGTTGAGCACGCCCTGCCACAGCGGCAGGCGAACCGTCATAAATATCGCCACCACCAGCAGCGTCGCCGTCAGGACGTGGATACCGTTGCGCAGTGCATCCGATTCAACCGAGCGCTGGTCTAGTGTGGACGTCATGCGCCACAGCCTACTTCCCCCACTCGCCGCCTGCCTGATCGGCATAGGCTTTGCCGCGGTGGGGTGTTCGGATGCAGCCGACCCCGCCCCCAGCACCGAGGCCGCCAGCCCCGCGTCCGACACAAACTCAGGCGATGGCCTGCCCATGGACGCTACCGCCGAGGTCAGTGACTGGGAAGACTGCCCCTACCTGGACACGCAGTGGGTGGCCGATACGAATGGGCAGAGGATGACCCGGTGGGGCATCGACAAGCGCTTTAGCACCCCCGCCTGCGTGTTCTGGTCCTACCCCGAGGAACCACAGGTTACCGTCCTAGCCCGGCAGATGCCCAGCGTCGACGAGGCGCGCGCGGTCGTGGATTGGGCCGCACCGGTTGAAGATACGGAGCTCGCCGAATTCGATGGTTGGTCCGGCGGGCGCGGCGTCTTTGAGGATCACACGGTCTTTGCCGTCCAGAAGGACAACCACGCCGTGGTGGTGTGGTCGAATCAGCTGCAGACCCTCAAGCCCCAGCTCATAGCGCAGGAAGCAATCAACCGCTTAGGTCTGTAACGACCTAAGCACAGTAACGACCTAAGCATTTAATGGTCTAAACAGCGACTAACGCCTAAACGGCGACGTCATTATAGGGCATCTGCGCCGCTACCCAGGGGAAAATCACCTCCATGAGCAGGAAGAAAACCCCCACGGCGAGGGCCAGCGCCAACACCGCCTTGACCACGGTGGGGCCGGGCAACAGGTTCCAGAGTGCGCGATACATTAGTTCTCCTCCAAGACGGCGGGGCGTTCATTGTCATCTGCTCCGGGGGCTTTAGCCTGTCGGTCAGTCTCCATGGCGTGGATAATCATGCGCTCTGCGTTGGAGAACTGCGGATGGCAGGTGGTGAGGGTGAGCAGGGATTCGCTGGGCTCAGCCCCTTCCATCCCGGGAACAGGCTGGAGCACGCTCACATCACCCGGCAGGGTGATATGGCGCCCCTGAACAGCTTGGTATTCCGGCTTGGCTTGCTGCTCTGGGCTGAAGCAGTCCCCCGCAGCCCCTTCGATAGGCAGCACGCGGTAGGTAATCCAGTCAGTCGCGGTTTCGATGACGATGGCATCGCAGGTCTGCAGGTTTCCCAGGTCATTGAAGGGAGCGCCCTTGCCCACACGGTGCCCGGCTACCGCGAAATTGCCCGGCTCACCAGGCATCTGCGTGTCGGTATAGTGCCCCGGCCCGCGCAACAAATCGTCTTCGTCGGTTCCTTCGAGAACCGCGAACGCGAAGTCCGAGCCGAAGGCCGGGATATAAAGGCGTGCAAAGGCCTCACCGAGCTTCGGGGCATGGCCCGCTCCGCGTGGGTTGTGCCATTCTTCCTGCAGCGTCTCGTTGGCTTGGTCCTGCTTGTGACCAGACTCGATATTTGTCCAATAGGACTCATAAAAGGCGAAGAGAAGCAGAAGCACGCCGGCCGTCAGCATAAGCTCACCGATGACGGTCCCTACGGTCGGCCGAGTGCGCGCGGTGGGGTGGGGCATACCCATACCTTAGCCTCCCGGTAACGTATAAGTGCCCCATCACCCTGCAGAAAGAGGAGTAGGCGATGATCAACATCTTCATGTACCCGGTCTCCGGAATCATGAAACTCTGGCACCTACTTTTTGGTTCCTTCCTTGACGGCTCGATGGCGTGGATCCTCACCATCGTCTTCCTCGTGCTCACGGTCCGCGGCATCATCGCTCCGCTGAATTGGCTCTCCGTGAAACAGGGCCGCATCGGCGCCCTCATGCGCCCGGAGATGACCGAACTCAATGAACACCTCACGCAGGCCGATTCGGTCGATGAGGCTGTCGACATCCTCACCCAGCAACGCGAGCTCAAGGAGCGCTTCCAGCACAACCCGCTGGTGGGTTGTTTCCCCGCCTTCCTCATCATCCCGGCTTTCATTGGCCTCTACCAGGTGGTTCTTCGGGTGTCAGGCTCCGCGAATGAACCGGTGGGGATGCTCACGCTTGGCGACGTCTCCTCCTTCCGCACCTCCACCGTCTTCGGCGTCCCCCTCACCGATTTCGCGCGCGAGCATCACGACTTGGTCCTACCGATGCTCGTGGCGGCACTCGTGTTCACCTCCCTCAACACGCTCATCACGCTCTACCGTGGCTTTCTTACCACGGTCTTCGATCAGAAGATTCCGCGCCGCTTGCTGTGGTTCATGGCGCTCATGGTGGTTCTCATCCCCTGGATGCTGTGGAAAGTGGCTTGGCATGGCCCCATCCCCGTGACCATCATCTTCTACTGGGGCTGCTCCTACCTCTTTACCCTGCTACAGACCTTGGTATATGAATTGATCCTGCACCGTCGCTATCCCCTACCGGAGGCCGTCCACGAACAGCGGCGCGACAGCATCCGGCGGTGGCGGGCTAAGGAAAAGAAGAAAGAGAAGAAAGCCGCTAAACAGCGCCTTAAGGAAGACCCTGCCCACAAAGAGGAGGTTGCTGCTGCCCGCAAACGCCACTCGGCCATCGTGGCGGAGGCACGCAAAATTGTTAAATCGAATAGTCAGCAGGAGGCGCCGAGAGAAGCTGAATAGCCAGCTGCTTCGCGGTTACCAGCGGGGCGACGTCGCGGGTCAGGCGGGCGCCGGCGAGCCCGCCATCGAGGAAAATGAGGATTTGGCTCGCCTGCTCCTCTGAGGGGTAGCCATTCTTGGCGTTGAGCAGGGCAGTGATCGTGGAATGCATCCATGTGCGGTGATCGACGCATGCCGCCACGATGCCCCGCTCGGCATCCGTCTCTGGACGCGGGTATTCACCGGCCGCGTTGAGGAAGTGCGAGCCCCGGAACTCCATGGAGGGTTGTTCCTCGATGGCCTTGTCGAAGAAGGCGAGGATCTTGCTCTCCGGATCGGTCGCGTCCTCGGTGCGCCTCTGCCAATCAGCGCGGTATTCCTCATCGAGGGCCTCGACGTAGGCGATAACGAGGGCATCCTTGGAGCCGAAAAGGGAGTAGAGCGACGCCTTCGCCACGTCGGCCTCGCGCAGGATACGGTCAATGCCGATAACGCGGATGCCCTCGGTGGTAAAGAGCCGCGTGGCGGATTCAAGTAGTCGGCTCCGCGGGCTCGGGCGGTTGCGACGCGACTTCTTTTCGGCCATTTCTTCTCCTCACATGACAAAACCGGTTCATCTATACAATATAGACAAACCGGTATGTATGCGAATTTTTACTTCTTGCGGCCCGTAATGGCTCCCACGATCCACAGCAAGATACATGCACCGACCGTTGCCGTAATGATCATCAGGAACCAGCTATCGCCGACGCTCTTGTTGAAGAGCGCTAGCAATCCGCCACCGATGAGGCCGCCGATAACACCAACGATGAGGTTGGTGAACAGCCCCTGGTCACGCTTCATAATCTTCTCAGCGAGCCAGCCGGCAATGATGCCAACAACAATCGAACCAAAGAAACCGAGACCGAGTCCCATGACACTCACTCCTTTGAATAACAGTAAATAGCGTTTATCTACGTACCCGTCCACCGTACGCGTTAAAACACCAAAACGTCTCGGGCACACCACTTATCCAATAAAAGGGCCCGAATCGTTATAGCGAGGTTATGCGATGGTTACTCCGAGTCTGGTCGAACCACCATCATCGGGCACGGCGCGGACTGCAGCAGTGCGCGGGAGGTAGAGCCCAAGAGCATGCCCTTGAAGCCACCGCGACCGTGGGAGCCCACAACGAGCAGCTGCGCACCTTCGGAGGCCTCCGACAGCGCACGGACCGGGCGGTCACGGGCGATAACCTTCTTAACCTGCACGTCCGGATACTTCTCCTGGAACTCCGCGAGGCGTTCAGTCAGCAGCTCCGCCTGCTCCTTCTCCACCTCAGCCCATTCAGCCTGGGCTGCCGAGAGGCCGGCCAGGGAAGCCTGAACCTGCATGTCCATCCAAGTGTGAACGGCAATCAGCTCTGCGCCGCGGGCATCTGCTTCCTTGAAGGCGTAGTCCGTTGCCTTCTGGGAGACCTCGGAGCCATCGACACCGATAACAACGGGACCGTACTTCGTAGATTCGGTGACGTGGTTATCCTCACGGACCACGACCACCGGGCAAGATGCGTGGGAGACCACAGATGCAGATACCGAGCCCATGACCATGCCGGACAGGCCGCCCATGCCGCGGGAGCCCATGACAATCATGGTGACGTCCTTGGACATCTCCAGCAGCATGTCGATAGGGGAGCCCTCAGCCACGGTGTGGCCGATCTTCAGATCCGGGGCAATCTTGTGAGCCTCGGCGCGGGCCTCCTCGATCTTCTCTAGGGTCTCCGCCTGGAGGTCATCAAAAAGCTCCTTCGGCGGGACCATGCCTTCGGCGTAGAGGAACTGCGGCATCGTGTAACTCGATGCGATACGTAGCGGGATACCCCGCTTCACCGCAGTATTTGCAGCCCAGCGGACGGCGTTCTTCGACGCTTCCGAACCATCAACGGCGACGACGACAATGTCTTCCTTTGCCATGACCTTTCCTTTCGAAGTGCTTACACCTCCAGTCTAATACCTACTGGCCGACCTGTGGGGCGGTAGCGGCATCAGCATTCGCTGGGAAAAGAATGTTGTAGGCAGCCACAGCAATATCACGAATGACGGCACCGATACCATTAGAGAAGAAATCGATGACGGGCGCGAGAATAGAGTTGAAATCCATGGGACAAAGAATATCGCAAAAAGGGCGTGGCGCAACACCACTTCCTATCCGCGATGGACTAAACCCCACTCACGCCCGCGTTGTCGAAGGCCCCATCACCGCGTGGGACTTTGTGCACGACCTCATCGTGACCCAACGTCACCGCCACCCCGACGACAACGACTCGGCCCTCCAAGCCCGCTTCACAGCGAACGAGGTTGTATCCCAAGACGGCACCCCGCTTAGTCCCGACAGCACCCTCGCCACCAACGCGATGGTGTACTTCTACCGCATGCCGGCTCCCGAAACACCCGTCCCATACGACATCCCAATCCTGCACGAAGACGAGCACCTCTTGGTCGTCGACAAGCCGCCCTTCATGGCTACGATGCCTCGCGCCCGCCACATCACGGAGACTGCCACCGTTCGCCTTCGCCGAATGACAGGCAACAACGAGCTTTCCCCCGCGCATCGCCTGGACCGGCTTACCTCGGGCATACTCGTCTTCACCAAGGACCGCACCGTTCGGGGCGCCTACCAAACGCTCTTCGCCGAGCGCCGCGTCACCAAGACTTACGAAGCCATCGCCCCGCTTGCCGACGTCTCCCCCGGCACCGTCTGGCGCTCCCGTATGGAGAAGACCCCAGGGGAATTGCAAGGTCGCATCGTCGAGGGCGAAGTCAACGCCATCACCGAGGTCGGCGGCGTGGAACCAGTAGATAAGGCACCGTACGAAGCCATCCACGGTTCACTTCCCGAGATAGCGAAGTACACTCTCAAGCCACAGACCGGCAAGACTCATCAGCTCCGGCTACACATGCTTCAGGCGGGCATCCCTATTATTGGTGACCCCATATACCCGGTCATTTTCCCTGCAGAGGCCGAAGACATGCGGATTCCCATGCACCTGACGGCGACACACATTTCTTTTGTTGATCCATTCACAGCCAGACCCCGAGAATTCTCCTCTCAACTACCGCTTGAAACCCACCATTTATTGAGCCCGTAATTAGGAACATTTAACCATTGTCAATGGCCTTCGACCTACCTTTCGAAGGCCAGGATCTCGCGTTCATTTCCAAGCGGACGCCCGGCCGCCTCCCACCAGGTGCCCGTGTCCCGCGCGCCCTTCCACCCGGCAACGTAGGCCACCACCAAGCCAGCGACCGGAACGACGACATCGCCAATCGGACTGAACAGAGACGCCGCAAAATCAATCACATGGTCAATCTGGAAGAACTCAAACACCATGCCGTAAAACTCACCCCGGCTATGCAGGTCCGAAACGCGCTTAGCCACGGGTTCAATCACTGGTTCTAGTCGGTCACGAATCGCCGGCCCGAAAAGCAAAAGAACAAAGGACAGCGCCGCCAATGCGAACTTCTTACTGAGTTCCCACGCGCCCGCGCGGTGGGGATGTGTGGCTAAGTCAACGCGCCTCTTCCGTGCTGACTCGTTGGCAACCGGAAGAAAGTCGATCCGCTTAAGGCCATCACAGAGTCTTACACGCGCTGAACGACTACCGGGCTCAAAGACATCTACAGTCTTGCCCGCGAAGAAGTGGCTCAGACCGTCCTCTTCCCACCCTGGGGCCGGCCTCTCCCTCAAGACCAAAGAATGCTCAATATCTTTCACCCGGGAGACAACCTGCCCCTCACGTATCAGACATGCAGCCGGCACCTTATCCATCAATCCACGGGGTGTAGGACACTGCGAAACCCGCGTCTGAATCTCATCCGAGGTAGCAAGACTTTCAGCACTTTTCTGAGTCCGCCAGAGCAGAAGCTTTGCCCCGTGCTGCAAGCAGGACATAGACGGTCTTTCCCTCATAGGGAAGTTCCCACAGGTCAAACTTGTCGGTCAAACGCAACGCCCCCAACTTTGACAGTCTGCGCGAACAACACCAATAACCACAGCCTCTACTGTAACTGACCCTGCCAAGGAAGACGAACAGAACAACTTCACCCCAGCATCGACAGACGTGGTGCCGAGGAGGGCCCTCATGACTCGGTCACAAAAAGCTATTTGTTCAGACCTGGAAGTGCAGACGTGGTAACGCATGCCGGTAGTGCTGGCAAAACGAAAAAGAGACCGTTAAAGCAATGATGGTGCTTTAACGGTCTCTCTTTGTTGTATTGAGTTGTTTGTTGTTGTTTGGTGTCGGCGGTTTCTTACTCTCCCACAACCTCCCGGTTGCAGTACCATCAGCGTTAGCAGGCTTAGC
>NZ_JASPKB010000029.1:0-208 GCF_030232515.1 Corynebacterium sp. MSK004 | reverse complement strand
AACCCACCAGGGACCCGTACTGTGAAGCCTACTGGAAACCTCGTTGCTGACACTATCTGCCGTACCGCGGAAATCGGGCTTGCCATCACCGGTGCCGCTGATGCCGGAGCGTTGACCATCATTGAGGCCACGCCAGTAGCCGTTGTCGGCGTGTGCCCGGACTGCGGACAGCCAGGAAAGTTACGCGACCACATCACCCGTCGACTCG
>NZ_JASPKB010000028.1:0-255 GCF_030232515.1 Corynebacterium sp. MSK004 | reverse complement strand
AAAAGCGCCATCCGGCATACACCAACCGTGATACGCATACGGCGTATCACAGCCACAATGAATAAAATCAACCAACATAAAAAGTACATTGGCACACTATTGAGTTCTCAGACATCATCCGCACACCACAAACAAAATTAACCAAACGTTAACCTCTCTGCAGCGGCCCGAACAACCCTACCCAACAAGCTCAACCAAAGTCAAACCCGCCGAACAAACATTGTCCGAACATCTACCACCAGTTAACCTCCCGGC
>NZ_JASPKB010000027.1:0-263 GCF_030232515.1 Corynebacterium sp. MSK004 | reverse complement strand
GAGCCTTCTGATGAGCCGTCCAAGTCTGACGAGCCTTCTGATGAGCCGTCCAAGTCTGACGAGCCTTCTGATGAGCCTTCTGATGAGCCGTCCGATGAGCCGTCCAAGTCTGACGAGCCTTCTGATGAGCCGTCTAAGTCTGACGAGCCTTCTGATGAGCCGTCCAAGTCTGACGAGCCTTCTGATGAGCCTTCTGATGAGCCGTCCAAGTCTGACGAGCCTTCTGATGAGCCGTCCAAGTCTGACGAGCCTTCTGATGAGCC
>NZ_JASPKB010000026.1:0-415 GCF_030232515.1 Corynebacterium sp. MSK004 | reverse complement strand
GGCCTGACCCCCGGAAAGTAGACACGTCGGGGGTTAGCTATGCTGCTCGGGTCAGTGTAGCTGATGTGAGTGCTTCGTAGTCATCGGGGGCTAGAAGATTGCACCAGGAGTGTCGTCTACGGGTGTTGTAGCGCATGCACCATCGGAAGACTTCTTGGCGGCAGCTGATGGGATTGTCAAAGACTTTCCGATCACGCAGAACTTCACGCTTTAGAGTGGCGTTAAACGATTCTGCCAGGGCATTATCGGCACTCGTTCCCACCGCTCCCATGGATTGGCGAACACCAAGCTTGGCGCAGTGGTCCCTAAATGCCTGTGAGGTGTACACACTGCCGTGATCAGAATGGAAAATTGCCCCTTTCAGGCTTCCGCGGACTTTTCTGGCATGAGATAAAGCTTCGATAACCAGCGATAC
>NZ_JASPKB010000025.1:0-437 GCF_030232515.1 Corynebacterium sp. MSK004 | reverse complement strand
CGTTCCTCACTTTATTCCTGGCTTAAGCAGTACGGCACCGGCAAGCGTGCCCGCACGAAGACCATGCGTGACAAGGCGAAGGCGACGACTGATTCTGAACGGATCCGCCAGCTAGAAAAAGAAGTCTCTAAGCTGCGTGAAGAACGCGATATCTTGCGCAAGGCCGCGAAGTATTTTGCCGAAGAGACACGCTGGTAATCCGCTTCCAGTTTGTCTATGACCATCGAACCGAGTACTCGGTCAAGCGGATGTGCCACGTGTTAAAGCTCAATCGCTCCTCGTTCTACAAATGGGTCAACACCCGCGAAAAACGCAGGTTAAAGACGTGTTCCGATGCTCTTCTTGGGGCGAGAATCAAGGCCATCTTCGATGATGAGCACGGGCTTTATGGTGCTAAACGCATCGCTGCAAGTCTCAACGACGATACGGACTTTCCT
>NZ_JASPKB010000024.1:0-441 GCF_030232515.1 Corynebacterium sp. MSK004 | reverse complement strand
CATCGGCCCAGCATGCCAAGGCATCCACCATGCGCCCTAAATAACGAACACACAACCAACACAACAACCACCACAAACATGGCAATCAAACTGTGTTGGTGTGAACACACAAAACACAAAAGAACAAAGAAATCACACAAACCATGACCCACCACCAACACAAAAGAAGATGGCAAGCACATGGTTAAATGCTCGCGTCCACTATACAGTTCTCACACAACACCCCACACAAGACAACAACCACACCAAAAAGTAGTTATTGAAACTTACGTGGGTTACAACCAGGGAACAATGCCCCAGACACCCAACAATGCACCAAGCACTTTTCAAAACAGACACTTAACAAGTGCCGTGTTGGTTAACCCATCATTCTGGTTAAGATGTATCTCCACCCGATTATCAATAGGCGGCAGTAAAACAATCGTCTACATAAACCACCAA
>NZ_JASPKB010000023.1:0-729 GCF_030232515.1 Corynebacterium sp. MSK004 | reverse complement strand
CTACGGGTACTGAGATGTTTCACTTCCCCGCGTAAACCCCCACAACAGCTATGAATTCACTGAAGGGTAACACCCCATAACAGGTGCCAGGTTTCCCCATTCGGACATCCTCGGATCAACGCTCTATTGACAACTCCCCGAGGCTTAACGCAGCCTTACACGTCCTTCATCGGCCCAGCATGCCAAGGCATCCACCATGCGCCCTAAATAACGAACACACAACCAACACAACAACCACCACAAAAGCAACAGTCATCATGCTGGTGTGAACACACAAAACACAAAAGAACAAAGAAATCACACAAACCATGACCCACCACCAACACAAAAAGTGACGATGGCAAGCACATGGTTTAATGCTCGCGTCCACTATACAGTTCTCACACAACACCCCACACAAGACAACAACCACACCACAAAGAAAGCAGTTATTGAAACTTACGTGGGTTATACAACCAGGGAACAATGCCCCAGACACCCAACAATGCACCAAGCACTTCTATTAACGCGTTAGTTGAATCATCATTCTGGTTAAGATGTATCTCCACCCGATTATCAATAGGCGGCAGTAAAACAATCGTCTACATAAACCACCAAGCGAGTAAGAATAAACACTCACACGCTATATAGCACCAACTGGTGCTCAATTAAAGCTCCTTAGAAAGGAGGTGATCCACCCGCACCTTCCGGTACGGGTACCTTGTTACGACTTCGTCCCAATCGCCGATC
>NZ_JASPKB010000022.1:0-908 GCF_030232515.1 Corynebacterium sp. MSK004 | reverse complement strand
TGTTGCGACCGGCTATTTGGTAGCAGTGTCGTGACTATCTGGTAGCGCTTCAGTGAGTATCTGGTAGCAGCTCGCGGCGCTCGGGGTGATACTTCCGGTAGCCGCACCACTCGGGTGCGGCGCGTACTGGAAGGAGTCCGCTGATGACGGATTACCGTGCGGTGATGACGCTGCTGATTAGGAAGCGTTCTTACCGCCAGATTGAAGACCAGCTCGGGTGCTCGCACCGCGCGATTTCCCGAGCGAACCAAGCGCTGCGAAGCCTTGGCCTGACTACTGCCCAGCAGGTCGCGGCGTTGACGAATGACGAGCTAGACGAGATATTCGTTGATAAACGCACCAGCGGTCAAGGCGAGTTCGTCCCGATTGACTTTGACGCGGTCGTCAAAGCACGCACAGGGCGTGTGAAGCAGACACTGCAAGTATTGTGGGCTCGCTACACCACCACCCCCACCCAGCCGGGCCAGCGTCATTACAGCTACGACCGGTTCCGCCAGCTGGTTGCCTCCCATGTCGATGCGGCCGGGCTTACCGCCCGGATCACCCATGCACCAGGGCATACGATGCAGGTGGACTGGGCAGGGAACAAGATGCGCCTGTACGACCCTGCGGGCACACCGGGTGCGAAAGTCAGCATTTTCGTCGCTTCGCTGCCGTATTCAGGAATGCTGTTTGCTTGTGCGTGTGTTGACCAGCGGCAACAGTCCTGGCTTGATGCACACCGCCAAGCGTTTGACTACTTCGGTGGGGTCTGCCAGGTTGTTGTCCCCGATAACGCGTCGACGGCATCAAACGCAATCAGCACTGCCGATAGGAATCGGAAGGTCAACGACACCTACCAGCAGTTCTTGGAGCACTACAACACAGCAGCACTTCCCACACGCGCGCGTCGGCCGAAGGATAAAGCA
>NZ_JASPKB010000021.1:0-1360 GCF_030232515.1 Corynebacterium sp. MSK004 | reverse complement strand
GGTACTGCAACCGGGAGGTTGTGGGAGAGTAAGAAACCGCCGACACCAAACAACAAACAACAACTCAATACAAACAACGAAGAGACCGTTAAAGCACCATCATTGCTTTAACGGTCTCCTTCTCGTTTTCACAACGCGGCAGGTCTGCACTTCCAGGTCTGAACAAATAGCTTTTTACTGACAGATTCATTAGGCCCCGCCTCGGCAATTGGGCCTAATCATGTTCACCTGAAAGCGCTGATAAACAAGGCTCATACCCACCCGGGTAGCTGCCTAGTTCCTAACTACTGCGAAAGGGCCACGGAAGTATGATCTACCCCACCAATGCTCGGGCGTCTCGTCCTCATACAGAATTGTAAACTGGGCACCGAGTTTTCTGGCTAAGTAGCCAACCCGGTCCGGGATTAGGGTACGGAGAAGATGTTTGAATTCCTTTTGTTTCTCGTTCCTTCAGTGCTTTATATCATTTTTCAGCGCAAGAGAATTGGGGTTTCTCAAGCTCGGGCAAATGTGGGTTGGCGATTGGGAAATTGGCAAACAGTAGTACTAGGCATCATCCTTTTCCCCGTGCTGATTGGAATAGGATACGTTGGTATCCGTCTTGTATCGACGGCTAGTCTGGCCATACCGGGGGTGGTTCTGTCTCAAGGGGTAAGCCTTGCTGTCATTTTCAGGGCTATAGGCGAGGAAGTGTTTTTCCGAGGATTTGTTGGCGGCTTACTTCTTCGATCCTGGGGGTTCTGGGGTGGTAACACGCTCCAAGCGGGAGTTTTTCTTCTGCCTCATTTGATGTTGTTGAGCTTCGATGCGCAGTTGTGGCCCATACTTCCGGTTCAGTTTCTCTGCGGGTGGATCCTGGGAGTGGTGCGATACCGCTCGGGAAGCGTCATTGAATGCGCAATATTGCACGCTGCTATTAACCTTGCAATTGGACTGCTTGCGGGATAAGCGAAGGATTGTGCGCGGGCGCTCAGGGCGGTTAGTGGCTGTCAATTCGCACCAAAGATTGGGGCGCGTGCCTATTTGTCACGTAGCAGTCCTCGTACGGCTTCGCGGACACTCTTCTGTATCCAGTTAGATTCCTAAGACGGTCTTTGCAATGAAGAAGTAGATGATCAAGCCCGTTGCATCACAGAAGGTAGAGATGAATGGGTTAGAGAAGACCGCAGGGTCCGCGCCAACAGTCTTAGCCACAATGGGCATGAGACCACCAACAGTCGCGGACATCGAACAAATGAGAAACAGCGTGGAGCCGATGACGAGGCCGATATCGAGGCCATAGAGGGCCTGACCCCCGGAAAGTAGACACGTCGGGGGTTAGCTATGCTGCTCGGGTCAGTGTAGCTGATGTGAGTGCTTC
>NZ_JASPKB010000020.1:0-1478 GCF_030232515.1 Corynebacterium sp. MSK004 | reverse complement strand
ACACCTACCAGCAGTTCTTGGAGCACTACAACACAGCAGCACTTCCCACACGCGCGCGTCGGCCGAAGGATAAAGCAAATGTGGAAGCTGCGGTAAAGATCGTCACGCACAAGATCATCCACGCCCTTGAAGACCACCAGTGTGTTGACTTAGATGAGCTCAACGGAAAGATTGTGGGCTTAGTCGATGCGATCAACACCTCCGTGCCGTTTCGCAGTCAGCAGTCAAGCCGCAGGGATCTCTTCGAAGCACACGAGCAGCATCTCCTTGCTGACCTGCCGGCAACCCCGTGGCAACATACCGAGTGGAAGCGTGCGAAAGTAGCCCCGGATTTCCATATCACGGTTGCAACGGTGCGCTACTCCGTTCCGCACCAGCTTGTTGGCCGCACTGTCGATGTGCGCATCACAGGCCAGGTCTTGACCGTCTTTGACCAGGGGACAACCGTGGCAACCCACCAGGTTTCGCATAAGCGTGGGGCCTATGTCACTGACTATGAGCACATTCCATCTGGAATGGACTCCACCCGTGGGCTGTGGACAAGCGACTACTTTTATCGCGAAGCCAGCAAAACCGGCCCGGCAACACGCAAGGTCATCGAAGAACTCATCGCGGCGAAAGCCATCCCGGCCCAGGCGTACCAGTCCTGTAGAAACGTGCTGTCGATGGGCAAACACGGCAACAAACCAATCCTGGAAGAGGCATGCCAGCGCCTGATGGCCAACGACGGCAGCCGACGGGCTGTGTCATATACCGCGGTCAAAAACATGATGGCCGCCATACGCAAAGAACACGCCACCCGGCCCCGCGGGTTAGACCAGGCCCCGCGCAGCACCACAGTCAACCAGCCCACCGCCCCTGCAATCACCGACCGGGATACCACCGGCGCGTTTCTCGGCGGTGCAGACCAGTTCAGCATGGACAACCTCGCTAAGAAAGGACACTAAAAGCCCATGTCATCACCAACCCCGCCAGCAGATCGCTTCCTTGACGAGTCCGTCCTGCCCGACTTCACCGCGCTGCGGATGACTGCCTTCGGCAGAAGCGTCATCGACATCGCCAACGATCCCGCATTCGACGCATGGACGTTTTCCCAAAAGGTGCTCTACGCACTCGATAAAGAAGTCGCGGCCAGGCGTGAACGACGCATCAACAAACTGCTAAAAGCATCCCGATCGCCAAACCTTGATGCTTGCCTTGAAAACGTGGTCTGCACGCCTGACCGCAACATCAACCCCGAGCAAGTCAGCAGACTCGCTCACGGACAATGGTGCCACCTGGGCCAAAACATTGTCATCCTGGGCAAATCCTCAGTCGGCAAAACCTACCTCGCCCAAGCCCTGATCACAGCAGCATGCCGCAACGACTACTCCGCACGGTTCTACCGCACCGACATGCTCGCCGCCGAACTGGCAGTCCTCCAACCCGATGACCCCGCACGGCTGAAGTTCATCCAGCACCTCCACGACGTCGACGTC